>NZ_JBGLQX010000034.1:0-36128 GCF_041403065.1 Aeromonas sp. S16(2024) | reverse complement strand
AGCCTCGATAGCGGTGTTATGGGAGGGCTGGTTTAGGTTAGAGACCCTCCTTGAAGGCTATGAACTGGCGCTGTCTCTTGCGCATCAACAGTTGTGATCAAGAGACAGGCCTCGGGGCTGGCCTTTTTTGTCGACGAGGGTTCAGTCTATCTCTATGTCCACCGGCGCTATGATGGGGTCGGCCACCGGCAGGCGGTGGAACAGCTGGCGAAAATGCTGCTGTACCCGGCCTATGTCCACCAGGGACATGCCGGAGGCGAAGCCGAACCAGACGTAGAGGCCGGTGAGATCGCGAAACATGGGGGGCAGGTAGCGGGGCGCGTCGATCAGCCCCTCCAGATAGTGCTGATAGAGCACGGGGATGTCGTCCAGGGTCACCTTGCCGACGAACAGCATGGGCAGGATCTCCGGCACCCCTTCCAGCACGGCGCTGCGGATGAAGTTGACCGTCTCCACATAGCCTCTCACGTAGGAGAGATCCTTGGTGAAGCAGGCGCCTCCCTCAACCATGCCGCCGCGAAACACCCGCTGGGTGATCTTGTAGGCATCGTGCTCGCTGGCCCCCTTCTCGACGAAGTGGCGGAACACCTCGATGAAGTCGGCGCCGCGCTCC
This sequence comes from Aeromonas sp. S16(2024), assembly GCF_041403065.1. Taxonomy (NCBI): domain Bacteria; kingdom Pseudomonadati; phylum Pseudomonadota; class Gammaproteobacteria; order Aeromonadales; family Aeromonadaceae; genus Aeromonas; species Aeromonas sp. S16(2024). Next base: position 35,515 of record NZ_JBGLQX010000034.1, on the reverse strand, counting down.
GCCATGTCGATGGCCATCACCCGATCCGAGATGCGCTTGGCCCTGTCCGGAAAGGAGCTGAAGGTGAGGGTCTCGATAAGCACGGCCAGCCCCTCCTGGCAGGCGGTGATGCGCGGCGAGCCGGCACCCAGCCAGGTGGCATAGGATTGCTGGCGACCGTTCAAGGTGGTGCCGACGTGCACCCAGCCCTCGTGCACCTCCAATACCTGCAAGTCCAGCTCGGAGAAGCGGGCGTGGGAGCTGAGCTTGATGTAATCCCCCCCGGCGGCGGCATCGGAGACGATGCCATCGCTCAGCTTGACCTGCACAGTGCCGTCGCTGAAGTAGTTCGACAGCTTGCCCTGCAGTTTGGCCACTGCCGCTTCCCCCTCGAACTCCTTGGGGTAGGGGCGCACCAGATGGCGGGCGCCGGGCAGGGAGAAGATGTCGCACAGCCGGGCTCCCAGCTCCTTTAACGTCTTGCGATCCCCGCGCAGATGATCGCTCGCCGAGCCGTACAGCAACTGGCTGTAACGTTGAAAGTCCGGCTGCCCGCGCTGGCGCAGCATCTCGATCACCACCATGTACTGATCCACCGTCTCTTGCAGGATCCGGCCCAGATCATCCTGCGGCCCCAGCTTTCTGCGGATCCTGTCCCTCAGCTCCTTGAGCTCCAGGTATTTGTTGCGGGGATCGAAATCGAGGGGGAGGGCCTGATAGAAGTCGGCATCGATGGCGGGCAGCACTCGTCCGCCCTTGGCGAGAAACTCGGTCTGCAGGTGGCGGGGCCACTTGATGGCATCCAGGATGCGAATGGGTTTTTGCAGGGCGAGCAGTTCATCCGAGAGGGATTTGAGGTGCAGGCGATACTTTTCTTGGATGGTCATCGGGCCTTCTGTGGAGGCGAGTGCGGTGCGAGAATGGCTGAGTATATGCATAGCGCTTGCCAAAAAGAAGCGAGACCGGGAGTGATCCCGCCTGTGCGCTTTTGGTTGTCGGAAAATTGGTTTAGACTGCGCCCCTTGATCCTTATTGTGTTCGTGAAAATGATGAATATCCCCAGCTCTGAAATGATAATGCGTTGGCTGCAGCAGGCCCGGATCGAGCACTATGTGTGCGATCAGTGCCACGGCATCCACATGGTCTCCCTGCAGTCCGTCGAGGGCATCCAGGAGAGCCGGATCTTCGTGGAAGAGGAAGGGTTGCTGTTTTCATCCGAGCTGGAGGTGCGCCCCTCATCCCTGCTGCCCCTGGTGGCCGAGCTGGGTCGTCTCAACATGCAATACCCGTCCCTCAAGGTGTTCCTCGACATCATAGATGACAACCTGCCGCGCCTTGTCGTGGGTCACACCGTCTTCACCAAGGCGGGTCTCTCCGTCGAGCAGTTCCTGCTGTTTGTCGAAAGCACCACGGCGGCGACCCATGAAGTGGTCTCCGAATGTGAACGCCTCGGCTTCCTCAATCTGCCGGAGATCCAGGTCGCACCGGAATCTGTGCACTGACCTCAGAGCCAGAACTGTGCGTTTAATGTGCGAACGGTTCGCGGCAGCCAAAAAGCCGTTGACGCCGGCGGGGCTTTCCCCTAAATTACGCCCCGTTCCGGCGCAATAGCTCCGTGAATGTCGTGTTGGCTGAACACGTTAAACCACAGACAAAAATTTGGTGAGGTGTCCGAGTGGCTGAAGGAGCACGCCTGGAAAGTGTGTATACGGCAACGTATCGAGGGTTCGAATCCCTCCCTCACCGCCAAATAAAGTAAAAGGGCCTGTCTTGCGACAGGCCCTTTTACTTTATCCGGTGATGGGCGGCTCGGTTCTAACCCTGGTTCGACAAGGGGGCAGGACAGCCCCCTTGGACAGCCTCAGGCTGCCCGCAGGGTGAGCGCCAGGGATGGCGCGAGTCAATCCCGACCCACTGCAAAACTGAAAAACCGACCTCAGGGTCGGTTTTTTGCATCTGGGCTACCGTGTTCCCTGATGCGCATAGAGGGAGGGTGAGCACCCTCGCCGGGTTCGAGCAGAGCGGCTTGCCGCGATGAACGGCCAGAGGCCGCCCCGAAGGGGTGAGCCACGAAGTGGCGAATCATCCCTCCCTCACCGCCAAATGATAAGCCCAAGCAATTGAATTGCTTTGGCTTTTTCTTTATGCGTGATTTTTGATATGCCATTCATTATGCCATCTGATGTTGGCTGGTACGGAACTATCTCGTACCCCGCTGGACAATCTGGTCGATGCTTCACGGGTTGTTAACAAGACCCCATTTTGCTCGATTCATCAGTGAGCCCTCCGCTCACTCGTTCTTCGACTCATATGCACCACAGGTCTTGTCAATCTGTGACCGGCCTGGACATTTTTACAGACGATCAGGATCTCGTTATCGGCATAATGGCGCGACCACGTTTTCTGTGTGGGCCTCGATTCAGTCGCGGCAAGGAGAAAGGGCGCCGGAGCGCCCAGTATTGCGACGATGGTACCAGCCAAGGCTCTGTAACTCGTCTGCCACCTGTACGAGTCAAGCCTTCACCGGCACAAGTCGGGCGCTGGAACTACCTGTAAGAGTGAAGCAGGAGACCAGAGTAAAGCCCACGGTGATCAGGCCTAGGACCAGATAGGCCTGGCTGAAACCCACGGAATCATACATGGCGCCGACCCAGGTGGAGAGCACTACGCCGGACAACTGCTTGGAAAGGTTAAAGCCGATCAAAAACAGGGTGGCCGTCAGGCGCGGGTCAAATACCGACGAAATATATTTGAACGTTCCGACCAGCAGGAAGGGCAATTCGAACATGTGCAGCATCTTGAGCAGCACCACTTGGACCCCAGAGCTTGCAAAGGAAGAGCCGATGATCCGGGTCGACATGATCAAGCCAGCAACCAGCAACGCGTTTTTGGCGCCGATCCGGTTGATGATAAATGGGGCAAAGAACATGATGGTTGCATTGAGCAACTCTCCCCCGGTGGTCACATAGCCAAAGACTTCGGTACCTCGCTGTGGGGAGGAGAAAAAACTCTTGAAGAAGTTGGCAAACTGCTGGTCAAAGACGTCATAGATGCTGGCGACGCCAATGACGTAGATCAGGAACTTCCAGAAACGCGGCATTTTCAGCAGCTCCAGCACCAGGCGCAGAGAAAACTCCTGAGCGTTAGCCGCCCCGGTGCCGACTGGCTCACTCTGCGGCTCGGGGCGTGACAGTACCAGTAGCAGCGCCAGAACCAGCGCAAAGCCGGAGGCAATCCAGAAGGTGATATTGGGGTTGATGCTAAACAGAATACCGGTCAGGGAAGCGCACAGGGCCCAGCCGATGCAACCCGATACCCGTACCTGCCCATACTCAAAGCGATTGGCGCGACTGACGCGTTCGATGTAGGCCTCGATGGCGCCGGAACCACCGGAGAAGACACACCCCAGATACATACCACCCGCCAGGCAGCCGAGATAAATGTTGTATTGCAACAATGGCGAGAGCACATAGATGAAGAAGGGGGCAAAAAGCACCAGCAATCCGACGATGCACCAGAGCAGGTGCTTGCGCAGCCCCAGCTTGTCGGAGATCAGGCCGAAGGCTATCTGGAAGACTATCGCAAACAGGGAGATTGAGGAAAAGACCAGCCCGGTTTCGGTTTTGGTCAAATGATTTACGTCTGCCAGCCACACCGGGAAGAACGGGAAATAGGCCGACATGATGAAGTAATAGAAAAAAAAGAACAGCATAAAATAGAAGAAGTTATGACGTTCTCTCGTGCGAAGCGCTGACAGTTTCATTGGCTGTGTCCTGTGGTGATGAGAGTGAATGGGGGGGCTCCCCCCCGTGGTCAATCGAGGCTAAGGCTGAGCTGGTAGCGCCATTCGGTTTCCGACAGCAGCCATTTATCCAGCACGCTTGGGGTCCAGGAGTCATCCCCACCAATGCCCATGTGACGGGCATCCAGCGAGATCCAGGCCCCTTCCTCCGCCACCATCCGATGCCAGTGCGAGGTGGTCATCAGTTGCGCCAGGCTCCAGGGCTGCACGGAGAAGTGGAACTGTCCGCGGATATGCCAGATGCCCCAGTCCAGCGCCTTGGTTTCGCAGCGCAGTCCGTTTTCTGTCGGGAAAATGTACGGCGTGCTCATCTCAGCAAGGGGCAGGGTCCAGCGGGAGAAGCAAGCGCTGTTGCGGCGATCCGGGTAGTTCTCATGAGGTCCCAGGCCTAGCCAGCTCACCGGTTGTGGTTGGGGTTTGACCTGGAGGGTGATCCCGATCCGTGGCAGCGGCGGCAGAGTGCCGGCCCGTTCGCCCTCGATCAGGAGATGTAACGTCCCCCGGCCGTCAAAGCGCATCTGCCAGTGACTGGCAATCACTGCGCCTTGCTGGTTGTGGTAGCGCCAGTGACTATCGATGATCACCTCCTTGTCGTGACGGCTGGCCTTGCAACTGACGCACTCGCTCTCTAGCGCAAACAAGCCAGCGCTCTTCCAGCGCTCGACCCAGGCATTGGGGTCGATCCGTTCTACCTCGCTGACACCGATGTCGTTATCCAGAGGGGCCCGTACAAACTGATCGCGCAGGGGTTGCAGCAGTTGCTCTTCCCCTTCTTTAAGCCAGTTGCAGAGCAGACCAGTCCGGCGATCAACCACCCACTGCTGGCCAGCAGCCTGAACAGTAAAGCGGGCGGCACTCTCGAGCAGCTCGGGGGCCGGGGCTGGGATGGCGGGCTCGCTCAGTACCAGGGGCGCAGCCAGGGCAAACTGCTGCCACGCCACGCGATGGCCTGCTGGCGACCAGACAGTGGGCTGGGGCTGGACCACTTCCATCGTCAGCCAGACGTCCCTGGCGTCGCGAGGCAGTGCAAGCGAGGCGGTCAGGGTCAGCTCAAGACACTCACCTGCATCCATGTCGAGGGGGATAGCTCCCTGTGCCAGCGGCTCACCAGCACACTCCACCCGCCAGTGCAGGGTCTCGTTGTCGGTCGCGCGGAACAGGTACTCACTGGTGAGAGCCACTCTCAGAGGCTGCTGTTCCAACAGCGCAAACTGGAAGAATTGCTGGGCGTGCTTCGCTTCAAACAACGCGGGGTGAGGAGTCCTGTCCGGGAAGACCAAGCCATTCAGGCAGAACTGGCGATCGTTGGGGGTATCGCCGAAATCGCCACCATAGGCCCAGCCCGTGCTGCCATCCTCAAAGGTCTTGCTGATAGCCTGATCGGCCCAGTCCCAAACAAAACCGCCCTGCAGGCGCGGGTAGTCACGAAACGCCTGCCAGTAGTCGCTAAAATTGCCGAGGCTGTTCCCCATGGCATGTGCGTATTCACACAGGATCAAGGGACGATGCTCACCGGGCAGGCTGATCCACTTTTTGATCGCCCACTTGGGGACGGCCGGGATAATCAAGTCTCTCTCCACCCGGGAGTACATGGGACAGATGATGTCGGTAACCGGGGTATCACCGCCGCCCCCTTCGTACTGCACCGGGCGCGATGGATCGCTCTTCTTCAACCAGTGGTAGAGTGCATCGTGGTTGGCACCATAGCCGGACTCGTTGCCAAGAGACCAGATGATGATGCAGGGATGGTTGCGATTGATCTGCACCATCCGGGTGACGCGCGCGCTGTAGGCAGGCAGCCAGCTTGGATCATCTGACAAACGGTTCATCGGAACCATACCATGGGTTTCGATGTTGGCCTCATCAACGACATAGAGCCCGAAGCGGTTGCAGAGCTGATACCACCTTGGCGTATTGGGATAATGGGAGCAGCGTACCGCGTTGAAGTTGTTCTGCTTCATCAGCAAGATGTCTTGCACCATATCGGCTTCAGTCACCCGCTGGCCGTGCTCATGGTGATGCTCATGGCGGTTCACGCCGCGGATGAGCAGCGGCTTGCCATTCACCTTCAGCAGGCCATCGCTAATCTCGACCTGGCGAAAACCGACATCACAGGCCTCTGCCTGAAGCAGCCGGTCACCCTGCCAGAGCGCGACCACGGCTCGGTAACAATAGGGAACCTCGGCGTTCCACAGCCGAGGCTGCGTCACCGCCAGATCTAACTGTGCCCGCTCGGCGTAGTTGCCACGATCGTCGATCATGGGGGTTCCCAGTGACTGACGAGTGGCAGTGATCTGTTCGTCGCCATCCCACAGGGAGACCTCAACCTCCAGTCCGGCCAGTTGCGATGATGTGGCAGCGACGGCTAACCCGATTTGCAGCCGGGCATCGCGATAGAGTGCGTCAAGCCTGGGGGTGACCTGCAGATCGGTGAGATGGATATCGGCGAGGTGCAGCAGGGAGACAGAGCGGAAGATCCCGCTCATGCGCCACATGTCCTGATCCTCCAGCCAGGTGCCCGCGCTCCAGCGCATCACCATGACGCATAGCCGGTTCTTGCCTGCGTGCAGGAAAGGGGTCAGATCGAACTCCGCAGGCAAGCGGCTATCGACGGAATAGCCGACCCAGTGACTGTTGCACCACAGGAGAAAGGCCGAATTGACGCCGTCAAAGATGATCCGGGTCTGGCCACTTTCCAGCCAGTCATCCGCGATCTCGATTACGCGGGAGTAGCAGCCAGTGGGATTCTCTTCCGGCACCAAGGGGGGCCTTGTCTCGATGGGGTAGCGCACGTTGCTGTAGATGGGTGCATCATCCCCCGTCATCTGCCAATTGGACGGCACCTCCACGGGCCGCGCATCGGGCAGTTCTGCGCTCATCCAAGTGCCATCGACCGCGAGAGGGCTCGACCGCCAGCTGAACAGCCATTCGCCATCCAGAGAGCGGCGCTGCGACGACTCGGCCTCGTCGCGTGCGGCGGCGATGTCGCGCCAGCCATGGAATTCCGGGTGTGCCGCCAGACGGTTGACATGGGTCAGAGTGTGCTGCTGCCAGTCACGGCGGTTGAGAACCTCGGTAAAACCGAGGGCGGGGTGACATCCCGTTGCTTGTGTCATATCTTCACCTGCTGCCATTAAAAATGTCTTTCGCAATACATTGATTCAATTTTAATCTGCAGGCCCAGCCTCCAGGCAAACACCAAGCCTTCCAATTTCAGAAAGGATCACGAAAGTGGCTCTAAATTGAGTTGAAATGTCGCTGGAAAGACAAAGAATGTTTGCGTAATACATTTTGCGTGGCGAGGGGCTATATCCCGGGGTGCATGTAAGTTATCACCATGAAAAATAAAGGAATGTTGAATGAAGAAACGACAGGCGACCCTCGGTGATGTCGCACACGAGGCGGGTGTGTCACAACAAACGGTATCGCGGGTGCTGAACAACCCCACCCTGGTGTCGCGACGTACCCATGACAAGGTGATGCAGGCCATGAACACCCTGCACTATGTGCCAAACCGTTCTGCCCAGTTGCTGGCGGGCAAGGCAATCCCGGCGCTTGGGCTCATCACCTCCTCCCTGACGTTTCACGCCCCCTCACAGATCACCGCCGCGATAAAAAGTCAGGCCGAAGAGCGGCAACTGCAGGTCGCTATTACCATGCCCAAGGCGGTGGAGTACGGCATCCTGCAGGCAGTATTCAACGAGTTTCGGGCACAACATATTCGCGGTGTCATCATCAATATACCCATGGAGAGCGCGCTGGCGGAGCGGCTGGCCCGGGAAAATGACGACCTGGCCTGCCTGTTTCTGGATGTGCCACCGGAGACCGAGGTCTCCTGCGTGCGGTTCGATCACCGGGCAGGCGCGAGCGCCTGCGTCAACCACTTGTGGGAGCTGGGGCACCGTCAATTCGGCCTGTTGCCTGGGCCAGCAAGCTCCATCTCTGCCCGTCTGCGGCTGGGATGCTGGCGTGATTCTCTGCACCGTGTCGGTGTTACCAATGCCATTACTGCTTGGGGGGACTGGAGTGCAAACAGTGGCTGGGCACGAACCTTCGAACTGATCCATGCCAACCCGCGCATCAGCGCGATTATCGTAGGAAACGATCAGATGGCACTGGGGGTATTGAGTGCCCTGGCACAGCTGAAACGCACCGGCGCCCAGGGGATTTCCGTGACCGGTTATGACGATACGGCTGACAGCCTCTATTTTCAGCCTGCCCTGACCACGGTCGCCCAGGATTTCAACCTGCTCGGCCAGCGTGCCGTGGAGCGAGTGCTGGAAATGATGAACCAACCGCAAAAAAGAGTGATGGAGTTGCTGCCTACTCAGCTGATCGTGCGCCAGTCGACCTTCTCGACAATACAGGAAGAGCCAACGGCAGAGTTGATCGCACAGCTCAAGACCTTGATCAACCAGCTGTGATGATGGGTTGAGGCCATGCTCCGGGGCTTGATCTGATGACCTCGAACACTCAAACACGGGAAGTTAAAGATAGTTTCCATATGGAGTCATTGTTCTTACGGAAAGGGATGCTGCGGAGTCGCGTTGAGAGACCGTCATCAACGGGGTGGCGAGCGACGCTGGATGTGGATGGCTCTGAGCAAGATAGCGGTCTGTTTTATGACAGCCTACGGGCGTGGCATTGATGCCGCCAAGTGTCTGCTGGGGTCGGAGTTGGCTGGCGTATTGGTGACGGAGCAGTGTGCTGGCTACCGGTTTGTCGGCACGAGTCAGCGCCAGCTCTGCTGGGCCCATGTGCTGCGCAACGTGGCCGCTATCGCCCAGAGTGGGGAACGGTACTGCTGGCAGACAGTGTCTTTCGGGTTCGTCATCGCGATGAGAATGGAGTATTGAGCAAGGAGTGTTATCTGCACCGGCTCAGGCGCTATCGGCAAAGCTGGTTAAAGCAGTTAGAGCAAGGAACCCTGCTCTGCTAGAAGCGCTATCGGGGGCGCTGCGAGTGGCTCATTAAGGATGACGAAATGCTGTGGCGGTTTATGAATGATCACGACATCCCGCAGACAAACAATGAGGCGGAACGAGCGCTGCGCGGCTGTGTACTGTGGCGCAAAAGGAGCTACGGCGTGTGTTCACATCGTGGGGAGCTGTTTCGTCAACGCATACTGTCGTTGGTTGAGACGGCCAAACGCCTGGAACTTTGTCCCCAGGAGTCGCTGCGCGCCATCGTCCGAGCCTGCATCGAGAAAACGGATTACCCCATCCCCTCAGAGTTGTGTGCATCAAGCCCCTGCCGGTGAACGGTTACACAATGGTTGGTAAAAAATGGGCACCGTATGGGGATTGCACCTCTGGTGCCGGGGCATGGCGGCCCCTGGTAGGGGAGGCGTGTTCGATGCCGGGAGTGCCGGACAGCGTGGACCCAGCAGGTTGCCTGCACAAGAGTCGCAAGTGCCACAGGACAGGCGGGCCCCAAAAGCAGCGCCCCGCTCCCGATAGCGGGTGCGGGGCGCCAGTCATGGTCTTTAGGCGCGGGCGAGATCGAAGCGATCCAGGTTCATCACCTTGGTCCAGGCCGCCACAAAGTCCTTCACGAACTTCTCCTTCCCGTCCGCACTGGCATATACCTCGGCCAGGGCCCGCAACTGGGAGTTCGAGCCGAACACCAGATCGACGCGGGTGCCGGTCCACTTCACCTTGCCTGTCTTGCGATCACTCCCCTCGTAGATTCCCTTGGCTCCTGCTGCCGGTTTCCACTCCGTGCCCATGTCGAGCAGGTTGACGAAGAAGTCGTTGGAGAGGGTGCCGGGGGCAGAGGTAAAGACCCCGTGGCAGTTGCCGGCGTTGGTGCCGAGCACCCGCATGCCGCCGACCAGTACCGTCATCTCGGGGGCACTGAGGGTGAGCAACTGCGCCTTGTCGATCAGCATGGTCTCCGCGAAGGCGGCGCACTCGCCCCCGTAGTTGCGGAACCCGTCGGCGAGGGGTTCGAGCACGGCAAAGGAGTCCACATCGGTCTGGGCCTGGGAGGCATCCATGCGACCCGGCGTGAAGGGCACTGTCACTGTGACTCCCGCCAGCTTGGCCGCCTGTTCGACACCGACGCCGCCGGCCAGCACGATGAGATCGGCGAGGGATACCCGTTTGCCACCGGTGGCCGAGGCGTTGAACCCCTGCTGGATGCCTTCGAGGGTCTTGAGCACCTTGGCCAGCTGTGCCGGTTGGTTGACTGCCCAATCCTTTTGCGGGGCCAGGCGGATGCGGGCACCGTTGGCGCCACCGCGCTTGTCAGAACCGCGGAAGGTGGCTGCCGAGGCCCAGGCGGTGGATGCCAGCTCGGCGACGGTCAGGGAGGCCGCCAGGATCTTCTCCTTGAGGGCGGCCACGTCCTTCTCATCGACCAGGGGGTGATTGACGGCGGGGATGGGGTCCTGCCAGATCAGCTCCTCCTTGGGCACTTCCGGCCCCAGGTAGCGTGCGATGGGGCCCATGTCCCTGTGGGTCAGCTTGTACCAGGCGCGGGCAAAGGCATCGGCGAAGGCTTGCGGGTCCTCATAGAAGTGGCGTGAGATCTTGCCAAACTCGGGGTCAAAGCGCAGGGTCAGGTCGGTGGTCAGCATGGTCGGCTTGTGGAACTTGCCCGGGATATGCGCATCGGGGATGATCTCCGGCGCATCCTTGGCCACCCACTGCTTGGCGCCTGCCGGCGACTTGGTCAGTTCCCACTCGTAGTTGAACAGGTTCTCGAAGAAGTTGTTGCTCCAAAGGGCCGGTGTCTTGGTCCAGGTCACCTCGAGGCCGCTCGAGACGGTATCCTTGCCGTGGCCGCTGCCGTAGTCGCTCATCCAGCCCAGGCCCTGGGCCTCCAGGGGGGCGGCTTCCGGCTCGGGCCCCTTGTGGGATTCGGGGGCGGCGCCGTGGGCCTTGCCGAAGGTGTGGCCACCGGCAATGAGGGCGACTGTCTCTTCGTCATTCATGGCCATGCGGCCGAAGGTGGAGCGGATGTCCTTGGCCGCCTCCATGTAGTCACCACTGGCATTGGGGCCTTCGGGGTTGACGTAGATGAGGCCCATGTGGGTGGCGCCAAAGGGGGCCGCGAGCTCGCGGTCGCCCTTGACCCGGTCGGGGTCGACCCCGAGCCAGGCGATCTCGTCACCCCAGTTGACGTCCTGATCCGGCTCCCACACATCCGGGCGGCCGCCGCCAAATCCGAAGGTTCTAAAGCCCATGGTCTCCAGCGCGACGTTGCCGGCGAGGATCAGCAGATCGGCCCAGGAGATCTTGTTGCCGTACTTCTGCTTGATGGGCCACAGCAGGCGGCGGGACTTGTCGATGTTGACGTTGTCGGGCCAGCTGTTGAGGGGAGCGAAGCGTTGCTGGCCGCGGCCACCGCCGCCACGGCCATCCGTGATGCGATAGGTGCCTGCGGCGTGCCAGGTCATGCGGATGAACTGGGGACCATAGTGGCCGAAGTCCGCCGGCCACCACTCCTGGGAGTCGGTCATCAGCTTGACCAGGTCTTTCTTGAGTGCCTTGTAGTCGAGGCTGTTGAATGCCTCGGCATAGTTGAAATCGTTGTCCATGGGATCGGAGCTGGGGGAATGCTGGTGCAGCAGATCCAGCCGCAACTGATTCGGCCACCAATCACGGTTGGTTCTGCCGACGCCGGCGGTGTGGTTGAAGGGGCATTTGCTTTCTTCACTCATCTCAGTCTCTCCTTGGAGGGCATCTACATTGCTGACACTTAGTATGGGAAGATTTCCACTGCGCTGTGTGGGGTCATGGCAGGGGATCTGTCTGTTGTTGTGCGGCTAGCTTTCAATTACTCCTTTTTTTTCAATATATTGCGTTATTGTGCAGTGAATGGATTACGAAAAGATGAATCACGACCATCTAGTTTAACAATCTATTTACGTTCTGCCCGACTTCCCCTCGCATCAGGCGCGGCGGCAACCTGTGGTGCGCTGCCTGGAGGCAAGTGGTTGCTCGCCCTTATGAGGGAAGCAGACAAGGCATTTGCCGGTTTTTATCCATATCACGGTCATCGGCATCGAAGCTTGCGCTGCGTCATGGGAAGCAGGGATACATCGGGGCCGTGATGACTCCGATCATGGCTGTGATCCGGCCTGGCGAGGGGCAGCACTTGGCGGTGAAATTGACCGACCAGCAAAAAGACAAGAGCGAGAGAGCAGGGGAGGAGGCAAAGAGAATAAAAGAGGAAGCGGAGCGCTCGGGGCAGGCGGCGAGGCTGGGGCGCGGGCACAAAAAAACCGGCACAGGGCCGGTTTTGATGAGGGCATCAGATGCCCGGTTCATGGCAAGTCAGGCTTGCCCCTGTCGGCTTGATCCAGCACGAACAGCTAATAATGGGGTGGCTGATGGGGCTCGAACCCACGACAACCGGAATCACAATCCGGGACTCTACCAACTGAGCTACAGCCACCACTGAAATCTGCCTTCGATGTCGCTCTTCGAGGGAAGAGTCACATCAATGGCGCGCCCTGCAGGATTCGAACCTGCGACCCACGGCTTAGAAGGCCGTACCTGTTAATAGAGTTAAAATGTCATCAGAATACGTCAAACATCAAATAAATATAATACTTTAAAATCAATCTCTTATTGCCGTTAAGTCTGTCAAGGTTAGCTGAGGAAATTTTATGTTGCCAAAATTAGCACTTCAGGTTTCTGCATTTTTAGTTGTTTTTTTGATCTAAAATGGATCATTCACTCGCTCGTACGCAAAAAAAATGAGCCTCGATAGAGGCTCATTTGGGGCGATGCAAGAGGCATTTGTCACATTGGTCAATTATCGTTTTAAGCGTTGCGCTTTCGAACTGAGTCCACCCAAAATTGAATCTGCAATCTCAGTGGGAAATGTATCAGGCAATTGCTGACGAACGATTGATATTACCTCATCCAGATTATCCGTCAGTTCGCTGATGATTTTTTCCATCTGCACTTGTTCAAAACCAATCGCCTTGGCCGTTTGATAAAAATGGCGAGGAAATATCTGCTCTATCGCGTATTTTTTGCCCTTGGTTGCAGTAAGCCCCATGGCCAACTTGGCATCACGGGGATGTAATCCTTTACCACCAAATGCAGGATACATGGAAAGGATGTCGTAAAACGGTGTAAGCCGGAAACGCCCTTCAGGTTCGATAAACACCGAGAAATTCTTGGCATGGCCATCAGTGGCAGCCAGCAGCCAGAACAACACCTGAGACTTCATAAACAGGTACCGATCCTGCTCCGGCGTGGCCGATCCCAGCAGGGTCGTCATGATGTCAGCAATGCCCGGTCCACCATGGCTCTCGTACTTGCGTGCTGACGGTACATTCAACACCTGGCAGAAGTCCTCTTGGGGCAGGCGCATGATCCAACTGCGATCCGTGGCGTAGCGCCGATCGAAGCGTTCCACCGCCAGAGCCTTGACCTTGCCGACCTGCATGATGAAGCAATGGGGAACCGGAAGACCCAATGCTTTGGCGATCAGGGTGCAGAGATATTCGTTTTCTACGCTCTGGGAGAGGTCTATCGAGTAGGAGTGGCTTTCGATCTTGCCAATGGGCAGCTTGATAATGTGGGTGGTTGGGGTCGCTGCATGCGGTAAGCACCAACGGTTGTCGAGGTAGAGTAACGCGGTCTTTTCCTGAGCCCCGGCGATGGATATCCGAAAATCGTCCTCTTCCCTCACCATACCAAGCGGGATCCCTTGCTGGTAGCTGGTCATGATCTGCTCCAGTTCGGCGTCAGAGAGCGGCTTGCACTCAATGCGCTTAACGTCTGGCACAGGTCTGCCCTGAGCCACCAGTTGCAATGCCCCCACGCTGTCCTGGCCAATGCAACTGAGCAGATCAAAGGGTTGGGTGGAATCGGCTTGATAGCGCGCCACCACCCGGTTTCTTACTTCCGGGTTATCTGGCAGCAGATTATCGAAGAAGTTATAGGCCTCATCGCCCTGGTAGCGCTGCTGGCGTAATGGCATGGAGAGCGAGATGGGGCGGCTGCCTGGCAACTTCAACCACGATTCATCGTACTGAAATTGGTGAGCACCATTGGTCGCCTTGGTAAAGGTACCTACCCGGTATCCGTTCATGTAGACCGTCAGGCTGGCCATTACCACTCCTCCTTCCAGCCAGGCGTGGCGTTTTCCGCAGGATCGGTGCGGGGCCTGATATCGAGGGAGAGTTCCAGTGCGGCGAGGATCTTGAACAAGGTCTCCAGCTTGGTTGACTCGGGATTGAGCTCGAAGCTGGACACCGTGTCCTGCCTGATCCCCACCTTGCCGGCCACTTTGCCTTGGGAGAGCTTTTGCGAAAGCCTGGCATCCTTGAGACAGGCACTAAGTTGCTTGGCGCTGGTTACTTTCATGATTTGACTTACCTGGTAGCGTAATTTCTTTTAATTTACACGCTGTGGCAGGTATATCAATATTTACCTGCTTTAGGCGGTAAATGTTTTTCACACGCTAAAGGCGGTATTTAACCTTGATCCTCAGGTATGGGTGTCGCACTTTCGATTCAAGGGGCCATTAAAACAAGGTGTAACGAGTTTCAGCAGGAGTGCACTGGGGTTGGCGCAACAAAAGCCAAGGCAGCGATGGTGCGTCGGTTGATCGTCTCTGTCAGTGAGTCCATGATTGTTGCGATCGCTTCACGGGAGCTCACAAGTTCGCACCCGCGTTCGCTTCTTTAAATACCTTCTTGAATTGATGAGCACGAAATTTTGCCAATCTAGCCGAGGTTTCTCGGGAAAATTTGCAAATGCAGTGATGGTGTCATACCAAGCAGCCACCTCCATTGAAGATCTAAACTGGACAGGTCCCCAGTGTTATCGAAAACGGGGGGGCGCAACCAACAAGGTAACTCTGACATGTTGAAACCCATTCTGGTACAGCTCCGAGAGGCCTTGGCCGAGCTGCCCTACTTCACCCATATCGACAACCAGCATGACTACGAAAGTGCGCTGGCACTGATAGATGAGCTGGTGGATGACTACGATAACAACGTCCAGCTGTTAGACCTGCTGGCGGCCAGCATTGAGCGTTGGGAAGATAATGCTGAAGAGTTTGCCGAGTTTAACCGGCGGGTGGCGGCCATCCCTGCGTCATCATCGACATGAACCACTAGGCTAACGTCTTGCCGCCGGGCGCAGCCTACCGCATGAAGTCCGAGCACGACAACAAGCTGCTGATGGATCTTCGATCCAAAAATCGGATGGTTGCACACACTCCAGGGTGGTCAAAATTGGACGCTGAAAACCCCGGATGGATGAGTCAGACAGGAATGCCGCCTGACGGCCTTTGCTTTTCAGTGGTTCGTCTCCATCGGAAGCGCCCAAGTGAATTCCCCTTTATTACTACACCGGGGCCCAGATCAGCAGGCGCTGCCAGTTCGCTCACACAATGAGGGGAGGAGGGCCATGACGCGACTAATGCTGCGATGACAATAAGGGGCATCGTAGCGTTGATCTCCAGCCCGCGCTTGATCAACGTTGACTTGCAAGAGCTGAGGGTAGTGATGTCAAGGATGGGATTCTAAATCATAGGTCCTCCAGGTTGACGCTGACGAACTCCGACCGTTTGACTCGCTCATCGACAATACGGTTCAGCTCGGCATCTTCGGCCAGTTCCAGATAGTAGGCGTAGAGCTCAGGCGGCACACAATAGAATGCTGGCTCGTTACGATAGAGGATGGCGACGGCATCGCCTTTTCCCTCTTTGATGGTCCCCATTGGATTGCGTCTGAGCTCTGTGATATTGGCAGTGGTGGCTGCCAGGCTTTGGTAACTCATGATGATGTCCTCGGCATAGAGCACCGCACTATGGAATACCTTAATAGATACTCAACTCGACGATTGTCACAGTATCAATCAGCGCCCATGTTGCGCTTTCCACGCGATAAACTCCGAGGGCCGTAAACCATAGCGTGCCAGAACACCTTCATGCAGCCTTCGCAACTCTTCAACAATCAGTGCCTGTACGGCCGATCGCTCTTGCTGCGGGACGTTCTCTGACACCGCTTGTTCAATGGTGCTGAGTGGATCAAGTTGGATCGACGTGACGACCCCACGGACAGTCTGTTTGATAAGATCCCGCCATGCTAGGCGAAGTGGGTCAGGTTCGGCGAGATCCCGCTTGATGGCAAGATATTCTTGGGTTGAACGTTCATAAGCCCACACGTACAGGTCGCGTAGCAGTTCGATGCGGGCCATTTCGTACACACCGAGGGTGGCGCGGCTGTAGGCCTGTTCTGGTACATCGAGGAAGGTGAGCGGGCAGAGGTTGCCACGAAACAGGGGGAGATTCGCGGCCAAGCGGGAAGTGCGTTTATTGATGTCGGCAAAAGGTTGTAGGTAGGGCAAGTGCACCATCATGAAAAACGATTGTTCAAACGGATCGTGGATCTGATTGGCTTTGCTCAGCACCTCGTCCAGCACCTCTTCGATTTGTTGTGCCGTGGATAACGGGCGATAGATACTTTTACTGATGTCGACAGCATGTTGGCGAATGCGCCCCTCATCGGCAGGGTTGGGTAGCAAGTTTTCCGCCAGGGCGCTGTGCAAGTTCATCAGGGTGTAGCGGTTAAATTCGGCACTGTCGATGTTTTCGACCAGTAACTCGATCGCGGTTTTATGGTTCAGGATCATCTGCGTTTCGATGGCTCCCTTACCCCGCGCGGCCTTGCCGTGCTCGATAAGTTCACGGGTGTCTAGCCTGCTATAGGTATTACCTTCCAGGTGGCTCGATGCCCATGATAAGTCGATCAACAAACGGTTCAGGATCGCTCGACTGTATGTGCCGGCAGGCTCATCGATGTCTGTGGTCTTGCCCATGTTGTGCAACTGACGGCGCAGTGATTCGGACAGGTAACAGGTTTCGTTGGGATGATATGCCTGCAAGAAATCATGCTGATAGCCCACGGGCTTGCGGGCTGGGAGGGGCTGGTCGATATAGGCAAGGATATCCAGGCTGTCGGCAGAGAGTGGGATGAACGCGGGGAAACTGTCCACCTTGGCTATCCGGGGCTCGGTATGGCTCTCGGAGTCAGCATGATAGCGGCGAGCCCGTCCTTCGCCTTGGGCTGTGATGTGGCCGCTTTCAATCAGCTTGGCTATCAGGCGCTGTGCGGTGCGTCTGGCAATGCTCGGGTGGCGGCCCAGCAGTTCAGCCAGCGTCAATCCGCTTTCGGATCCCCTGATAGTCTCTAGTAGGTCTGTGGTCGCTGACATCGTGTTTGTTGGCGCGTTTTTCATATATATGGCGCCATTTTGGCGCAGTTAACTAAACTGCGCCAGTTTTAGTGGCAAGTTTGGCGCAGTTTTGCGGTGGCTTCATAGGTTAACGTTTGGGGTTTGAAAGAGTCCTGCATCGTTGATGGTATGGTTTAGATGGGCTAGTTTAAAGGCGCAATGATACAGGGAGCCGCCTCGCCATGTCCTACGCTGCTTATCGTTCTGTTCGCCAGATCCGCCAACCGAAGGGGCTGATGGCCTCGCTGGCCTTGCCCCAGGAGCTTGTGGGGGCGCATCATCTCATTGTGGCTGGAATGGCTCCCTCCATCGTCAATGAACTGGCTGCGTTGCTGGGCTGCGACGTCAAGATAGTCTGTCAGCTGGTTGGCATTGACCGCTCGACGGTGACACGCAAGCGCACTGCTGCGGCCCTGCTGTCCCGCGCTCAGAGTGCCCGTATCTATTCATTCGTTAGTGTGATGGAGGCTGCGGAGTCGCTGTTCGAGGGGGACAGGGGGAAGGCGCTTGAGTGGTTGAACAAACCTGCCCGGGCGCTGGGAGGAAACCCTCCTGCTACTTTCCTGACGACCGCTGTCGGAGCTCAGGCAGTTATCGATCTCATCGGTCAGATTGAGCATGGCGTCGTCGTTTGATGGCGACCTATCTCGCTGAAGGCGTTACCGCTCGACAGCGGTGTCCAGCATGTGCAGGAGAAAGCCAAGTATTGTTCAATTGACGTCACCCGAGTCAGTCACATTCCCCCTTGCATATCGGCTAAATGATCCCGCTCCCTCGACGATTACCCACTTGGTGAATTGCATCTCCATTCCTGACTTCATTCACAGTACCTGCCTGCGGTAGGCCTGCCATGCGCAGGTTCAGAGGTTCGGTGTGTGGCTGAATCGGTTTATCGCTAAGGAACTGTTTGAAAACAAAATACATTTTTATGTAATGTGTTAGTAACGGGTGATACACGGGGTTTACATGAGGACGAAGGAGTCAGGGAACTATCAGATCCATCCGGCGTTAGTCGCGTTTCGTGAGGCGTGGTTGGAGTTGGGCTTCAAGACTGGGCTGCCGATTGCCGATCAATTCCATACGCTCTGGGAGTCAGCCATTATTCTCTATCGTCCCTTGTCGTCAGGCGATGATGTGGGCAGTGCGCTTATGATCGTAGGGCCATTGTTGCCAGTATTGTCTTGGCCGTCGCCAATCAAACCGCCGCCTGGGCAACGATTGATCCCCTGCGGGCTGAATGAGGGTGAGGTCGAGCAGCATCTGGCCGGGGAGTGGCTGAGGTTGATGACGCTGTTAGGGGAGCCCCGTCTCATCGAATGCAGCCGACGAATTTTCAATCGCGTTCTGACAGACGAGCAGCGTCTTAACTGGTTTCAGAAGAAGCGGTTGTCTCAAGACTATTGGGCCAAGGTGTGCGGGTTGTCCCGGGAACAGCTGGCGCATGCTCAGGAGGCGCTGAGCAAGTCCCGGCAAAAAGACAAAAAGAACGGGATGGTATCGGTGCCCGAACCTAACTTCTTCTTGCAGAGGTTAGCCGATGAGTGATGACCTTTCGCAGGAGCAGGCAGTGGAGGGTCTTGACGCTGAACCCGCCCGTTCCCTTACCCGACAGCTGGTGTTTCCGGAGGCGTTGGCCGAGTGGCACCGGCAAATCCTTGAATCGTTGCAAGCCTGCTGTCAGGGGATCCTGGGATTGGATCCAACACTGACCGCGTTGTTGGCCGCCGAGCTGCAGTGGATCGATTCTGTCTCATCCAAAGAGATGCTGCCCCCATCGCCACTCTCTGCCATGCAAATGCGTGAGCGGTTGAGTAAAGATCGGAGACTCAGCCAATTCTATCTCGTTGACGCCATCTTGGCGGAATTGCGTAGTGGCTATAGCCTCAACGGTGAGCTATTTGCTCAGCTCAAGTCCGTGACGATCCTGGCCGTCTTGGCGTTATCACATATCAATTTTTCTCAGGGTATTGCCGAGCGGGACCAAACGGTCGAAGAGGCGCTGCGCAACGTCAGGCTGATGGCGAACAATCAACGTGAGGTGATGATTAAGGCCCTGTCTGAGGTCGATTTTACGCAGCCGATACTGACGCTATTGCAAGCCATCAAGATCCAGAGAGAGCAATATGCCAATAACAAGCAGGTGAGCGTCAATACAGGGGCCTTGGAGGCCCTACTGAGCCGACTCTATAAGGCGCGAGCCAAAGAGATCAAAACGGGTACCCGGTCAACCGGCGAACGCCAGCGGTTCCAACTGGAGGCGCGTTATCAAGAGCAGCTCGACGAGCGGACCCAAATCCTGTTGCTACGGGAGGTTCTGCTGCAGCGCGGCAAAGTCAAACTGACCGAGTGGGAGGGTGAAGAGGAGCGAGGAACCCTCCCTGAGCAGCAGACGCTGCTGGTGTCCTCTCAGCCACAGGGGTTGATGGATATTCAGGCGAGGGTTTTGCAAAGCGCCTCGGTAGCGCTCTCCATGTCGATGCGTCATCTGCAGTTGCCGGCCAACCTTTGGATTGCCACAGCGTCACAGATCACACGCCTCGTCGATGCCTTGATGCCTCAGGCGGTCGATGAAACGGCGTTGCCGGCGCTGTCGATCCTGCTGCAACTGGTGATGGGCACGAGTAGCGAGGACTTGCACAAGCTGCCGGTCTGGCCGAGTACTGAGATTAAATTGCCTGCTCCTGGCTCTCGATTTGCCGATGACGACGGACCCTCAAAGAATGCCAGTGGTATTTGGCGGCTTCCTCATGGGGCGTATCTACAACGCTATGTAGAGGTTGCCCACAGCCGAGTGCATAGGAAATTGCACTCTTTTTTGCCAAAGAGCGACTTATTCTTGCAGCTACCTTTGCCAAAATGGGCCACTCATTTATTGGTTGGACACGGTTGGAGGACATTGAGTAGTAGCGCGCAGGTGGATTGTTTAGCGCGAGCAAATGAGCGAGCTGGCACGGCCTTGACCATGCGACAGCTGCAAAACTACCAGCGTGCTTGGTTGCAAAGAGAGGGGATTGATAGCGCCATTGCCGGTATCCTGCGTGGCAAGGCGGCTCAGCAATGTTCCCCTATGGCCTACAGTCATGTGCCACGTAAAGACGTGTTGCAGATCTGGCGCCGTTATTTGGCCTCCATGGGGATGACCGCGGTGGTGCTGGCACCGGAATTAGAACAAGGAGCTGTCGGATCACGCCTCTATCCTAGCGTTGGCGAGCTTGCTCGACTCCTAGGAAATTATCAGCAGTACCTCTGTGCACGACTCAGTGGGTCACGGCAGCAGCGTCCAACGCTGACGCAATATCATAACCTCCTCGTGCGCCACAGTTTGTTGATCCTCCATCTTTCTACTGCCGCCAGGCCCGTGACGGAGATGTACGGCAGGCGTGGTGATTACTGCCTCATCAGTCGCTTTATCCGGCTGACAGACAAAGAGGGACGATCTGTGAGCTCGGCAAGGTTGGTGCCATTGTCAGCGTTGGCAGTGCAGCAACTGCAAGCCTGGGAGCGCTATTTGACATATTTGGCATGTCAGCGTGAGCCGCTGCTTGCGCCGTTAGTGTCGGCGGCGGAGCAAGCATTGAGTGGAGCTGGAGCGCTCCTGTTCTGGGCGGTCGAGGCCAAAGATGGCAGCCTGGAAGGCACAGAAATCGTCACCCCAAATTCGATGATGAGGCAGTTCGAAAATCTGTTGCCCCTGGCGCCAAACTGGCATCGCCATTCGGTGCGCAGCCACCTGCTGGAGCAAGGCGTGGCCACCGAGTTTATCGATGCGCTGCTTGGTCATGAGGAGATGGGGACAGAGTTCACAAACCAGTACAGTAGTGCGGCGTTGAGCGATCTATTTACCCTGACGGACGTGCTGGACAAATGGCATCAAACCCTCGGGTTGAAGGTGATGGGCGAATGGACAATCCACTGATCGATTGGCGTGAACAGCTTCGAAAGGAAGATGAGCGTGCAGCGAACGTTCTTCGGTCTGGTCGGGCTATGCGTCGGGATCGTCTCAAACGTGCTCAGGTGCAAATAGAGCGTCGAGCACTGGATGCGCTGTTGCAACATTTGCCCGGCCTATTCAAGGAGCCAGCCGATGTCCGAGGGTTTGAGTATCTGTGGCCATTGGCGATGAGCACGTTGACGGGCAAGTATAGGCGACAGTCTGAATTCAAGGCTGGGCTGCGAGCCATCCTGCTTTGCCTGCAGCAGGGCAATACCAGCGGGTATTGGCAGTTGCCGTTGCCGACAATCCCCCTGACGGTGCTTCGGCGCCCGCTACCTTACACTGAAAAGTGGTTTGACAAAGCGCAGCGCTGTAGTCAAGCGCTGCTGAACTGGCATAGACAGATCGAGGCCCGCGACACTAGCCTGATCGAAGCTGAAGATTTACTGGCCGACATTCTTCATAGCGCGGTGTTTTACTGCGGTGTACACCAGACGGCGATTTTGCACGCACTGATGCTGGCCATCGCTGAGCGGCGAAGATTATGCACGAATGGCTCAGTTGTTTGGTTGCCTTTGACGTTAGAGAGCAAGGCGTTGGCCACCAATGCGCACGATAGAGCAGGGAAGGGGGTTACCGAGCTCCAGATTTTCCTAAGCCTGCCGACTCTGGGGTTGGTACAGCGCTGGTATCGTCGGCGCGGCAAAACGTTTGAGCTTGCCGTTGAGCTCGACACATTCAGCTTATGGGCCCAGAGACATCTGACTGCACCCCTGCGCGGGATCAAAGAGTTTTGCCAAGGGGCGAGTCTGGTAACCGGTGGGCAAGCCGGGGTCCGCTGGCCACAGATCCTGACTCATGTGGCATCTGGGGCGTTACACAGTGTACCGCTGCCTCATGAAAACTGGCTTTCACTGCATCATCCGACGGTTGCGGATGGTCACCAAGTGGTGTGTTTGGCGCAGGAGGCGAGTACCGGATTAGTCGATAACCTGACGGCAGGCAGTTCCAAGCGTTGGCGCTACCATGGCGAAGACCACCCTTATTCATCCTTACTGGCTCGGTTGCGAACGGTGTTGGCGGAAAAGGAGAGCGCGACTCGCAAGCAGACGAAGGCAAGCTGCCTCGCAGGACTGAACCGGTTGCGCAATGAGCAGACCCTCAGCAAGTCAGAGCAGATCCTGGTTGGGTGGCTACATCAATGCATCGCAAAGAACAAAAACAAGCCTTCGACGCTGCGCAGTTACCTTAGTCGCGGTGGTCAGCAATGGCTTGTTCGGTGCTTTGATCATGATCTCGGCTTATGGGATGGCGATCGTTTTCTGAGCTGTTATCGAGCATTGCTGGAAGAGTATGGGGGGACTTCAAATCTGGTCGTCGACCCGGCGCTCTCTGGTGCGGTTGAACGGACGGACCTGGAAAGATCCTCCTCCGCAGAGCCGGAAAGTTCCTCTTCCGAGGCGCCCGTTAGCCAAAAGAATGCTGTCAGCTACATGGCTGCACGCTTGACCAGCCTGCACAGCTATGCGGTGGCGAGTTACCACTTGGCCCCATTGCCGGAGGAGCTGGTCCCGCGCGAGCGCCAGAGGCCCCATGTGCGTGCCACCTATCTCAGTGAACCTCTCTTTCGACAGTTGCTGCGTGGAATGGAGCGGATGACGCACACCTCATCGAGTTACCGAGAGTGTCTGAGCGCGTTATACATCGTGGCTTATCGTGCTGGACTGCGCTTGAGCGAGATCCAAAAGCTCAGGTTAAAAGATATCGAACGCAGTCCAGAGTGCTGGCTATATATCCGCGATACCCGGCTTGATGATGGCAAGAGTGACAGTGCCACCCGCAAGATCCCCCTGGGGGTCTTGCTGACCCCGGAAGAGCGTACTCGATTGGATGCGTACTTGTCTGGGTTATGGCCGCGAAAGGCGAAAAACGCGAACGCGCTGGCGTTTCCCTCACAGAGCGGTTGGTTGATACCGATGTCGGATGAAGAGATCAGGGGGCCGTTAACCAGTATCCTTCGGCAGGTTGGTGGGAAATACTATACATTCCATCATCTGCGGCATACGGCATTGAGCCGCCTACAACTGCTGCTACATCACGAAGCTCTGGCACTGCACAGTTTGCCAGGGTGGGCACATTTCCTGCCTTGGTCGGCCGCACAGTGTACCTCTATCTACCAGACCATCACACACTCATCCACTCAGGGGGATTATTGGGCGCTGGCCCAGTTTGCTGGCCATCAGAGCCCGGAGACGACGTTGCACTCATATTTGCATTTTACCCACTGGGTCAATGCAGCGTGTCTGTTGCAGGCCAAGTACGACTGGTCTTTGTCACTGCGACACCACTTCACCGGGCTGTCTCGTGCAAAGCTCACACAGAACGACTGGTTGGAGGGGCCCTTGACATGGCAGCGCTGCCGGGAGGCCCTGCTCCAGTCGCTTTCGCCTTATCTTCAACAGGTCTCCTGGGTCCTGATGGAGTGTGCACCTTACCCTCCCTTGGTTAAACACAAGCTGGATTTTGATGCCGCTCTGGAGCTGATCGCACGGTTCGCACGACATGAAGATATCACCGATCAACTCAATCGTTATCAACTCACACCCGCTATGGTCGATGAGTTAGTTGAAAAAATTCATTTACTTAAAGCATTTAAGACTCAGCGGGGAGCACAGCGATTGCTCTACTCAACGTCACATCATCTGAATTTGCTTCCTGGAGCCTTGCGCAGTCATAAGGAGCAAATCGAACTCCGTAAAGTGGTTAAACTGGCTCGCCAGGTCTATCGCGAGCAACGAGCGGCTTTCATCGAATGGATTGGCTATCTGCTAGTCCGAAGCAATACTCGCAACACTGGGATCCCCTTCACGGATCCACAGATGTTGCAAGCCTTCCTGAGTGTGACGGTATTACTGCTGCCAGCGACACGGATTGCGATCGAGGTACGATGTGGCGCCAAACGGAGTGAAAAAGCCCCATGGCGGGAGGTCATCTCACGCTATCGCGTGAAGAGTGAATTCATTGAAAAAAGTGGGGCTAACCGGGCACTACTGCGAATAATTCATCCTGACGAGGCGGGTATCTGTCAGCGTTCTACTGAGCGGCAGCAAAATGCTGACACGGTAAAACCAATGGCGCGCTACAGCACTCCATTGCTACGGACAGTCGCCTATGTCGTGGCGCTGAAAGTAATGAGCATCCAAGAGCTGGTATCGCTAGGTAACAAGAAGAAAGCCGACTTTGCACGTCAAACCGCGCGTGAGCTTACAGATTGAACATGCAACATGCTGAAATAGAATAAAATCTATTTGCTTCGCCATTTTGCCAGCTGCCTGACCACTGCGCGCTGCGCATCTGACGACCTGAAACGCCCTCATCACGGATTCTTGGACGCCTGATCATCGTCGACGCTCATTCTCACGGCGGGGCATAACTGTCTGGCAGTAGGGATCCCCGTCCGTTAGGGTGGGGAGTGTATTAACGTGGCAGCACAAGCAAATCTGCACTCTTGAGCTTGAAGGTACAGCCTTGCTCGATCAGCTCCTCTCGATTTGCCAGCACCAGCGGGTAGAGCAGAGGATGTTGTTGGTGTTCGCCGTTATAGCTCACCTGCATCCGTTCCAGTGCATAGTGCATCAAAGGGATGCGCTGGCTGATCAACAGCTTGCCATCTGCCATGGCGTAGTCGCTGGCAATGATGGCTTGCTGTCCTTCGCTGAGGGCTGGATTGGGGATAACGATGGCGGTGACCCGGGTGTTCCACTCCCGATCCTGATCCCGGCCGTGGGGGGAGGCATCCAGCAGATCTGGTTCGCCGCGAAAACGACTCATCACGAAGTCCAGATATTCCCCTTTCTTCTCGCAGTAGGCGCGCACGTGCCAGCGGATCCCGTCATAGACCAGGGTATGGGGCACGATATTGCGGCCGCTCTGCGCCTCTGAGCTGAGCGACACGTAATCGACATCGACCCGCAGTTGGCCGCGCGCCGCCTGCACCAGACCACGCACGATTTTCGGGTCGATATGGCGGTTGGGCACATCCAGGATCTCGATATGGCCGTAGCGCAGGTCCATCAGCGGCAGGGTTAACAGGCCCGCTTCATGTTGGCGCTGGTGCTGCTTCTCACGGTGCAACAGCATCAGGTACTCATCGACGTTGCCTTCACTAAAGCGCGGCACAAAGTGGTCGGTGGGTTTGTATCCCTTCAGACTTTTGTCATAGACCAGCCCGTCCGGTGCATAGTGAGTCAGGTAGTGATTGATATCCCGTGACGCTTGCTGGCGACCGATATTGAAGGCGGTCATCAAATGATTGGTGGTCAGCCGTCCTTCCCATTGCAATACGATTTCCAGCAGACGAAAACGCAGGGTTTGATCCCAGGTGAGCTCTTTGGGTGCCATATCTGTTCCAAAATGCGACATGTGTATGTAACCAGTATCGGCATGAGTATACAGGCTACATATAATCAATCCATCGAGATGAACGTTACAGGAGTATGTCATGAACGGAAAGCTGGACAGTGCATACAGCCATCACGCCGCGTGCCGGATGCCGCAGCGTGGTATTGATCCCGAGTGGGTGGAGCTGCTGCTGAGCAGCGGGCGCTCTGCGTATCACCAGGGCCGCGAAGTGGTTTATCTCGATCGCAAAGGCGTGGCTATGCTGCAAGCCGAGTGCGGATTGCCCGCACAATGCTGTCAGCGACTACGTCGTCACTATCTGGTCCAACAAGGCGGCGAGATTGTCACCGTCGGGCATAAAACCGCTCACTTCAAAC
Source organism: Aeromonas sp. S16(2024) (assembly GCF_041403065.1). Taxonomy (NCBI): domain Bacteria; kingdom Pseudomonadati; phylum Pseudomonadota; class Gammaproteobacteria; order Aeromonadales; family Aeromonadaceae; genus Aeromonas; species Aeromonas sp. S16(2024). Next base: position 9,811 of record NZ_JBGLQX010000034.1, on the reverse strand, counting down.
GCGATCGGCACTGAGGCACCATGAACCCAACGCGGTTATCAGATCAGGCAAGCATGCCCCTGATCAGGGGGATATGTTGCTTGTTGTCAGCCGAGCGAGTGACGACGCTGACCGCTTTACTAGCCAACGGCGCATGTCACCAACAGGGTAAGATGTCACCGCTGGCGATGATGGCGGCATTGGCCATCCATATCGAGCAACACCGGTTGGATCGCACGTTACTGCCCATCGACCAGGGGCGTGAGCAACTGATGGCCGGTGCTGCCGACTTGCTGGGGAGGGACGCCCGCTTTGAAGATCAGGATGCGTTTCGCCTGTTGGCGCTACTGCTCGACAAATTGCTGCGGGGAGGGCGTGGCAGCCGTCCGGCCAAGCAGGATGGACTCACGGTAAGTGTGATGGAGTTGCGGGCGCTGGCGGTCAGATCCCCGAATAGTGATGCCGTGGTGCGTGGCAGCTGGCGGCGCAAATCACGCAACCAGCTGGGCCACGCCAGCTGGCTGGATGTGGTAGAGGCTGCACTTTGGTGCTTCTGGCATGGGGATGACCTGGCCAGTGGCGAAGTATTGCTCGGGGTATTGCTGGGCCGGGATGAGCGCGTACGGTTGGTCTATGGTCTGCTGGCCGGTGCTTTCTATCTGTCAGATCGGACGGATTGAAGAGGGAGCCCAAAGCCCAAGACTCTCAGTTCCGCTGATTTTGTGTGAAATGCAGCAACTACTCAGCAATGGGCTGGTTTACATCGGCCAGTATGAATTGATAGCAATAACAGCCTTCACTGACTGGTAGATCCTTGAATCTCGAACAAATCCCCAACATTGATATCTAAGTGGCGACATAACTGTTCTATCACATCCAGTTCTATCCGTGTCGCAGTTTCATTGTAGAGACGGTGAATGGTGTTCCGGTTTATACCTGTTTCTCTAGCTACTTCAGCAACTTTCAACTTTCGCTCACCTAAAATTCTCGACAAGTGGCACTTAATCATTACTCCTCCATAAAAAAAATACCCACAGCGTAGCAAAATGTCTTGCAAGGGTGTTTAAAGGTGCTAAAGTCTCTCCTGTAGTGCATATGGTGTCTTTGAAGAGAATAAAGCGAGGATATGATTATGGCATACACCTATCTGACAACAGAAGAGCTCTCTGCACGGATCAAGTTTGATCCGCGTACCATCCGCAACCAGCTCAAGGATTCCGTGCTGCTCGAAGGGCTGCATTACATTCGCCCGTTTGGGGGACGCAAGCTGTTGTTCCTTTGGGAGCCGATCGAAGAGGAGATGCTCAAGCACAGCGCCACGTTCGAATCTTTCCAAGGCTAGGGGGTGGCAAGATGGCGTCTATTTTCAGTCTCAACCAACGGCTGTATCTCGATTTTACCTTCAAGGGCAAACGTTGTCGGGAACGGACCGGCCTGCCGGATAGTGAGCAAAATCGTCGCAAGCTCAAGCAGTATTGTGAGCGGATGGAGGCTCAGATCACGCTGGGGCAGTTTGATTTCTGCAAGGCGTTTCCCAATAGCCCTCGCTTTGACTATTTCGCCAACCAGGCCAAGCGGGAAGCGGTATTGTTGGCGGGGTGCCCCTTGCTGCGCGATTTCGCCGAGCAGTGGTATGCCGAAAAGGCGGCAGAATGGCGCACCTCCCAGCGGGAGACGGTACGCGACATTCTCGATGGTCACCTGTTGCCGCAGTTTGGCAACCAGCCGCTGAGCCTGATCGACAAGGGCGCTATTTTGGCATTCCGGGCGCAGGTGACCCAGTTGCCCGGGCGCAGTGGCAAGCCGATCTCCGCCTCGCGGGTGAATCACATCATGACGCCGCTGCGGATGATGCTGACTGATGCGGCCGACCGCTACGGCTTTATCTCTCCTTGGCGCAATATTCGGGCGCTCAAAATCCCCCGTACTACCATCATGCCGTTCAGTCTCGACGAGATAGGTGACATCGTGGCCACGGTGCGGGCGGATTATCGCCCTTACTACATCACCCGTTTTTTCACCGGCTTGCGTTCTAGCGAGATCCACGGGTTGACCTGGCGCCATGTCGATTTTGAGCGCCGGCAGTTGCAGATTTATCAAGCCTGGGTGCGCGATGAATTGATCCCGACCAAGACCGATGGCTCCTACCGGACGGTGCAAATGAGCGAGCGGGTGTATGAGGCACTGCTGCTTCAGCGCAGCCGGCAAGGGATTGATGTCACTCCGGATCACTTTGTGTTTTGTAACCGCAATGGCCGTCCGCTGGAGGATCGCAATGTGGCGAACCGGATCTGGTATCCGTTATTAGCTTTGCTCGATCTGGAGAAGCGCAAGCCTTATCAGACTCGGCACACGGCCGCGACCCTCTGGCTGGCATCCGGGGAGAGCCCGGAGTGGATTGCCCGGCAGTTGGGCCACAACAGCACGCAAATGCTGTTTCGGGTCTATTCCCGCTATGTGCCGGATCTGTCGGGGCGCGATGGGCATGCCTTTGAGCAGATGCTCAGTCGCTATGAGCCGACCGCATCGGGTCAGCGCGATGAGAGCACTACCATCCTTAACGAGGAGATCCACCATGGCCCACGTCATTAATCGGCAGGAACCTGGTCCATTGCTGTGGGCAACGCGCTTGCATTGCCTTGAGGGGCATTTGGAGCAGTGGCAACTGTGGACGCCCGGTGACACCCAGTTGGTGGTGGTGTCGCACAGTGAGATGGCTCATATCGAGCCCAGTGGCCAGCTGGTGCGCTGGCGGCTTGCCGCCCAGCCGTCTGCTCCGGTCGGCCTGCCTACGCAGGGGATTGCGGGGATGACCGGCGAGGCCGCCCGCCAGCTGTGGCTGTTTCACCTCGAGCAGGCACGGTCAGCCGCTCATGGCCAGATGATAGAGCAGCTATGGCAATTTTATGCTGGCCTGCCCAGTGGCGGGGTTCGTCAATTTGTCCAGGGGCTGCTGTTTGATAAACCCTTTATTGCCGCCTTCTATCGCGGCAAAGCGAGTCATCACCACCACCATGACTACGAGGGCGGCTTGCTGGAACACAGTGTTGAAGTGGCGCTGACGGCCAGGATGCTCTGCCAGCAATACCAGCTCGACAGCCGCACCGCCGACGTGGCCTTTTTGGGCGGGCTGTTGCACGATGTCGGCAAGCTCTACCTTTACTACAACAACAGCAGCGGAGAGGGGATCTGCTCCTCCCATGAGGCGCTGAACTTTATGAAGCTGGAGCCTTACCTCGAGCCATTGATGGCGCAAGAGCCGCGGGTGTTTGAAGCGCTGACCGCCTGCCTGTCGGCCTCGGTGGGCAAGCAGCAAATCCAGTACATGCCTGAAACCATCGTGAAGATGGCCGATCGCCTGTCAGCCGAGGTGTACCACTGGCGGCGGGTGTTTGTGGGCTTACCCGACTTTTACTGGTTTCACAAATCCGATGAGGATGCCCGGATCTACAAACGGCTGGGATGAGCGAGGCCTGTTGGGCGAGTTCGTAAAGAAACAGGGCCGCCATGTGCGGCCCTGTTTGAGGTACTGACCGGCAATCTCACCAATCTTGCCTATAAACACCACCCGGTGCCATTCGGTCCGCTCTTGCTGTTGGCCGGTTTGCCGATCACGCCAACTCTCGGAGGTCGCCAGACTGATGGTGGCCACCGCCCCCCCTTGTGCCATCTGCCGCACCTCCGGCTCCTGGCCAAGATGGCCGATCAGCATGACTTTGTTGATACCCCGAGTTGCCATATTTGCTCCAATTTTTTTATAGATAGAAAGTCGGCGGGGTCACGATCGCAATATCGAATTGCGCCGGTTGAAAGGGTGCGCCCCTCCACACTTACTCGCCCTCGACGGATTGACTCTTGGTGCGGGTGAAGAGGGTGAGTGATGCATCGCCCTCCGCAATCGGGAACCACCATACCCGCGACTCCCCATCACGTAGCTGTGACCATTTGGTGCCGGGGGCGGCTTTCGCCTTGTTGAGGGAGGGGAGGAGGTCAACGTGCCACCGGCAGATCTTCCCAACGGGTGGTGTAACAGGGGCTCAGGTGCGCTTGGCGCATCATCCACTCGGGTGACCCCGTACCCTGACTGGCAAAGCCGACTTTTCCCAATCCTTTGGCCTTGATCTGATCGAGCACCGCCATCAGCGCATCCGATTGAGGGGAGGGCGAGGCAAACAGATCGGCCTGTTGCTGCCCCTTGGGGGTGAACTCACTGAGCATCACGCCCGCTTTTTGATAGCGATGGCCGTCGCGCCAAATTTGCGGTAGCAGCACGCTCACTTGCTGCAGCAGCAAACGGGTGTCATCGGTTGGGCAGACCAGCCGAACGCCGGCCTGCTCGCTGTAATAGGGGGCCTGCTCATCAAACGGGCTGGTGCGCACAAACAGGTGCACCCGCTGGCAGCACATTTCCTCCGCCCGCAGCTTCTCGGCAGCGCGAGCCATAAACCCCGCCAGGGCTTGTGCCATTGCCGCGCACTCGGTGATCCGCTCGCCAAACGAGCGGCTGGAGAGGATCTGTTGCTTCGCCACCGGTTCAACGGCCAGCTCTGCGCAAGGCAGGCCACGTAGCTCCTGCACGATCCGCTCGACCACCACGCCGAATTGGGCGCGCAACCTTTTGGCATCACTGGCGACCAGATCGGCCACCGTGTGTATGGCTTGCCGTTGTAACTTGACCGTCAAGCGGCGACCAATCCCCCACACCTCCTCCACCGGGGTGATCGCCATCAGTCGGGCCCGGCGCAGTTCATCGTGCAAATCGACCACGCCGCCGGTGGCAGGCCACTTTTTGGCGGCATAGTTGGCCAGTTTGGCGAGGGTCTTGGTGGGGCCAATGCCGACCCCGACCGTGAGGCCGGTCCACTGCAGCACCCGCTGGCGGATCTGCTGCCCATAGGCGGTGAGATCCCCGGCAAACGACGCCGACAACGCCAGAAATGCTTCATCGATGGAGTAGACCTCCAGCTCAGGGGCCATGGTCTCCAGCGTGCTCATCACCCGGCTCGACATATCACCATAGAGGGCATAATTGGAGCTGAACGCCACCCCGCCATGCGCCTCAAACGGCTCGCGTATCTGAAAGTAGGGCACCCCCATCTTGATGCCCATCGCCTTGGCTTCGTAAGAGCGAGACACCACGCAGCCATCGTTGTTGGAGAGCACCACCAGTGGTCGCCCACGCAGCTCGGGGCGAAACAGCCGCTCACAACTGGCGTAGAAGTTATTAACATCAACCAGCGCAATGGCCATCACGCTGCCTCAAATTACCGATCACATGGGTCACCACCCCGAACAGCTCAAACCCTTGCTCGGCATCCACCGCCAGCGGGGCAAAGGCTGGGTTGGCGGGCAGCAACGCGAGCCGGGGGGTGAGTTGCAAGATCTTCACCGTAAAGCCGCCATCGAGCAGTGCAATCACCACGTCACCGTGGCGGGCGGTCAGGCTCTTATCGACCACCAACACATCACCGGGAAAGATACCGACCCCGGTCATGCTCTCCCCCTCGGCACGCAGGTAGAAGGTGGCGGCCGGATGGCTGATGCAGTGACGATTGAGATCGAGACTGCCTTCCAGATAGTCGCTGGCGGGGCTGGGAAAGCCGCAAGAGGCCCGCTGCAAGAACAGCGGCATGGCCACCTCAGTGGCTGAAAGGTCTGGGGTGAGTAGGTTCATCATGCTGCAAGGCTGTATATCCATACAGCCATTATAAAACCCAATGTTTGCATCAACGCAAGTTTTGGTTGGCCAGGATCGCGTAGCATGGCCTCAATCGGTAACAACATGGTCAATGGAAGATGACGAGACGAAGGAAATATATCTGCCCGGCCTGCAGGCAAAAGAGTGGTGTTGATATCGTCTATGGCATGCCGTCTGAAGAATTGGTCGCGATGAGCGATCGCCGTGAAGTGGCATTGGGGGGCTGCTACATTGAGATCGGCTACTCGATGGAGTGGTGTTGCACCCTCTGTCAGCATGAGTGGCGCATTAAACGTAGAAAACCGACTGCGCAAACGGAGTAACCCACCGCCAGTGGGAAGGGGCGTGGGTGGCTAGCCCCTGCAACCCGGTTTTGCGGCAACGGGCTGCAACATGCTCGCAGCAGAGCCGCGAACATCTGCCTGAAAATGGTACATGTGCAAAACCTCAGTATCGGAGCAGGGCGGCGAACACAGTACCCTTAACTAGGTACACATCAGAGGAAACCGGCGATGGACCGCAGACGACAGCATCGAGATCAGGTTCACCTTGGCCGACAGTCATCACGAGCGAGGTGGCGTGGGTTAGCCCTGTTCGGTGTGCTGGCGGGCTGGTTGTTTGCTCATCCTGCGCAAGCGGCCAACTGCACCTATCGGCAAGATGCATTGGGCCATACCCGCTACCGGTGTGACGATGGCAAACAGGGCACCCTGCGTGAGGATGCGCTCGGCTGTTAATCAGCAGGTTGCAAGGGGATGCTACTCCTTCTTTTATAGGGCTTTTCTGCATCATTCGCTCGCAACAGTCTTCAGTCTTGCCGGAGCGTTGGTGCATATATCTCTTCCATGGACATTACACGTATGAAAAACAGACAGAGTGCCGCCAAGGGATGTCTGCTTGGCCTCGCTATTGGCGATGCATTGGGTACAACCCTAGAGTTTGCTCCCCGTGATAGTTACACGGCATTGACAGATATGATCGGGGGGGGGCCATTTAAGCTCGAAGCTGGTCAATGGACCGATGATACCAGCATGGCCTTGTGTTTGGCTGACAGCCTGTTGGCATGTCATCGACATGATCCACTCGATCAGTTAGCTCGCTATCAACGTTGGTATCGGCAGGGTGAAAACTCAGTGACAGGTTATTGCTTTGACATTGGTAGTACCGTCAGAAGGGCACTACGCCAGTATGGTCATAGTGGCGACCCTTATCCTGGCAGTGAAGATGCCATGAGTGCAGGAAACGGCAGCTTGATGCGATTAGCGCCCATTGTGCTCTTTTACAGTCAGCATAGGGTGCAAAAAAGAGAGAATGCTCTGCAATATCTCTTGAATATGGTTGCACTGAGTTCTCGTACTACCCATGGTGAGGCTCGGGCCGTTGCGGCGTGTCAGTTGATGGCACTGTTTATTGATAAGGCGTTGCTCATCGATCCCTCCCAAGATGCTGGCAAAGATGCGGTTCTGAAACTGACAGAGTCTGAGTTGAGTGCGTTGGGAGTATTGCCGGAGGAGATAGACGCGATCGCGTGTGGAACTTATCGCCACAAGACTCGTCACGAGATTTCCAGTAGTGGTTATGTTGTGCACAGCCTGGAGGCGGCACTATGGAGTTTCTGGCATAGCACTACATTTGCCGAAGGTGCTTTGCTGGCTGCCAATCTAGGGGATGATGCCGACACTGTGGCTGCTATCTATGGCCAACTGGCCGGTGCCTATTATGGCGAAGAAGGGATCCCGGCTAGTTGGCGTGAGCGTTTAGCCTGGTATGACAAGATTTCTGATATGGCACTGACGCTACATGACGCAAATACCTGTCGCTTGCCTCAGGACTGCGAATTGGCCGAACTGGTTATACGTATGCAAGGTGTGGTGGAGCAGAGTGAGGATGAGCAGACGTTGGTGCTTGCTTCTGCCTGCTATGAGCTGGGAATCATGCAGCCAACTGGTTTGGATTGGCCGCAAGCCAGCGTTGTAATGGCACCGCAGTCATCCCTGACACCAGCAGAGCAAGAGCAGGCACAGAGTGCCGTGATTGCGACCTGGTCCAGGCTCGACTGCTGCTGCATGTTGACCGCACTCATTCGGATGGATCGTTTTTGCGACAACCTTCTCTATGATGCTGTGCGTAGTGGTCTTGTTGCCATGATATTGCAGAGATTTTCTCAACTATTGGTGGTTTGATTGGGTTTTATTGGATCTCTTACCGCTTCGTTGCCACAGCGATAACAACCGCAAACAACACCAGCGTTTTCTAGATGATGTGGCGGAGGTGAGCGAGCAACATCAGGCCTGGATTGTTGTTTATGCGATCTGCCCGTGTTGCGATCTTTATGCGCTGGGCATGGATCTGGAGACCGGTTACCCCTTTACCGAGGTTGATGGGCAGACCACCACCATTCACGAGCTCACTTCAAGGCCAGAATGGCGATGGTAAAACGCATTCCTGCCTGAAAACACGACATGTGCAAAACCCCAGTATCGAAGCTGCGCGGCAGGCCCGGTATAGTCAGCCGAGACCACTGGATTTGACCCCATAGGTCCAGACACTTTTTCCCGCTTAGGGTTGTGATACCCGACTGCGCAGAAATTCCCGTGGTGAACGGTATCCCAAGGCGCTGTGCGGGTGGTGCTCGTTATAATGCTCAAACGCGATAGCCAAATTGCCTACCGCTGTTCGGCTATCCGGTTTTGGCATCATCTCGATACTGGTCTCGCATACAACCCTGATCCCCATCCTGCGCACGGTATCAAATCTGTGGATGATCGAGCGCAGCAATACCGAGGCCCGCGAGATCAGTGAAAAAGCCGGCGACATCTACAACCAGGTCTGCCTTGTTGCCGAACGTCTGAGCAGCTTGGGCGGCACGCTCAACACCGCCAGCAATCACTACAACAACACGGTCAAGGCGCTGGTGGGCAAACAAGGGCTGTATGGCAAAGTGGAGAGATTCAACAAACTCTCGGCGAAGGCCAGCAAGACACTGCCGCAACTGGACACCGTGCATATGGACTTCGAACTGGATCGGCTGTCATTGATCGTCGAGGCACTGGAAGAGCCCGGCACGATCGCCATTGAGGAAACGGCGACGACGGCATAGCCCGTTAAAGTTGCAGTTTGCGTTAAACAATCAAGGCGCCCCAGGCGCCTTGATTGTCTGGGCTGCAAATCCTTACCGCCGTCATCCAACAGACATCAAGAACCGATGAATGCCGGCGCGGTGCTCAGGCCCCCCGCATCTGCTCCAAAATGCGACATGTTCATGTAACCAGTATCGGCGTGGGGTTACAGGCGGCATATACTGAGCCCGCTTGAAGAGAGTCCCAACCCGTATCAAGGAGCACGCTTATGACACCCTCGTTATCTCTGCTTGGCGTGTGCGCCTGCGCCCTGTTACTGCTGGTGGCCGAGAGTGCCGGGGCCGCCGACTGCACCTATCGCAAAGACAGCCTCGGCAACACCCGTTACCAGTGTAACGATGGCAAGAGCGGCACTCTGCGCAAAGACAGTCTTGGTAACGTCAGAGACTCGGAAAGTGGCACCACCTGGCGCAAAGACTCCCTCGGCAATGTCCGCAGCAGCGAGGGCACCACCTATCGCAAAGACAGTCTGGGCAATGTGCGTGTCAGTAATCCCGGCACCGGCGCTACAGTTACCTGGCGCAAAGATAGCCTCGGCAACCTGCGATCTTCCGATGGCACCACCTGCCGCACCAACTCCTTGGGGCAGGTCAGGTGCGATGGTCCGAGTACACCGCCAGCTGTGTTTGGTGCAAAGTGAACTCAGGCTGTAGTTCTGACCTGCGAGACCGCCAAGATGAATCGCTGACGCAGCGTGCATTTTGGCCAAACAGTAGAAATGATCGATTTTGGTGACCTGGCTTCATAGAGCAATCGCCCTCTGAGGGGTAGAATGACGCTCCTTTGATAGCTTGAACTGAGCGCCGTTAAGGTCAATAGAGCACTTATGAGTAGCGAAGAACACCAGGTTAAGCTGGGCTTTAAATTTGGTAAAAATGGGGCTCACTCGGCTAGAAGCTTGATGTATAGCGAGCTAAAAACGCTGCTGGATGGTCGCCCTGAGCAGGCAACCCGGCATGACTATCAGCAAGATATCGAGCTTTACAATGTGCTG
>NZ_JBGLQX010000033.1:0-37661 GCF_041403065.1 Aeromonas sp. S16(2024) | reverse complement strand
ATTGTGGTGCTCGAAGTCAGAGAAACAAGCTAAAAAGAGCCGGCTGGAATGACGACTATCGGGCTCAGTTATTCTTTGGTTAAAATATCAACAAAGTGTGCTCCCGCCCTGACATTATACCGTACCTCACTACACCACTATTAAATAAGTAGTTACTTTGTAATATATGGGGGAGAAGGTCAAATGGAAATTTCTCTGTTTTAGAGGCAGTTCGGTAGATTGTTTGACTTTTTATTTTTTGCAAAAAACCAGGCTGCAGCAAATGGTGCAATGCGCTGCGCTTATTGCACCCTACGTGTTTCGTCAATCTGCTGGGGTGGTGTGGCTAAGCGCCATGTCTTGCCAAAGCAATAAAAGGGGCGGTCTGCGCCCCGGTTCTTCTGATCTCCCCGCTTTATATCGCCGCACGCTTGTCTGCTGACTCACAACCAACAACCCTGTTTCTCCCCCATCAGGCCGGGCAGAAAAAAGCCACGTTCACTCATACCTCACCGCTTCCCAGGCGTGTATCGCCTGTTTGCGGGTCTCGCCCCAGTGATAGCCGCCGAGTTTGCCGTTTTGCTGGATGACTCTGTGGCAGGGGATCATCAAGGCGACGGGGTTGGCGCCCACCGCCAGCCCCACGGCGCGGGCGGCCTTGGGATTGCCGACGGCGCTTGCCACCTGGGCGTAGCTCACCACCTTGGCTGGCGGGATCTCGAGCTGCGCCCGCCAGACGCTGATCTGAAAGTTGGTGCCGCTCACGTGCAAGGAGATGGGGCGATCCGGCGCCTTGCTGGTATCGAACATGGTGTGGATGACGTCTTGGGTGCGTGACGGTGCCTCCCTAAGTTCTGCCTCTGGCCAGTTGTGGGCGAGGGCGGTCAGCGGCGCCTGTGGGGCCTGGTCATCGAGAAACGAGAAATTGCACACCCCCCGCGGGGTCAGGGCGACGAACGCCTGACCGAAGGGGGTGTCGTGCACCCCGTGATCGATAACCAGCCCGGCCCTGTTTGTACTCGCCCGGCGTCACTGCTTCGAGCTGCACAAAGTGATCGTAGAGCCGAGAGCCGCTGCTAAGGCCCAGGGTATCGGCCACCTCCAGCAGGAAGCGCGACTCGTACTTTCTTTACGCGGCAGGCTCTTGTGCCTGAGTCCTGGTGGCAACAAAACAGGGGATCTCTGGCCGTCGTTCTTTATAATGCCCCTCCTTTGTGGCCGCTGGGCGAGTGCCCGGCGGCGCCGTTGGCCGCGAGCCAGCCACCCCGATAGAGACGATCCCATGCATACCCTGGAACAGCTGCGCGCAGGCGAACTCTGCGGCGCCCGCCACCTCAAACTCGCCGAAAACCTGACGGTGTTCCCCTCCGAGATCTTAAGCCTCAAGGAGACGCTGGAGGTGCTGGATCTCACCGGCAACGATCTGGATCGGCTCCCTGACGAGCTGGCCGAATTCACCAGGCTGCGCATTATCTTCTGCTCCGAGAACCGCTTCACCGAGCTGCCCGAGGTGCTGGGGCGCTGTCCTGCACTCACCATGGTGGGGTTCAAGGCCAACCGGATCGCCACGGTTCCCGCCGCGTCACTGCCTGCGGGGCTGCGCTGGTTAATCCTGACCGACAACGCCATCGAACGGCTGCCGGACGAGCTGGGGAAGTGCGCCGCCCTGCAAAAGCTGATGCTCTCTGGCAACCGCCTGCGCGAGCTGCCAGCGAGCCTTGCCAAATGCCAGCGTCTGGAGCTGTTGCGCATCGCCGCCAACCGGCTGGAGGCGCTTCCCGACTGGCTGCTCGGTTTGCCGCACCTCGCCTGGCTGGCCTATGCAGGCAACCCCTTTAGCGACGAGCAGGAGCGCCGACTCGGCGAGACGGCAACCGCGGCCGAGATCCCCTGGCCGGCGTTGACGCTGGGGGAGCAACTGGGGCAGGGGGCGTCCGGGGTTATCCACCGCGCAGCACTGCGCTCCGATGAGGGGACGCAGGGGGTGGCGGTCAAGCTCTTCAAGGGGGCCATGACCAGCGATGGCCTGCCTCGCTGCGAGATGGCGGTGTCGCTCGCCGCAGGCAGGCACCCCAATCTCATCGGGGTGGCGGGCCGAGTCAGCGGCCACCCCTCTGGCATGCCGGCCCTGGTGATGGCGCTGATAGACCCCGGGTTTGTCAACCTGGCGGGGCCGCCGAGCCTGGACTCCTGCACCCGGGATGTCTATCCGGCGGATCTGACCTTCACCCCGAATGCGCTGCTTGCCATGGCGCAGGGGGTGGCGAGCGCCGCGCTGCATCTGCACGGGCGCGGCATCCTGCACGGGGATCTCTACGCCCACAACCTGCTGCACTCTCTGCTGTACTCTCTGCTGCACTCTGTTCAGGAACAGGGCCGGGTGCTGCTCGGGGATTTCGGCGCCGCCTCCTGCTATGACGGCGCCGACCGCGAGCGGGCTGCCCGGCTCGAGCGCCTGGAGGTCAGGGCCTTTGGCTGCCTGCTGGAGGAGCTGCTGGCACGCTGCCATCCCAGGGACGAGGCGCTTGGGGCGCTCCACTCGCTGGCCGAAGCGTGTCTCCTGGAGGCTGTGTTGCAGCGCCCCTCGTTTGCAGAGATTGCCGCCCGGATAGACGCCGTGGCGGCCACCATGGCTGCTGAGCCCGCCTGCGCCTGAGCGCGGTCGCCTGGGTGTCACCGGGCCCTCGCTCCCGGTGCAGTGGACAACAAGGCTTGCGCCGCCCCGATGAAGTTGTGATATTGATGCATCATTGCAGATGACGAGAGGATGAGGATGGAAGCGGCGTTTTGGCATCAGAAGTGGAAAGAGAACCGGATTGGCTTTCATCAGGCTGATTTCAACCGCTGGCTGCAATCCTGGTGGTCGGCCCAGCAGCAGGGTGAGCCTGTGCTGGTGCCCCTGTGCGGCAAGTCCCGCGACCTGCTCTGGCTGAGCGGTCAGGGGCATCCGGTGGATGGCTTCGAGCTCTCCGAGCTCGCCATTACCCAGTTTTTTGACGAGAACAATCTGAGTGCAGAGACAAGCGAGGTGGGCCCCTATCGGTGCCACCGGCACGACGACCTGCGCATCTATCAGGGGGATTTCTTCGCCGCCCCCGAGCTTGGCCGCCGCTACCGGCTCGCCTATGACAGGGCCGCCCTCATCGCCCTGCCGACGGCCATGCGCCGCCAGTATGCGACCCTGATGAGCCGCCTTGTCGAGGCGGGGGGGCAGGTGCTGCTGGTGACCCTGGAGTATCAGCCGGAGCAGCAGGTGCAGCCGCCGTTCTCGGTGGGGGAGATGGAGGTGCGCACCCTGTTCGAGCGCGACTTTAGCGTGGAGGTGCTGGGGCGCGCCGCCGAGCTGGATCACCCCAGAGTGCTCTCGGGGCAGCTCTCCTATTTCGATGAGGTGGCCTATCGCCTGATCCGTCGGGGCTGAGGCGACGGCGTGATCCCGCCAATGAAGAGGAGAAGCGAGCTTCTTTACCTCCTTTGACATAGATCAACGTGACAAATCGGGGGAATGCCTAAGATGAGGCTGTTTCTCAATCACTGCAGGTGTCGACCGATACGCTCTGGTTTGAACCATTCGGCCGTTCATCGACTCAGTGTCTGATTTTCACGCTCATGTTCACTTTTGGCGGCTCTGGTCGCAATTGATTATGGTTTTTCCAGCCGACCCCCAGGGGTCGGCTTTTTATTGCCCGCAATCTGCCGTGGGACGGGAGGGAGTCGAGGCCTGATCAGGCCTCGAAGGTGGCGGCATTGAGCCGGAAGGCCCGGGGATCGTCGATGAACTGGCCGGTGATCCGCTCGTCGTGCTCGTGGCCCAGGCCATAGCTGCAGAGGATCAATCGATCCGAGGTGCGTGAGCGCAACTGGGTGATAAAGCGCACCAGATCGGCGCGGCTGAGCCTGCCCACCTCCTCGCGCACCCTCTCTCGCTGATCGAAGCCGAGATCCTTGTTGCCTATGCTGACCCAGAGCCGCTGGCCGCGGCTGCGCAGGTTGGCGTCCCGCTCGCTGAGCTGGGCCTGCAGCCCCGCCTTGCTGTCCTGCCACTGCTGCTCGGTGAACTCCAGCATGGCCAGCGGGAAGAGATCGATGAACTCCTCCACCGCATCCAGCAGGATCTGCGGCCCTGCCACCGGCGACTGTATATAGAAGATGAGGCCGGGATGGCGATTGAGGGGCAGGTTGCCGGCCCCCACCACGTAACCGAGCTGCTGGCGGGTGCGCAGCTCGTGGAAGAAGGTGGAGGACATGATGTGGTTGGCCAGGGTGAAGCAGGCGAGATCCCGCGCCCGGGTGGTGCGGGACTGGTAATAGACCAGGAGCGCCGAGTCTTCGTGATCGCATCCCTGCTCGCGAATGAGGGTCCCCCTGTCCTGTATGGAGATGAGGGGGCGGCGGGTCTCGGCACTGGGCTGGCTGCTGACGCCGAGGTGACGCTCCAGCAGGGCGGCCAGTTCAAGCGCCTCGGCGGCGGTCCAGTCGCCGTGCACCAGGGTCTCTATGTGCACCTCGGCAAAGAGCCGGCTGACGAAGTCGGGCATTTCGTCGAGTGCTATGGTGCGCAGGTGGCGCAGCAACTGCTCGAACGGCGGGTTGTTCGGTTGCAGCAAACTGGTGAGCTGGTTGAACAGCTGGGAGATGGGCCTGGTCTTGGACTGGTTCTCCCAGTTGCGGATGAGCTGCTCCTTGATTTCACTGAAGCGCGCCGGATCCGGGTAGCCCAGGGTCCGGTTGCCGAGGATCATGTCGAGCAGCAGCGGCAGCTTGTCGGCAAAGCCGCTCAGGTTGATGGTAAAGCCCCCCTGATGGGCATAGATCTGGTAGCCGAGCCCGGCGAGCTCGGCCGGGTAGGTGAGAGCATTGAGGTGATCCGTGAGCAGCTCCACCGCAAGCCTGGCCATGGCGATGTGGCGCGGGCTTCTGACCGCATGCTCGCTGTCGATGGAGATATAGAGGCTCCCCTTGGGCACCCCAAACAGGTGCTCGTGCAGGTGCCAGAGCCGAAAGCCGGGGCGGTCGACTAGGCAGGCCGGCATGTCGGCGCTGAGGGTCGGCGTTCTGGCATCGAGGCGGCTGCTGATAAAGGGGTTGGGGGAGGGCAGGTGCAAGGCGGGATCCGGCTCGCTCTGTTGCCAGCGGATCTTCTCCGCCTCGGTGATGCTCTGGACGCTGTAGGGGGTCTGATACCAGCGGGCCAGGCGATCCGTGCTCACCTCCGGCGCCTGTATGGTGACGCGCAGGTTGTGGGGGGTCAGCTTGGCGAGGAAGCGCCGGATCAGGGGCTCATCGTACTCGCGCATCATGTAGTCGCCGTGGAGCAGATCGTCCGGGGCATAGCTGAACAGGTTGAGCACGAGGCCGGAGACGGTGTCGAGCGCCCGACCCCGCTCCTGGAAGCGGAAGGCGGATTCCAGCACGCTGCGCTTCTCGTCATAACGCCAGGCTTGCAGGCCATGGCGTTCGATGAGCTTCAGGTAGCCGAACAGGTCGGCGATGATGTCGTCCACATGGGCAAGCCCCAAGGGAGTGAGGCCGAAGCTCACCCCAAAGTCCTTGAAGTTGGCACCGCTGATGCCGCCTCCGGCGGCGAGCTGGTTGACCCAGCCTCTTGCCTTCAGCAGGGAGAGCAGGCTGCCTTCCCCTTCGTAGCCGATGAGGTGGCTCAGGAAGGTGAGGGGTTTCTTGTCGTAGAGGGCATCCACGCTCGGCAGCGGGAAGGTCAGCGCCAGCTTGCGGGTCTCCTTGACTGGCGCTATCTGGATGCGGATGCCGAGATCATCGAGCCGGTAGAGGGGCGCCGAGAGGGCAGGGGGGCCCAGGCGGCGATCCGGAATTGTGCTGAAGAAGCGGTCGCACCACGCCAGCTGGGTTTCAATGGATGCCGGAGAGAGCATTACCAGCGCCATGCGATCCGCACTGTAGTGGGTTTCGTAGAACGCAATAAGGTCGGAGCGCAGATCCCGGCCGGGCAGATCCGCCAGGGTATCCAGGTTGCCGACCGAGAACTTGGAGAAGGGGTGGGCCGGGTTGACCGTCTCCTTGTGCACCTGATAGCTGCGGCGCACATCGTCCTGCAACTTGAGGCGATATTCGGAGTCGACCGCGTTGCGCTCCTTGTCGACCCACTCGGGGGCGAAGGTGGGGCAGATGAAGAACTGGGAGAAGCGATCCAGCCCCGCTTCGAAGAAGCCGTTGTCGATGTCGAAGAAGAAGTTGGTGAACTCGGTGCCGGTCCAGGCGTTGTTGCTGCCCCCATGGCGGCTCATGAACTGCTGGTACTCGCCGGGTTTGGGATAAGTACGAGTACCTAGGAACAGCATATGCTCAAGGAAATGGGCCATGCCCTGGCGATCGACAGGGTCATCGAAGTGGCCGGTGTTGACGGCCAGGGAGGCGGCCGATTTATCGGTCTCGGGATCGCAGATCAGCAAGACCCTGAGCCGGTTTGCCAGCTCCAGATAGTGATACCGCCGATGGTCGTTGGGACTGGCATATGGGCTCATTGGGGCGTGACTCGCGGTGAATTTATTTGAATTTAAACATGATTATCGACCCCGCTATCTCACGAGGCAAACCCTTTTCTGAGAGGTAGCGCAATTGTTTCCCCCTGCATGGCGGGGTAAGATCCCCCCGCTATTTAAACAGGCCCCCTGGGCGAGGTTGTAATGAAAATCTACATCATGCGTCATGGCCAGGCTGGCATGAACGCAAAGACTGATGAACAGCGTCCACTGACCGAGCAAGGCATCGAAGAGTCCATTCACATGGCGAGCTGGTTGGCCCCTCAGCTGGCCGGCTCCCTGAGCCTGGTGATCCACAGCAACTACCTGCGTGCTAGACAGACCTGGCAGGCCATCTCTGCCGAGCTGCCCGAGGCCCTCAAGATCGAGGAGAGCGGCGAGATCACCCCCTATGGGGATCCGGCCTTCGTGGCGAGTTATCTCACCGCGCTGGCGGCGACCCACGACAACATCCTGATGGTCAGCCACCTGCCCCTGGTCGGGTATCTGGTGCAGAGCCTCTGTCCGGCGGCGGGTGCACCCATGTTTGCCACCTCGGGTCTGGCCTGCATCGAGTGGCAAGATGGCAAGGGGGCCTTGCTCTGGCTGGAAGGACCGCATACAATACGGTAAAAGTTAATAAAAGGTTACAGATTGGTTTTTTGGGGAAGAGAGAGTCGATTTTTCCGGTTTTTTATACAAATTTAACGGAATTATCTCGCATAAGCTGCTGTCATACGGATACAACTGCAAGAGGTTGCAAACGATGAGAGTGTTCAAGAAGTACCTGCCACTGATGGTGGCAAAGCATGTAAAAACCTTCTTCAAGGGACGGATCTACATCCACGGCAGGGGGCGCTTCGATTTCCAGTCGGGCCTGCTGATGATGCCACTGCAAGCCGATATTCCCCACCGTCAGACGGTGCTCGAAGTCAACGAGCTGATATCGAGGCTGCACATGGATGCCGCTTGAATCGCATCTATGGTGTCATCTCCCTCTCATGCCCGCCCAGTGCGGGCATGATTGCATCTGGGCCTCTGTGACACCTCTCAGGCCTCTTCAAATCGATTTTCGAATAAGGTTGCCGCGCCCCGCATCAGGGTGCTTGCTTATCCTGTTTGCCTCTCTATACTCCCGCGAAATATCCGCCCCCTTTCTCTGGACATAGCGATGCCCCTTGCTTTCCTGTTCCCCTTCTCCTGCATGGCCATCTGGGCCGGCAACGGCATCGTCAGCAAGCTGGCGGTGGGAGTACTCTCGCCGGCCGCCCTGGCCTGGTCGCGCTGGATGGTGGCGGCCCTGGTGCTGACCCCCTTCCTCGCACGGCGGGCCTGGCGCATGCGTGACAAGCTGCGGGCCGGTTTCTCCCGGCTGGCCATGCTGGCCCTGCTCGGCATGGTGCTGAACCAGACCTTCGGCTACTACGCGGCCCAGACCCTGGGGGCCACCGAGATCGGGCTGATGATGGGGCTGACCCCGCTGATGACGGTGCTGCTCAGCATCTGGCTGCTGCGCGAGCGCCCCACCTGGGGCGCCCTCGTCGGCGGTGTCATCTCCATCCTGGGGCTCGCCATCCTACTGGGGCAGGGGGATCCAACCCGCTTGTTCACCCAGGGCATTCACATCGGATCCGTCTACATGCTGCTGTCGGCGGCCACCTATGCGCTCTACAGCGTGCTGCTCAAGCGCTGGGATCTGGGGCTCGACAACTGGTCCATGCTCTACGGTCAGGTGCTCTGCAGCTTGCTGTTCCTCACCCCCTTCTACCTGTTGGTGGATGGCAAGTGGCCTGATGGCAGCGCCCTCTGGCTCATCCTCTATGCGGGGATCCCGACCTCGGCCCTCTCGCCCTGGCTCTGGATGCAGGGCATCGCC
The DNA here is from genome assembly GCF_041403065.1 of Aeromonas sp. S16(2024). NCBI lineage: Bacteria > Pseudomonadati > Pseudomonadota > Gammaproteobacteria > Aeromonadales > Aeromonadaceae > Aeromonas > Aeromonas sp. S16(2024). Next base: position 29,309 of record NZ_JBGLQX010000033.1, on the reverse strand, counting down.
CTGCTCGGGGCCAGCCGCACCGCCATCTTCATGAACCTGTTGCCGGTGATGACGGCTGCCCTTGCCATCAGCTGGCTGGGGGAGCGGCTCACCAGCTATCACCTGATCGGCGGCGGCATGACACTGCTGGGAGTGCTGCTGGCACAGCTGCTGGTCAAGCCCGTGGTCGTGCGGTGGCGGGCCCGGCTCGCGATGGCGGGCTGTCAGGAGAAGTAGGATAAAAAAAGACCGCCCAAGAGGCGGTCTTTTTGGTCTGGTGCCTGCGTCACTGCGCCGTCAGATAGAGATCCTTGGCATAGACCAGATCTTGCGGGTTCTGATAGGGGTAGCCCTTGACGTTGGGCTTGAGCAGCCGTGACTTCACATAGAAGTAGACGGGGGCTATGGGGGCCTCCTCGTCGATCAGTGCCTCGGCCTCCTGATAGAGGCGGTTGCGCTCGGCCGGATCCTTGGCGTCATGGGCCTTGGCCAGCAGGGCATCATAGGTCTTGTTGAACCACTTGCCGCTGTTGGCGCTGCTGCTGGAGGTCATGATGTCGAGGAAGGTGGAGGCATCGTTGTAATCCCCGTTCCAGGAGTAGCGACTCACCCCGAAATCCCCCTCGTTCAGGGCCGAGACCATGGTCTTCCACTCCATGTTGTTGAGCTCCGCCTTGACCCCCAGGTTGTGCTTCCACATGGAGGAGATGGCCAGCGCTATCTTCTTGTGCCCCTCGTTGGTGTTGTAGAGGATGTCCACGTCCAGCGGATTCTGCGGCCCGTAGCCCGCCTCGGCGAGCAGCGTCCTGGCCTGCTTGATGCGATCTTCCTTGCTCATCAGCTCGCTGGCGGGGCGCTTGAGCTCGAAGCCATCCACGCTCGGCGGGGTCAGGCTGAACGCCGAGAGCTGCCCCTGTCCCAGGATCTTCTCCGTGATGGTGTCTCTGTCGATGGCAAGGGAGAGCGCCTTGCGCACCCTGACGTCGTCGAAGGGTTTGCGCTGGGTGTTGAACACGTAGTAGTAGGTGGCGAGCATGGGGGCGCTCACCAGCTCCTCCGGGCTCTGGCGCTTGATCTGCTGATACTGCTCCAGGGGATAGGTGGTGTAGTGCAGTTCGCTCGCGCGATAGCGGTTGTAGGCCGCGGTATCGGAGACGATCTCCAGGTAGATCACCTTGTTCAGCACTGTGTGCTCGTTGTCCCAGTAATGGGGATTGCGCTCGGCGATGAGCCGCTCGTTCGGGGTCCACTCCTTGAGGGCGAAGGCACCGTTGGAGACGATGTTGCCGGGCTTGACCCACTCGTGACCGAACTTCTCTATGGTGGCCCTGGGGGCCGGGAAGGTGGTGTAGTGGGAGAGGGTCTTCAGGAAGAAGGGGACAGGGGCCTTGAGGGTGATCTGCAGGGTGTAGTCATCGAGGGCCTTGATACCGAGGGCATCCGGGCTCTTCTTGCCCTGCACCACGTCGCTGGCGTTGGCGACGCCGGTCAGCTCGATGAACCAGGCGTAGTTGGAGGCGTTCCTGGGATCCGCCGCCCGCTGCCAGCCATAGACATAGTCCGCCGCCGTCACCGGCTCGCCGTTGGACCACTTGGCATCGGGTCTGAGCTTGAAGGTGTAGACGGTGCCGGAGTCATCGAGCTCGTAACCAAGCGCTCCCGCCGCCTGCAGCTTGCCGCTGCCATCCAGGGTGTAGAGCCCCTCGAACAGATCGTTGACGACGTCGCTGCCCGCGCTCTCTTCCACCATCTGGGGGTCGATGGAGGCGGGCTCTGTGCCTATGTTGCGCACGAAGGTTTGCTGGGCACTGGGTAGCAGCTTGGTGCCTTCGGGCACCTGGGCCGCCAGGGCGGGGAGGGAGATCAGGGCGGCAACCGTGCCGGCAATGAGAGTCCTTTTCATTGAATATCCTTATGTTTTTTTGCTTCCAAAGCCGAGTCAGTGTGCTGGATCGAGGAGGAGATCTCAAGAGGGGGCGCGGCGGACGTCGGGGGAGAGAACCGGATGGGGAGGGGCGGGGTGAAATAGCATTCTTGTCACGAATTAACATGATAAAAGACGCCGATTGAAGCCCGCTTTTCAGTGCGGCGCCACCTGTCTACGGGGTTTTCTGGCGATTTATACGGCGGCTTAATTCGCTGCAAAAACAAAAAACAGGCGTTACATTAGGTTACAAAACAACGCTGCCGAGGATCGGCACTTTTTTTGCCGACACTTGCAAACGTTTTCAACGGCCAACGGAAACGATCTTAAAGGAACAAGAATGCGAAACATGATCACCATGGGCGAGTTCATCGTCAAAAAGCAGGCGGACTATCCTACCGCGACCGGCGAGCTGACCTCCTTGCTCAGCTCCATTCGTCTGGCTGCCAAGGTGGTGAACCGGGAGATCAACAAGGCGGGGCTGGCGGACATCATCGGCTCCATGGGGGCCGAAAACGTGCAGGGGGAGGTGCAGCAGAAGCTGGATGTCTACGCCAATGAGCGCTTCAAGGCGGCGCTGGAGGCCCGAGGCGAGGTGTGCGGCATGGCGTCCGAGGAGGAGGAGGACTTCGTCTCCTTCGATTCCGAGCTCTCCCGTCACTCCAAGTACGTGGTGCTGATTGACCCCCTGGACGGCTCCTCCAACATAGACGTCAACGTCTCGGTCGGGACCATCTTCTCCATCTATCGCCGGGTCAGCAAGCCGGGCGCCGGGGTGACCCTGGAAGACTTCCTGCAACCGGGCAACCGCCAGGTGGCCGCCGGTTACGTGGTCTATGGCTCCTCCACCATGCTGGTCTACACCACGGGCTTTGGGGTCAACGGCTTCACCTATGACCCCTCCATCGGCTGCTTCTGCCTCTCCCACGAGAACATCCGTATCCCGGAGGAGGGCAAGATCTACTCCATCAATGAGGGCAACTACATCAAGTTCCCGGACGGGGTGAAGAAGTACCTGAAATATTGCCAGGAGCGGGACGAGGCGACCCACAGGCCCTACACCTCCCGCTACATCGGCTCCCTGGTGTCGGATTTCCACCGCAACCTGCTCAAGGGCGGCATCTACATCTATCCGTCCGGCACCAACTCCCCGAACGGTAAGCTGCGCCTGCTCTATGAGTGCAACCCCATGGCCTTCCTGGTGGAGCAGGCCGGTGGTAAGGCGTCCGACGGCTTTGGCCGCATCATGGACATCCAGCCCACGGCGCTGCACCAGCGTACCCCCTACTTCGTCGGATCCACCAGGATGGTGGAGCGGGCCGAGGCCTTCATGCGCGAGTTCTCCGCCCACGAGGAGCCGGGTAGGTTGGGCTGAACGAAGAGAAGCCCAACAACGACTCGCGTTGTCGGACTTAACATACTCGGCACAAGCCAGCATCAATAAAACGGGAGCCAATTAGGCTCCCGTTTTGTTTGGCACTCGCTGCCACTAGAGGCTGTGGCTGGCGAGATCCGTCAGCAGGGCATCCACCAGTTTCAGGCGCATGGCCCTGTCCTGGTTAGGTACCTGGAAGCGCAAACGGGTAGGTCCATCCATTTTATAGATACGTGGCTGCTCGGAGAGCAGTTTTACCAGATAGGTCGGGTTGACCCTGGTTTCCTGGGTGAAGTCCAGATAGCCGCCGCGATCGCTCATCTCCACCCGGCGAATGCCCAGCGCCGTGGCCCGCTGGCGGAAGGCCGCGATCTCCATGAGGGTCTTGGTCGGCTCCGGCAGCAGGCCGAAGCGATCGATAAGCTCCACCTTCAGCTCGCGCAGCTCCTGCTCGTCGGCGGCGCTGGCGATGCGCTTGTACATGGAGAGACGCATGTTGACGTCCGGGATGTAGTCGTCCGGCAAGAGGGCGGGCAGACGCAGCTCCACCTCGGTGTGCTGGCTCATCAGCTGCTCGAGCGACGGCTCCTTGCCATGCTTGAGGGCTTCCACCGCCTGCTCCAGCATCTCCATGTAGAGGGTGAAACCGACCGATTCGATCTGGCCGCTCTGATCGTCCCCCAAGAGCTCGCCCGCGCCCCGGATCTCCAGATCGTGGGTGGCGAGCGCAAAGCCGGCCCCGAGATCTTCAAGGGAGGCGATGGCTTCGAGCCGCTTGGCGGCGTCCTTGGTCATCAGCTTGGGATGGGGGGTGAGCAGGTAGGCATAGGCCTGGTGGTGGGAGCGGCCGACCCGGCCCCGCAACTGATGCAACTGGGCCAATCCCAGGTGATCCGCCCTGTCCATGATGATGGTGTTGGCGCTCGGCACGTCGATGCCGGTCTCTATGATGGTGGTGCACACCAGCAGGTTGAAGCGCTGGTGGTAGAAGTCCGACATGATGCGCTCAAGGTCGCGCTCGCGCATCTGGCCGTGGGCGATACCGATGCGCGCCTCCGGCACCAGCTCGGCGAGATCAGCCGCGCACTTCTCTATGCTCTCCACGTCGTTGTGCAGGTAGTAGACCTGACCGCCCCGTTTAAGCTCCCGCAGTACCGCCTCGCGTACCACCGCCGGCTCGTGCTGGCGCACGAAGGTCTTGATGGCGAGCCGCTTGGCGGGCGGGGTGGCGATGATGGAGAGATCCCGCATGCCGGCCATCGCCATGTTGAGGGTGCGCGGAATGGGGGTAGCGGTGAGGGTGAGAATGTCCACGTCGGCCCGCAGCGCCTTGATCTTCTCCTTCTGGCGCACCCCGAAGCGATGTTCCTCGTCGACGATGAGCAGCCCCAGATCCTTGAAGGTGAGGTCGGAGCCCAGCAGCTTGTGGGTGCCTATGATGATGTCCACCTTGCCATCGGCCAGCTCCTTCAAGACGCTGGTCTGCTCCTTGGCGGAGCGGAAGCGGCTCAGCACCTCCACCCGCACTGGCCAGTTGGCGAAGCGATCGCGGAAGTTGTCGTAGTGCTGCTGGGCCAGCAGGGTGGTGGGCACCAGCACCGCCACCTGCTTGCCGCCGTGCACCGCCACGAAGGCCGCCCGCATCGCCACTTCTGTCTTGCCAAAGCCCACGTCGCCGCACACCAGGCGGTCCATGCTCTTGGCCTGGCACATGTCGCCGAGCACCGCATTGATGGCGTTGAGCTGATCGTCCGTCTCCTCGAACGGGAAGCTGGCGGCAAACTGGCGGTAGCTCTCCTTGTCGTGCTTGAAGGCAAAGCCGGCCCGGGCCGCACGTATGGCATAGACATCGAGCAGCTCGGCCGCCACGTCGCGCACCTTCTCCGCCGCCTTGCGCCGCGCCTTGACCCAGGCCTCGCCGCCTAGCTTGTGGCTGGGGGGGTTATCCGACCCCGTGTAACGGCTGATAAGGTGCAGGTTGGTGACCGGCACGAACAGCTTGTCGCCACCGGCGTATTCCAGGGTGAGGAACTCGGTGGGCAGGCCGCCGGCATCCAGGGTCTCGAGCCCGAGATAGCGGCCGACCCCGTGATCCAGATGCACAACGGGCTGGCCCTGGGTCAGCTCGCCGAGGTTTCTGATCACCGCATCCGAGCTCAGGTTCTTGCTCTTCTCCCGTTGCCGCTTGCTTCTGATCTTGCCGCCGAGCAGCTCGGTCTCTGTGATGAGGGCCAGGGCCTCTGCCCCGGCGGGCTCGAGCAGGAAGCCCCGCTCCAGCGGGCTGACCAGCAGGCCATGACGCGCCTTGCTCCCGACGAACTCCTCGAGGGAGGCGAACTCCCTGGGTTGAAGGTTGATCCGCGCGAGCAGATCCCCGAGCCCCTCGCGCCGCCCCTCGGACTCCACCGCGAACAGAGTGCGGCCGGCAAAGCCTTGCAGGAACTGGCTGAGGGCCAGCAGGGGTTGTTCCTTGCTGTGATCGAGCTGCAAGTCGGGCAGGGGGGCTATGGGCAAGTCGTGCTGGCCCGCACCGCCGTCGGTGGCGGCCTCTTGCAGGCGCACGGCGCCGTACTGACCCAGCGCCGCAAACAGCTGCTCCACCGGCAGGTAAATTTGCTGGGGGGGCAGCAGGGGGCGGGTATTGTCCCAGCGCCTGTCTTCATAGCGCTGGCCTATGTCGTTCCAGAAGCGCTGGGCCGCCGGGTAGATCTCCCCCACGGTGAGCAGCAGGGTGTTGTCCGGCAGGTAGTCAAACAGGCTGGCGGTCTGGCTGAAGAAGAGCGGCAGATAGTATTCGATGCCGGCGGGCCAGCGCCCCTTGCTCACCTCCTGATAGACGGAGCCTTCCGCCCGCGACAGCTCGAACTGCTCGCGAAACTGACCGCGAAACAGCTCGATGGCGGCCTCGTCGGTGGGAAATTCCCGGGCGGGCAACAGGCTCACCGATTTGACCGGCTCGCTGGAGCGCTGGCTCTCGGGATCGAAGGGGCGGATGGAGTCCACCTCGTCGTCGAAGAAGTCGATGCGATAAGGGCGGCTGCTGCCCATGGGGAAGAGATCCAGCAGGGAGCCACGGGCGGCGAACTCGCCGTGTTCCAGCACCTGCTCCACCGCCACATAGCCCGCCTCGGCCAGCCGTCCCCGCAACTGTTGCAGGTTGAGGCGCTGGCCGCTGGTCACCATCAGGCTGTATTTGTCGAGATAGGCCTGGGGCGCCGTGCGCAGCATCAGGGTGGAGATGGGCACGATCAGCACGCCGCTGCTCATCTGCGGCAGGGTATAGAGGGTCTCGAGCCGCTGGGAGATGATGTCCTGATGGGGGGAGAAGGTGTCGTAGGGCAGGGTTTCCCAGTCCGGGAACATCAGCACGGGGCAACCTTGATCGGCCAGCAGGAAGCTGAGCTCCTGTTCGAGGCGCAGGGCGCTCGGGGTATCGGCGGTCACCAGCAGGACGGGGCGGTTGGCCTCCCGGGTGAGGCGGGCGGCGACCAGCGCCAGGCTGCTGCCGACCAGCTGGCCCAGGGTCAACTTCTGGCCCGCTTTGGCGGGCAAGGCGGGGAGTTTCATTGGCATCGTTCGATTCTTTTAACGTTGACGTTGGCTGTGATTAGCGCTGACGCTCTTGGGCACGCTGTTTGAGCTGTTTCGATTGCACATGCAGGCTGGCACGCACCAGCAGCTCCCTGTCATCCTCGCGGATCCGCACATAGTCGAGCACCACGTGGGTGCCGTGCTCGCCAGGCTCCCGCTGCTTGACCTCGCCATAGCAGTAGACGGCGGAGGCCTCTTCCCGCAGGAAGATCTTGAGGCGGACTAACTGGTGGAGGTGTGGCGGCTCGCCGTGGCCCTGGTGCGGGTGCAGGTAGGTGAGCTGGCCGGCGCCAAAGCGCAGGGTGTGGAAGCGATGTTCGGGGTGATCCTGCGCCGCCAGCACGAAGCCCATGATCATGTCGATCTTGCGGGACTGCTGGTTGATGATCTCCACCAGATCGTGCATGGACTCGTTCTGGTTGCGCAGCAACCGGCTGCTCACCAGATCGATAGAGGTGATGGCGGAGGCGATGCGAAAGGGCTCGGGCAGCTCGGCATCAAGGGCCTCCAGCGTCGGCAGGTGAAAGTCGGCCGGCATGGGGATCACATTGACCGGCGTGGCATGGGTGACGCTGAAGAACTGTTCCTGCATGGAGGCTATCCCTTGTTGTCATAGACGATTTTTAAAGGCGCTGTTGACCTTGCCCCGCGGCGGCGTCCCCAGGGCTCTCCCGTCTGGCGGCGCAACATGGCGGCGGGGGCCTGCGCATCGGGCGAAACATGGCGCCATGGGCGGCCTCTCGGGCTCAGGGGAATGGGCCATTGCGCCAGCCCCGGCGTCATCTGCTGCGGCAACGCGGCTTGCGTTGAGGCGTCAACAGACCCTATTATCCGGCATCTTATTTTGTTGGCAACGTAGATATCCTTGAAGACCGGACTTTTTCAGCCACTCTCGCTGGCCATAGGCCTGCGTTATGCAGGCTCGCGACGCAGTAACCGCTTCGTCTCCTTTATCTCCCTGTTTTCCACCTTTGGCATCGCCATCGGGGTTGCGGCCCTGATGGTGGTCATTTCGGTGATGAACGGGTTCGAGGGGCAGCTCAAGGGGCGCATTCTCGGGGTGATCCCCCACGTGGTGGTGACCAATCCGGCGGGGCGCATCGATGCCCATCCGCCCGGCCTGCCCGATCTCGACACGTTGCCCCACGTGGTGGCCACGGCCCCCATGCTCGACAGCGAAGGCATGTTGCAAAGCCCGGGCCAGCTCACCGGGGTGAGCGTGCAGGGGATAGATCCGGCGCGCTGGCCCAAGGATGACATCCTCCATGCCCAGATGCTGGGGGGACGGCTGGACAGCCTGCAGCGCGGCCAATACCACATAGTGCTGGGGCAGGGGGTGGCCAACCGCCTCAAGGTCTCCATTGGCGACGAGGTGCGTCTCATCCTGACCGAAGGGACCCGCTTCACCCCCTTTGGCCGGGTACCGGCCCAGCGGATCTTCACCGTCTCCGGCATCTTCGGGGTCGGTGCCGACGTGGACAGCCAGGTGGCGCTGATTGCCCTGGGGGACGCCCAGCGCCTGCTGCGCCTGCCCGAGGAGACAGTGGGCGGCATCCGCCTCTGGCTTGACGATCCCTTCGCCGCCGACCAGGTGGTGAAAACCGCGCTGCCGGACGGACTGGAGTGGCAGGATTGGCGCCGGGAGCGGGGTGAACTCTTCCAGGCGGTGGCCATGGAGAAACGCATGATGGGGCTGATGCTGGTGCTGATCATCGCGGTCGCCACCTTCAACATCCTCTCCGCCCTGGTGATGGTGGTTACCGACAAGGAAGGTGAGGTCGCCATACTGCGTACCATGGGCATGAGCGAGGCAGGGATAGTCAAGATTTTCATGGTGCTGGGGGCGTCGAGCGGCGTCATCGGCGCCCTGTTTGGCGGTCTGGCGGGGCTGGTCCTGTCGTTCGGACTCAACCCCCTGCTCGATACGGTGGGGCTCAACCTCTATATGGCGGCGGGGGGCAGCGGTCTGCCGGTCATCGTCGAACCCGCCCAGGTCATGACCATCTTGCTGGGGGCGGTGCTGCTGAGCTTCAGTGCCACCCTCTATCCGGCGGCCCGTGCGGCCCGGGTCAAACCGGCCGAGGCATTACGTTATGAATAGCGCCGTGAATCCATCATCTTCTGTTGTTACCTCCGGTGCGAGTGCCGGCGTTGTGGCTGGTGCCAATGTGGTCACCGGTATAAGTGGAGCCCCTGTTATGAATGAACCCCACTCCTGCGAGCCTCTGCTGCGCTGCCAGGCCCTCAACCATGTCTATAAAGAGGGTAATCTGGAGACCCAGGTGCTCAAGGGGATAGATCTCTGCGTCGCCCCCGGCGAGATGCTGGCGGTGGTGGGGAGCTCGGGCTCGGGCAAGACCACCCTGCTGCACCTGATGGGGGCGCTGGACAACCCCTCGAGCGGCGCCGTGCTGTTCAAGGGGCAGGACATCCACCACTGGGACAGCAAGACCCAGGCCCGTTTTCGCAATCAGGAGCTGGGCTTCGTCTACCAGTTCCACCACCTGCTGGCCGAGTTCACCGCGCTGGAGAACACCGCCATGCCGCTGCTGATCGCCGGCGAGTCGGTGGCGAGCGCCACCGACAAGGCGACCCGGATGCTGGGGCGGGTGGGGCTCTCCCATCGTCTCAATCACAGACCTTCCGAGCTCTCCGGTGGCGAGCGCCAGCGGGTGGCCATCGCCCGTGCCCTGGTCAACGAGCCGAGCCTGGTGCTGGCGGACGAGCCCACCGGCAACCTGGATCATGCCAGCGCCACTGCGGTGTACGAGCTGCTCTGCGAGCTCAACCGGGAGCTGGGCACGGCCTTCGTGGTGGTCACCCATGACTTGAGCCTCGCCGCCAAGCTGCACCGCCGGGTGACCCTGGTGAGCGGCATCATGGCGGAGGTCGCCTGATGTTCAAGCCGCTGCCCCTCTTTCTGGGCCTGCGTTACAGCCGCTCCCGCCGTCGCAACGGCTTCATCGCCTTCATTTCCGCCTCTTCCCTGATCGGCATAGCCCTCGGGGTGATGGCCCTCATTCTTGGCCTCTCCGCCATGAACGGCTTCGAGCGGGAGCTCAAGAACCGGGTGCTCTCGGTGGTGCCCCACGGTGAGCTCATCGGCATGGAGGCGCCCCTGCCGGACTGGCCGAGGCTTCGGGACTACCTGCTGGCCCAGCCCGGGATCGAGGCCGCGGCCCCTGTCATCCGCCTCGATGGCCTGCTGGAGCACGGCTCCGCCATCAAGGGGGTGCAGGTGCGCGCCGTGCTGCCCGAGCTCGAGGCGAACCTGTCGGACGCTGGCAACTACATGACAGGGCTGGGTTTTCGTGAACTGCAGGCGGGCGAGCACGGGGTGATCCTCGGCAAGACCATCGCCGACAAGCTGGGGGTCAAGATAGGTGATCCCGTGACCCTGCTGCTGCCCCAAGGGGGAGACGAGACGGGGATCAAGAATCCCCGGCGGGAGACCCTGACCGTGGTGGGGCTGCTGGAGATAGGCGGCCAGCTCGACGGCGTGCTCGGCTTCATGCACCTGACCGATGCCCAGTCCATCACCGGCATGGGCAGCGCGGTGGAAGGCTTCAGCCTCAAGGTGAACGACGTGCTCAAGGCGCAGTCCATCACGGTGGCGGCCGCCCGCAAATTCCCGCACTACGTCTACATCAGCAGCTGGATGAGCCGCCAGGGGTACCTCTATCAGGACATCCAGATGGTGCGCACCGTCATGTACGTGGTGATGCTGATGGTGGTGGCGGTGGCCTGCTTCAACATCGTCTCCACCCTGGTGATGGCGGTGAACGAGAAGCGCAGCGAGATCGCCATCCTCAAGACCATGGGGGCGAGCCCGGGCCAGATCCGGCTCACCTTCGTCATCCAGGGGATGGTGAACGGGGTGCTCGGGGCCTTGCTCGGTGCTCTGCTGGGGGGGCTGCTTTCGAGCAAGCTGACCCAGATCCTGAGCGGTATCGAAAAGCTCATCGGCCATCGTTTCCTCAACCCGGACATCTACTTCATCGACTTCCTGCCGACCGAGCTGCACATGCAGGATCTGGTGATAGTGACCAGCGCCGCCATCCTGATGAGTCTGCTGGCCACCCTCTATCCCGCCTGGCGGGCGAGCGGTCTGGTGCCCTCCCGGGAGCTGGGTCACTGATCCGCGAGCCAGCTCTGCCAAGCCTGGCAATATGCTGAACAAAGAAGGGCCCGCCGGTCTGCACCGGCGGGCCCTTCTCTCTTCTGGTCGTTCCGACTGGCTTAGTGGGCGTTGAGCTCATCGAGGGGCAGGGAGAAGCTCGCCACGAACACATCGATAAAGTAGCGCATGGCCGGGTTCATCCTGGCCTCCAGCATCTGTTCGAGGCGCTTGCGCGCGGGCTCGAACTCCCGGTTGCCTGCATTTATCTCCTCCAGACACTTGGTATAGGCACAGAGGGTGTCGGCATCCTTCACCAGCCGGGCGAGGGCGTCGTCCTGGGCAGCGGAGTCGAGCAGGGGGCGAAAGTCTTCCATCAGCTCGGGGGGCAGCATGCCCAGCAGGCGCTGCTCGGCGGCGAGCTCAATCTTCTTGTACTCGCGGGCTATTTCGGGGTTGAAGTACTTGACCGGGGTCGGCAGATCGCCGGTCAGCACCTCGCTGCTGTCGTGATAGAGGGCCATCACGGCGGCGTGGTTGGCATCCACCTTGCCATCAAACAGCCGGTTGCTGATAACGCCGAGGGCGTGGGCCACCATGGCCACCTGCAGGCTGTGCTCGGCGATGTTCTCCGGCTGGATGTTGCGCATCAGCGGCCAGCGGTAGATGAGCCGCATGCGGGCGAGGTTGGCAAAAAAATGGCTGGGCAGCATGGAGGACCTCGAACTGGGGCAATGAAAAAGGGCAGACCCTAGTCTGCCCTTTTTTGACGTCCCAGGCATAGCCTGGCGATGCATTCTTGTTTAGCGGATATAGCGACCGGATTCGGCCTCGTGGTTGGTGACTATCATCTGGCCTATGGGGGCCAGGGCAATCAACGCCAGCTTGAGGTGCTGGATGCCGAACGGGATGCCGATGATGGTCACGAAGCAGGCCAGGGCAGAGGCGATGTGGCCTATGGCCAGCCAGATCCCGATCACCAGGAACCAGAGGATGTTGCCAATCATCCCGAGGGCACCTGTGCCTATGTCGCTCTGCCCCGTCATTGTCTTGCGGTTGACCGCCTGCTTGCCGAACGGGAAGAAGGTAAAGGTGCCGATGACGAAACAGGCGCGTCCCCAGGGGATCCCTATCAGGGAGACGAAGCAGAGCAGCCCGGCCAGCCACCAGGCCAGCCCCATAAAGACGCCCCCCAGTACAAACCAGAGCAGATTGAACAAGAAGCGGAAAAAGGACATGTGGGTCTCTCCAGACTCATAAATTGGCAGTCACCATAGCGAGCGGCGCCGAGGGACGCAATGGCTGATGCGAGAAGGCGGACAATTTGGGTCGCAGACCCCCTGAGCGCACCGCTCCCGGCGACGCCGGGAGATGAAAAAAGCATAGGGTGGCGTGCAAAAAGGTGAGCAAGTGCAAATTATTGCGAACCTGATGCTTGAACTCGGCGCAAGGCTTCCCCATATAGGAGGCAGTCTTGCGCAAATTGTGCTGTCTGTGCCCCGGATGGGGGATGTGCGGCTCGACGCGACCAATGTGCGCCGCTATAATGTCGCGTCATATTTTCTCATCACAAAGACAGTCGTTGTCTTTATAAACAGGAAGACTCCGGGCTTTGCCCAGGGGTAATAAAGGGTCAGCACACAGTGCTGAGTTGAACGAGGTAAAAGAATGCAAGTTTCTGTAGAGACAACCCAAGGTCTGGAACGCCGTCTTACCATCACTGTACCGGCTGCTACCGTTGACGCTGCCGTGCGTAAAGAATTGAATGGCCTGGCCAAGACTCGTCGCATCGACGGTTTCCGTCCTGGCAAGGCTCCGGTTGCCATCATCAAGAAGATGTTCGGCGCCATGGCCCATGCCCGCGTTGCCGATGAAATGATGCAGAACAACTTCATCAAGGCCATCATCGAGAGCAAACTGAGCCCGGCCGGTGCGCCGACCATGGATCCGAAAGAGATCAAGGAAGGCCAGGATTTCGAATTCACCGCCACTTTCGAAGTGTACCCGGAGTTTGAAGTTGCCGGTCTCGAGAGCATCAAGGTCGAGAAGCCGGTTGCCTCCGTCAAGGATGCCGACCTGGCCAACATGATCGACACCCTGCGCAAGCAGCACGCCACCTGGTCTGACGTCGATGCCGCTGCCGCCAATGGCATGCGCGTCACCCTGGACTTCGTCGGTTCCATCGACGGTGAAGAGTTCGACGGTGGCAAGGCTGAAGGTTTCACTCTGGAACTGGGCGCCGGCCGCATGATCCCTGGCTTCGAAGACGCCATCCTGGGCAAGAAAGCGGGCGACGAGTTCACCATCGAGGTGACTTTCCCGGCTGACTACCACGCCGAAGCCCTGAAGGGCAAAGCGGCCAAGTTCGCCTCCAAGCTGAACAAGGTTGAAGAGCAGGTGCTGCCTGAGCTGACCGAAGAGTTCGTCAAGCGTTTTGGCATCGAGAGCGGCAGCGTTGAAGAGCTGAAAGCCGAAGTGCGCAAGAACATGGAGCGCGAACTGGCTCAAGCCCTGAAAAACAGCGTGAAAGAGCAAGTGCTGAACGGCCTGGTTGAAGCCAACCAGATCGATCTGCCGAAGGCTGCCGTTGCCCAGGAAATCGACGCCCTGCGTCAGCAAGCCCTGCAGCGTTTCGGTGGCTTCCAGGGCGGCAACGCTCCCGAGCTGCCGGCCGAGCTGTTCCAGGCGCAAGCCGAGCGTCGCGTACGCGTCGGTCTGCTGCTGGGTGACGTCATCCGCACCAACGAGATCAAGGCTGACGACGCCCGCGTGACCAGCATCATCGAGTCCATGGCCACTGCCTACGAAGATCCGAAGGAAGTGATCGAGTACTACCAGAAGAACGAGCAGATGCTGAACGGCGTTCGTAACCTGGCCATCGAAGATCAAGCCATCGACCTGATCCTGTCCAAGGCGCAAGTGACCGAGAAAGAAGTTGCCTTCGACGACGTGATCAACAAGTCCGGTGCCGCTGCCTAAGAACATTTGACTTAAGGTCAAAACTGTTAAGTATAATGGCTCGTGTGATCTCCACTCGGGCCATTTTATTTTAGGGACAATGCCTTATGTACAAGAACTATAACGATGTGACTGAATCCCCACGCAATGCGCTCATCCCTATGGTGGTCGAGCAGACGGCGAAAGGGGAGCGTTCCTATGACATCTATTCCCGTCTGCTCAAGGAGCGGGTGATCTTCCTGACCGGTCAGGTTGAAGATCACATGGCGAATCTGGTGGTGGCTCAGCTGCTGTTTCTGGAGTCCGAGAACCCGGATCAGGACATCAGCATCTACATCAACTCGCCGGGTGGTGCCGTCACCGCGGGGATGTCCATCTATGACACCATGCAGTTCATCAAGCCGGACGTCAGCACCGTCTGCATGGGGCAGGCCTGCTCCATGGGCGCCTTCCTGCTGGCTGGTGGTGCCAAGGGCAAGCGTTTCTGCCTGCCTAATGCTCGCGTGATGATCCATCAGCCGCTGGGCGGCTTCCAGGGCCAGGCATCTGACATCCAGATCCATGCCCAGGAGATCCTGAAAATCAAGAATACCCTGAATGATCGTCTGGCTTTCCATACCGGACAGGACATGGCCACCATCGAACGCGACACCGACCGTGACAACTTCATGTCGGCCGAGCAGGCCGTGGCCTATGGTCTGGTTGACGGCATCCTGAGCCAGCGTGGCTGAGCAGGGTATCCCGTCCTGTTGTAAACTCAGCAGGACGATCCATCCTCTATTGATAAAACGAGGTTGCTGAATGACAGAGAAACGCAAGGGTGAGGGCGACAAGCTGCTTTATTGCTCTTTCTGCGGCAAAAGCCAGCATGAAGTGCGTAAGCTGATCGCTGGCCCTTCCGTCTACGTATGTGATGAGTGTGTCGAGCTGTGCAACGACATCATCCGCGAGGAGATCCGCGAGATCTCTCCCAAGCGCGATGGTAGCGAGCTGCCGACCCCTCATGAAATCCGCGCTCATCTGGACGACTACGTGATCGGGCAGGAGTACGCCAAGAAGGTGCTGGCAGTTGCCGTCTACAACCACTACAAGCGTCTGCGCAGCGGCAGCGAGTCCGGTGGTGTGGAGCTTGGCAAGTCCAACATCCTGCTGATTGGCCCGACCGGCAGCGGCAAGACGCTGCTGGCCGAGACACTCGCCCGTCTGCTGGATGTGCCCTTCACCATGGCCGATGCCACCACATTGACCGAAGCCGGTTATGTGGGCGAGGACGTGGAGAACATCATCCAGAAGTTGCTGCAAAAGTGCGACTACGATGTGGAGAAGGCCCAGCGCGGTATCGTCTACATCGACGAGATCGACAAGATCTCCCGCAAGTCGGACAACCCCTCCATCACCCGCGATGTCTCCGGGGAAGGGGTGCAGCAGGCACTGCTGAAGCTGATCGAAGGCACCATCGCTTCCGTCCCGCCGCAAGGGGGCCGCAAGCATCCGCAGCAGGAGTTCCTGCAGGTTGATACCTCCAAGATCCTCTTCATCTGTGGCGGCGCCTTCGCCGGCCTGGACAAGGTGATTGAGCAGCGTTCCGTCAAGGGGACCGGCATCGGCTTTGGCGCCGACGTCAAATCCAAGAATGCCAAGGCGACCTTAAGCGAGAACTTTGCCAAGGTGGAGCCGGAAGATCTGATCAAATACGGTCTGATCCCCGAGTTCATCGGTCGTCTGCCGGTGGTGGCGACCCTCACCGAGCTGGACGAAGCGGCCCTCATCCAGATCCTGAAAGAGCCGAAGAACGCGCTGACCAAACAGTACGCCGCGTTGTTTGCCCTGGAAGAGGTGGAGCTGGAATTCCGTGACGACGCCCTGAACGCCATCGCGCGCAAGGCGATGGAGCGAAAGACCGGTGCCCGTGGCCTGAGATCCATCGTCGAAGCCGTGTTGCTCGACACCATGTATGACCTCCCCTCCCTGGAAGGGGTCAGCAAGGTGGTGATCGACGAGACGGTGATCAAGGGGGACTCCGCGCCCCTGATGATCTACGACAATCCCGAGACACAGGCCGCAGCGTCAGAGTAACTGACTGATTTTTAATCACATAAAGGGGCATTTTGCCCCTTTCATGCTTTTTACGGCCAAGGCGATTGAATCTCATCTTTGCGCCCCCATATACTCAGCCAAGCGCTTTGCCAACGGTATAACAAGCCGAGAGGACATATATGAACCTAGAGCGTTCAGAACGCATCGAGATTCCCGTCCTGCCTCTTCGTGACGTGGTGGTTTACCCCCACATGGTCATTCCACTCTTTGTGGGGCGGGAAAAATCCATTCGCTGTCTGGAAGCGGCCATGGAGCAGGACAAGAAAGTCCTGCTGGTGGCCCAGAAGGATGCGTCAACTGACGAGCCGACGGTGGAGGAGATCTTCTCCGTCGGGACAGTGGCCAACATTTTGCAGATGCTCAAGCTGCCTGACGGCACCGTCAAGGTGCTGGTGGAAGGGGGCCAGCGTGCCCGTCTTGAGCGGATGATCGATGACAAGGACTTCTTCGTCGGTGAGGCGCAGTACATAGCGTCTGCCCCCATCGAGGAGAAGGACCAGGACGTGCTGGTGCGCTCCGCCATCGGCCAGTTTGAAGGCTATATCAAGCTCAACAAGAAGATCCCGCCCGAGGTGCTGACCTCGATCTCGGCGATCGACGATGCGGCGCGCCTGGCTGACACCATGGCTGCCCACATGCCGCTCAAGCTCGAAGACAAGCAGAAGGTGCTGGAAATCGCCTCTGTGTCCGAGCGCATCGAGTTTCTGATGGCCATGATGGAGTCGGAGATCGACCTCTTGCAGGTCGAGAAGCGCATCCGCTCCCGGGTCAAGAAGCAGATGGAGAAGAGCCAGCGGGAGTACTACCTCAACGAGCAGATGAAGGCCATCCAGAAAGAGCTGGGTGAGCTGGAAGACAGCCCGGACGAATTCGAAGCCCTCAATCGCAAGATTGACGAGGCGGGGATGCCGGACGATGCCCGTGAGAAGGCCCTGGCCGAGCTTGCCAAGCTGAAGATGATGTCCCCCATGTCTGCGGAAGCCACAGTGGTGCGCAGCTATGTGGACTGGATGGTGCAGGTGCCCTGGAAGGCCCGCTCCAAGGTCAAGAAGGATCTCGCCAAGGCCCAAGAGGTGCTGGATTCGGATCACTATGGCCTGGACAAGGTCAAGGATCGCATCCTCGAGTATCTGGCGGTACAGGCGCGGGTGAACAAGCTCAAGGGCCCCATCCTCTGCCTGGTTGGGCCTCCCGGTGTGGGCAAGACCTCGCTCGGTCAGTCCATCGCCAAGGCGACCGGTCGCAAGTACGTGCGCATGGCGCTCGGTGGGGTGCGTGACGAGGCGGAGATCCGCGGCCACCGCCGCACCTACATCGGCTCCATGCCCGGCAAGCTCATCCAGAAGATGGCGAAAGTCGGCGTGAAGAACCCGCTGTTCCTGCTCGACGAGATCGACAAGATGAGCTCGGACATGCGTGGCGATCCCGCTTCTGCCTTGCTGGAAGTGCTGGATCCCGAACAGAACAGCAGCTTCAACGATCACTATCTGGAAGTGGATTATGACCTGTCGGACGTGATGTTCGTGGCCACCTCCAACTCCATGAACATCCCGGGGCCGCTGCTTGACCGGATGGAAGTGATCCGTCTGTCCGGTTACACCGAGGACGAGAAGCTCAACATCGCCAAGCAGCATCTGCTGGCAAAGCAGATCCAGCGCAACGGTCTGAAAGAGTCCGAGATCACCATCGAGGATTCTGCTCTGGTCGGCGTCATTCGCTACTACACCCGCGAGGCGGGGGTGCGTAGCCTGGAGCGCGAGATCTCCAAGATTTGTCGCAAGGCAGTCAAACGCATCCTGCTGGACAAGAGCATCAAGCATGTTCAGGTCAATCAGGAGAACCTCAAGGAGTTCCTCGGGGTACAGCGTTTCGATTACGGCAAGGCCACCGATCAGAACCAGGTAGGCCAGGTGTGCGGGTTGGCGTGGACCGAAGTGGGGGGCGATCTGCTCACCATCGAGACCACCAACGTGCCGGGCAAGGGCAAGCTCACTTATACCGGTTCCCTCGGTGACGTGATGCAGGAGTCCATCCAGGCCGCCATGACGGTGGTGCGTGCCCGTGCCGAGAAGCTGCGCATCAACGCCGACTTCTACGAGAAGCGCGACATCCACGTGCACGTGCCGGAAGGGGCGACCCCGAAAGACGGCCCGAGCGCCGGTATCGCCATGTGTACCGCCCTGGTCTCCAGCCTCACCGGCAACCCGGTGCGTGCCGATGTGGCCATGACCGGCGAGATCACCCTGCGCGGCGAAGTGCTGCCCATCGGGGGTCTCAAGGAGAAACTGCTGGCGGCTCACCGTGGCGGCATCAAGCGGGTGCTCATCCCGAAAGAGAACGAGCGAGATCTCGAGGAGATCCCGGACAATGTCAAGCAAGACCTTGAAATTTATCCGGTTCGCTGGATTGATGAGGTGCTTGCACTGGCGTTGCAGGACAATCCGCAGGGTTTCGAACGCGTTTCTGTCGTGTAAATGTTGATGCGCCGCAAATTTGGCGCATTCGGGGGGTGGTTAAGGCTTGCAAGCGCCGGGTAACGGAAGTAGCCTTGACCACCGATCGGGTACTCATGATGAGTCGCAATGCGTGATGTGGCGCGGGTTTGCGCCAGATTGTCACTTGCAACTGATCAGGAGGCTTGTTATAAAACCTCCACTTGTTGTGGCCAGGGAAATCAGTGCCGCAGCGATGTTCGATAAAAGGGGAATATAAGAGTGAATAAATCTCAACTGATTGACAAGATTGCAGACGGTGCTGATATCTCCAAAGCTGCCGCTGGCCGTGCGCTGGATGCTTTCATTGATGCCGTGGGTGAAGCCCTGAAAGAGGGTGACCAGGTTGCTCTGGTTGGCTTCGGTACTTTCGCCGTGCGCGAGCGTGCCGCTCGTTCTGGCCGTAACCCGCAAACTGGTGCGACCATCGAAATCGCTGCCGGTAAAGTTCCTGCCTTCAAAGCCGGCAAGGCCCTGAAAGACGCGGTCAACTAAGCCGGGCGCTGATTCTCATCGGCTCCGACCTTGGTCGCTGACCAGACAAGTGAGAGGGCTCTCCCTCATACTGATTGACCAAGGCGCATCGCAATCGGTGCGCCTTTTCATTATTCATGCCCATCGAGTTCGGGAGCATAAGTACAAACATGATGTTGGATAAACTACGCGAAGGGGCGCAGGGCAAGGTAGCCAAGGTTATCTTGGGCCTGATCATCCTCTCCTTTGCCTTGGCCGGTGTAGGCAGCTACCTCAATGGCCCGGCACGTACCGCCCCCGCTACCGTCAACGGCAATGACATCAGTGCCCCTGCACTGGAGAATGCCTATCGCAACGAGCGGGCCCGCATGGAATCCCAAATGGGTGAGGCCTTCAACCAACTGGCCGCCAACCCCGATTACATGAAACAGTTCCGCCGCGGCGTGCTGGACAGGCTGATCGATCAGGCGCTGATCGATGACAAGGCCCGTCAGCTCGGCTTGCGGGTCAGTGATGATCAGATCAAGCAGGCCATCCTGGAGATGCCGGAGTTTGCCGAGGACGGCAAGTTCAACAATGATCGCTATCTGCAACTCATCCGCCGCGCCGGCATGACCCCCGAGATGTTCCGCGACTCCCTGCGCCAGGACATGGTGCGCCAGCAACTGATGGGCGCCCTGCTGGGCTCCGAGTTCGCCCTCAAGGGCGAGGCCGAGCAGCTCGACAAGCTCTACAACCAGACCCGGGATCTGCGCCTGGTGCGTCTGGCTGCCTCTGCCTATCTGGGTGAGGTCGAGGTGAGCGACGCCGAGGTGGAGCAGTTCTACAAGGCCAACAGCGGCCGCTTCATGAACGACGAGAAGGTCAAGGTCGACTACCTGCTGCTCGATGCCGCCAGCCTTGGCAAGAACATCAAGGTGACCGAGCAGGATGCCCAGGATTACTACGATCAGCACCAGGACCTGTTCCAGCGTGCCGAGCGTCGCCAGGTGGCGCACATCCTGATCCCCTTTGGCAAGGATGAGAAGGCGGCCCAGAAGCAGGCCGACGAGCTGCTGGCCAAGGTCAAGGGCGGTGAAGACTTCGCCACCCTGGCCAAAGCCAACTCCAGCGATACCTTCTCCGCCAAGAAGGGCGGCGAACTGGACTGGTTCGAGAAAGGGGTAATGGATCCGGCCTTCGAGCAGGCTGCCTTTGCACTGGCCAAGGCGGGGGACCTCTCCACCGTGGTCAAGAGCCCGTTCGGTTTCCACATCATCAAGCTGCTGGCCGTCGAGCCTGCCAAGACCAAGCCGTTCGTGGATGTGATGAGTGAAACCATCACCCGTCTGCAAGCGGACAAGGCCAAGGAGCTGTTCTTCGCCGAGCAGCAGAAGATGGCCGACAGCAGCTTCGAGAACCCGGATTCCCTGGACTTGACCGCCGAAGCCATGGGTCTGAAGGTGGTCTCGTCTGATTACTTCAGCCAGGCCGACGCCCAGGCGCCCCTCAATGATCCCAAGGTGCTTGCTGCCGCCTTCTCCGAGCAACTGCGCGACGAGAACACCAACTCCGACGTGATCGAGCTCGCCGATGGCAAGGCGCTGGTGCTGCACATCATGGGTCACCAGCCCAAGGCGGCCAAGCCGCTGGCGGAGGTGAAAGACCAGGTGATTGCGGCCATCAAGCATGAGAAGGCCAGCGAAGTAGCCCGTGGCAAGGCCCAGGCCCTGCTGGACAAGCTGCACGCCGGCGAGGACATCCAGGCCGATCTGACCGCCCTCGGGCTGAAGGTGGAGAGCCACAAGGGTGTCTCCCGCTTCGCCCAGGAGATGGATCAGAACCTGCTGGCCCAGGCGTTCCGCATGCCCCATCCGAAGGATGGCAAGCCGAGCGTCGAGCTGGTGGCCGAAGCCAATGGCGATCGCGTGGTGGTGGCGCTGGACAAGGTCAATGTGACCAAGGAGCCGTCCCAGATGGTGAGCCTGCTGCAAGGGCAGCTCGGTCAGGGCAAGGCCCAGGCCGACTACAAGTCGCTGATCGACGAGCTGCGCAAAGCGGCCAAGATTGAGTACTTCACCGACGTGGAGGCGACCGTCGAGTAATCGACTACGCCCTCATTGAAAACGGCTCCTTGATGGAGCCGTTTTTTTATGTCCCGAACACGTGCCCGCTCGGCAAGCGCGGGCGGGCTGAAGAGGGAAGGGGTCAGGCACGGACTTGT
Organism: Aeromonas sp. S16(2024); assembly: GCF_041403065.1. NCBI lineage: Bacteria > Pseudomonadati > Pseudomonadota > Gammaproteobacteria > Aeromonadales > Aeromonadaceae > Aeromonas > Aeromonas sp. S16(2024). Next base: position 8,099 of record NZ_JBGLQX010000033.1, on the reverse strand, counting down.
GCTGCGTATCCTGGCAGGGGATAAGCAGGACTGATTTATGACAACGCGCGATGCTTGCACCGCACTCTTGCTTCCCCAATCCTTCCCTTGCAGTGGGGGCGCTCACAGGGGAGAAGGGAACAAGGAGGCATAAAAAAACCGGCGCCACTGGCGCCGGTTTCATGATGGAAGACCCAGGGGTTACACCACGCCCTGACTGCGCAGGTAATCCTCGTAGGTGCCGCCGAAGTCGCGGATACCGTTCTCGGTCAGTTCCATGATGCGGGTCGCCAGGGACGACACGAACTCACGGTCGTGGGAGACGAAGATGAGGGTCCCTTGGTACATTTCCAGCGCCAGGTTCAAGGACTCGATGGATTCCATGTCCAGGTGGTTGGTCGGCTCATCCATGATCAGGATGTTGGGGCGCTGCATCATCAGCTTGCCGAACAGCATGCGACCCTGCTCGCCACCGGAGAGCACCTTGACCGGCTTCTTGATGTCGTCCTGGGTGAACAGCAGACGACCCAGCACCGAGCGCACCGCCTGCTCGTCTTCGTTGGCCTGCTTCCACTGGGCCATCCAGTCGAACACGTTGAGATCGGTGTCGAAATCGTCGGCGTGATCCTGGGCGTAGTAGCCGATCTGGGCGTTCTCGGACCACTTGATGGTGCCGCTGTCCGGTGCCAGCTCGCCCATGAGGGTCTTGATCAGGGTGGATTTACCGATACCGTTGGTACCCAGGATGGCGACCTTCTCGCCTACTTCCAGCATCATGCTCAGGCCCTTGAACAGCGGCGCTTCACCATAACCCTTGGACACCCCTTCCACTTCCAGGATGTTGCGGTAGAGCTTCTTGTCCTGCTCGAAGCGGATGAAGGGGTTCTGACGGCTGGAGACCTTCACTTCCTCGATCTTGATCTTGTCGATCTGCTTGAGGCGGGAGGTAGCCTGGCTCGACTTGGAGGCGTTGGCACTGAAACGGGAGACGAAGGATTGCAGGTCGGCAATCTGGGCCTTCTTCTTGGCGTTGTCGGAGAGCAGACGCTCGCGGGCCTGGGTGGCCGCCGTCATGTACTCGTCGTAGTTGCCCGGGTAGACGCGCAGCTCGCCGTAGTCCAGATCCGCCATGTGGGTGCAGACGGAGTTCAGGAAGTGACGGTCGTGAGAGATGATGATCATGGTACTTTCACGATCGTTGAGCACCTGCTCCAGCCAGCGGATGGTGTTGATGTCCAGGTTGTTGGTCGGTTCGTCCAGCAGCAGGATGTCGGGGTTGGAGAAGAGCGCCTGTGCCAGCAGCACCCGCAGTTTCCAGCCCGGGGCCACTTCGCTCATGGGGCCGTTGTGCAGCTCGATGGGGATGCCGGCACCCAGCAGCAGCTCGCCGGCGCGGGCCTCGGCGGTGTAACCGTCATACTCGGCGACCAGGCCTTCCAGCTCGGCGGCCTTCATATAGTCGTCGTCGGTGGCGTCGAGGTTGGCGTAGATGGCATCGCGCTCGGCGATGGCGGCCCACAGCTCGCTATGGCCCATCATGACCACGTCCAGCACGCGCATCTCTTCGTAGGCGAACTGATCCTGGCGCAACTTACCGATGCGCTCGTTGACGTCCAGGCTCACATTACCGCCAGTGGGCTCCAGATCGCCGCCGAGGATCTTCATGAAGGTGGACTTGCCACAGCCGTTTGCGCCGATGAGGCCGTAGCGGTTGCCGCCGCCAAACTTGACGCTGATGTTCTCAAACAGCGGCTTGGCGCCGAACTGCATGGTGATGTTGTTGCTGCTTAACAAAGGAGATGTCCCGGGTTGTCTGTCAAATGGCGCGCATTATGGCACAGATCCCCCGAAAGTTTTAGCAAGAACTGTGATCGGGGCCCATTGCATCGGGGGCCAGGTGGCGAGAAAGGCGCCACTTGCCGGCAGGGTGGGAGAGGGGAGGCGAGAGGGGAGGCCCGGAATAAGAAAAGCCGGCACAGGGCCGGCTTGGGAGCGGTCAGACAACCTTAGTGGGCGGAGGCGCCGGAGGCACCGAGCCCGGTCTGGGAGCGGACGAATTGCGGGAAGAACTTCTGGTGTTCCTCGGAGGCGTTCTGGGACTTGTCGGTGACCGAGAAGAACCAGATCCCGACGAAGGCCAACCCCATGGAGAAGAGCGCCGGGTATTCGTAGGGGAAGATCGCCTGGGCATGGCCCAGTACCTTCACCCACACGGTCGGGCCCAGGATCATCAGGGTCACGGCGCTGATGAGGCCCAGCCAGCCACCATAGACGGCGCCGCGGGTGGTGAGGCGGGACCAGAACATGGAGAGGAAGAGCACCGGGAAGTTGCAGCTCGCCGCGATGGAGAAGGCCAGGCCCACCATGAAGGCGATGTTCTGCTTCTCGAACAATATGCCCAGACCGATGGCCACAACTCCCAGCACCAGCGTGGTCATCTTGGAGACGCGCAGCTCGTCGGCTTCGTTGGCCTTGCCTTCCTTGATGACGCAGGCATAGAGGTCGTGGGAGACCGCAGAGGCGCCCGCCAGGGTCAGCCCGGCGACCACGGCGAGTATGGTGGCGAAGGCCACGGCGGAGATGAAGCCGAGGAACAGGCTACCCCCCACGGCATCGGCCAGATGGACGGCCGCCATGTTGGTGCCTCCCAGCAGGGCGCCGGTGGCATCCTTGAAGTCCGGGTTGGTGCTGACCAGCAGGATGGCACCGAAGCCGATGATGAAGGTCAGGATATAGAAGTAGCCGATGAAGCCGGTGGCATAGAACACCGATTTACGGGCTTCCTTGGCGTCGCTCACGGTGAAGAAGCGCATCAGGATGTGGGGCAGACCGGCGGTACCGAACATCAGGGCCAGCCCGAGGGAGATGGCGGAGATGGGGTCGGCCACCAGGCCACCCGGACTCATGATGGCGGCGCCATTGGCATGAACCTTGACCGCTTCACTGAACAGGGCACCGATGTCGAAGTTGACGGACTTCATCACCATGATGGCCATGAAGGAGGCGCCGGAGAGCAGCATGACCGCCTTGATGATCTGGACCCAGGTGGTGGCCAGCATGCCGCCGAACAGCACGTAGAGCACCATCAGTATGCCGACCAGCACCACGGCCACATGGTATTGCAGGCCGAACAGCAGCTCGATGAGCTTGCCGGCACCCACCATCTGGGCGATGAGGTAGAGGGCCACCACCACCAGGGAGCCGCTGGCGGAGAGGCTGCGTACCGAGGTCTGCTTGAGGCGGTAGGAGGCGACGTCGGCGAAGGTGTACTTGCCGAGGTTACGCAGCCTTTCCGCTATCAGGAACAGTATGATGGGCCAGCCCACCAGGAAGCCGATGGAGTAGATGAGGCCGTCATAGCCCGAGGTGTAGACCAGGGCGGAGATGCCGAGGAAGGAGGCGGCGGACATGTAGTCACCGGCGATGGCCAGGCCGTTCTGGAAGCCGGTGATGCGCCCGCCGGCCGCATAGTAGTCGGAGGCCGAGCGGTTGCGCTTGGAGGCCCAGTAGGTGATGAACAGGGTGGCGGCCACGAAGGCCACGAACATCACGATGGCCGAGATGTTGAGGGGCTGGCGTTGCACCTCGCCGGTCAGCGCATCGGCCGCCAGCAGGGGGGTGGACAACAGGCTTCCGAGCAGCAACAGAGACTTGCCTTTCATGATTGCACTCCCTTGAGGATCTTCTGGTTCAGCTCGTCAAACTCGCCGTTGGCCCGGAATACATAGACGCCGGTCAGCACGAAGGAGGAGAGGATGAGGCCCACGCCAACCGGGATGCCGCGGGTGATGCTGGAGCCTTCGCTGAGCGGGGTGCCAAGCCAGCCGGGGGCGAAGGCGATGAGCAGGATGAACGCCAGGTAGAGCCCCAGCATCAGGATGGAGAGGGTCCAGGCGAAGCGCTGGCGTTTGCTGACCAGCTCCTTGAAGTTGGGATCTTGCTGGATCCTCAGATAACGTTGCTGTTCCATTGCAGTTCTCCGTGACGGTTGTGTCAGCTGTGATTGAAGGGTGTCCCTACCGAGCAGGGGTGCTGCTCATGTAATCAAAATGTGAAGCAAATGTTATTTTCGGACAATTAGACTTTGGGATAAGCCAGCGGGCTGCCCTGATGCAGGCGCAGGAAGATGAGGGCGGCGGCGGCGGCGTCACTCAGGGCGTCGTGCAGGGGCAGGGGCGGCAACCCCAGGTGCTGGCAGATGGCGGCCAGATGCAGGTCGATGACGGCGTCGGGATAGCGCCGATAGAGGTGGTCGTGATAGAGCCGGCTCACCTCTATGCCACGCTGGGGCAGGCGCAGCCCCCACAGTGTCTGGCAGGCCAGATTGAGGATCCGCAGATCATAGGCGATGTGGTAGCCCACCAGCTCGCGGGGCCCGATGAAGGCCAGCAGCAGGCGCAGCGCGGCTTCCAGCGCCATTCCTTGCTGCAGATCCTGATGGCGCAGGCCGTGGATCACCACCGATTGGCCGGTCAGGCTGGCCGGTGGCTGCACCCTGATGCTGAGGGCCTCGCCGGTGAGCAGCCGGTTGCCCTGGATGCGCACCGCCCCGATGGAGACGATCTCCGCCTTGGCGGGATCCAGGCTGGTGGTCTCGAAATCCAGCGCCACCCACTCCTCCTCGGGGGGCGTCGCAAAGAGCGGGGCAAACTCCCCGTCCCCGAAGCCCCGGCCCAGCCAATGACGTCGCCAGCGGCGCAACATGCCTATTGCCTAAGACGAAAGTGCAAGGTGAGCCACTGCTGGAACTTCTTCACCTGATGCAGGGCATGGCGCAGCAGATCCCGCTCTCCGTGCGCGAGTTCGGCAACCTGTACCCGGCTGTCGCCATCCCTGAGCTGGCTGCGCAGCCGCAGCCGCACAAACAGCCGGAAGGCTTCCGCCAGGTTGGCACCATAGTCGGGGCTGAGGCGCCCCGTGGCCACCAGGGCGTCGATCCGCCCCAGGGTCGAGGTCTCCAGCACTTGTGCCTCCAGGGCCAGCACGCGGATGCCGTGTACCAGGGGGAAGAGGCCGCCGCGCTTGAGATCCAGCCCCTCGGGGGCCTGCTCCAGCCGGCCAAAGAGGGTGAGGGGGGTGTGGAAGGCGACCGCCGCCCGGGCCATCTCCGCCAGCAGATCCGGCCTGTCGGCCAGGCGCTCTCTCAGGTGGCGGGCGAGGGGGGCGAGCAGGGGGCGATCCCCCATGATGGCCTGGGCATCGGCCAGGGTGGCGAGCCACAGCAGATCGGCCTCGCTGGCGCGCACGCACGCCTGCTCTATCTCATCCTGCCACTGCCGGGCCCCCTTGACCCACTCCGGATTGCTGACCATCACCTTCCCCGGGCAGGGAGGGTAGCCGAGGCGCGCGAGCAGGGTGCTGAAGGCGGCCAGATCGGCCTGGCGGTCGGGCCAATCCAGGTCATCTCGCAGGATCAGGGCATTGTCCTGATCGGTCTTCTGGATCTGCTCGCCGCGCCCCTCCGAGCCCAGCATCAGCAGGCACACCTGCTCCTGCACCTCGGTCGGGATCACCAGGGCGAAGGCCTTGGCGATCAACTGCTCGTTGATGGTGGCGATGAGTTTCATCAGAAACAGGGTATGGATCCCCTGGGCAAACAGGGTGCGGATGAGTTGTTGCTGCTCTCGGGCCACCGCCTCCAGAGCCCCCTGGCTGTCTGCCCGGGCGATGCGCAGGGTCAGCACATGGGAGTGGGCGGAGAAGAGCCCCAGTACCTGGGTCAGGTGCAGTATCCCCGCCACCTCCTGCCCCTGCCAGATGACCAGCCGCTTGATGCGGTGGCGGGTCATCAGCAACAGGGCATCGAACAGATAGCTGCCTTGCGCCAGGCCGATCAGGGGCGCCGGGGTCAGCACCGCCAGGGTTGCCGTCAGGGGCAGCCCCTTGAGGGTCAGGGCGTGGAGCAGGGTCTTGCGGGTGGCCAGGCTCAGGCTGCCGTCAGCGGCGGGATAGAGCAGGCAATCGGTGCCCCGGCTGGCCATGGCTTCGCTGGCGGCAAGCAGGCTGGTCTGGCTGTCCAGCTGCAGAGGTGGCTGCAGGTGGCCGGGGTCGATGCGGGTCAGAATGAATTCCGCCAGGTTCTGTTGCCCGAGCTGGCCGCGGCGCTCCTGCTCGCGCTGACGCTCGGCCAGGGTGGCGGTGAAATAGTGTGCGAAGGCGGGGTGCGCGTCGCACAGCCCCTGGAAGGTGTCGCGGGGGATCAGCTGGCAGAGGGTGTCTTCCAGGGCGCTGAAGCGATGGCGGCAGTGGCCGTCGAACTGGGCGCGCACATCGAACATGTCCCCCACGCCATAGTCGCCGAAGGGCTGGTGGGGCGCCGACTCCTCCACGGCCCCCTTGATGACGAGGTAGAGGCCGGGGGGCTGGTCCCCCGGATCCTGCACCGTCTGGCCGGCACGAAAGTAGCAGATACTGAGGCGCTGACCGAGCCGTTCACGGGCCGCCTCGTCCAGGCAGTCAAAGGGCGGGCGGGAAAAATCGAACAGAAGTGACATGGCAGTTCTCGGCCGTGAGCATGGGGCCAGTCTGGCAAAGGGGCCAGGGCGGGGCCAGCCGACTTTAGTCGCAGAGGGGGGCTGGCCTCCCTGTACCTGCCGATAACACTCTGGTAACGTTGTGGTATGACCAGTGTCGGCACAAGGAAGAGGAAGGAAATGGACAAACCAAGGATCAGGTGCGAGATCCGGGACGGCATCGCCGAGGTGATGCTGACCCGGGGGGACAAGCTCAATGCGCTGGACAGAGCCATGTTCGGCGCCATCGACGAGACGCTGACGCAGCTTGCGCAGCACAAGGGGCTGCGGGCGGTGATCCTGCACGGCGAGGGGCGGGCGTACTGCGCCGGGCTGGATGTGAAATCCATGCTGAGGCAGCCGGTGGCGGCCCTCGATATTCTCAAGCGCGAGGCGGACGAGGCGACCAACCTGGCCCAGCGGGTCGCCTATGGCTGGCACCAGTTGCCGGTGCCTGTGATCGCCGTGACCCAGGGGGTCTGTTTCGGTGGCGGCCTGCAGATAGCGCTCGGGGCCGACTTTCGTTTCAGCACCCCGGATTGCCGCTTCTCGGTGATGGAGATCAAGTGGGGCATCATTCCCGACATGAGTGGCAGCGTCACCCTGCGCAACCTGATGGGGGTGGACACCGCCATGGAGCTGGCCATGAGCGGCCGCGAGCTGGATGCCCAGGAGGCGCGGGCGCTCGGGTTGGTGAGCCGGGTCTGCGAGGATCCCCTCGACGCGGCACGGGAGTTCGCCAGGACCCTGATCACCAAGTCGCCGGATGCGCTGGCGGGGATCAAGCAGCTCTACCAGCAGGCCTGGGCCCGCAGCGATGAGGTGATGCTGAAGGAAGAGACCCGGCTGCAAAAGCAGATCCTGGGGCGCCCCAACCAGTGGCGGGCGACCCTCAACAGCCTGTTTCGCTGGCGCCTGCCGTTCGGACCGCGCCGCAACGCGCTCTGAACCGCCGCTCACTCTCAAGAGAGCACAAATGAAAATGGCAGCCGGGGCCTGTCTCTTGATCACAACTGTTGATGCGCAAGAGACAGCGCCAGTTCATAGCCTTCAAGGAGGGTCTCTAACCTAAACCAGCCCTCCCATAACACCGCTATCGAGGCTCGCCCCGTGCGCTTGGTGTCCTTCCAGCCCCCCAGTATCGCCAGGCTCTTGTACGCCCACGCCATATCGGGGGCCTCATCCGGCAGGGCCCTCTTCTCCATCTTCAACCACAGCAGCTTCCAGCTCTTCGTGCCCAGCAGTTCTTCGCAGCTTTCTCCCTGCGCGGCAGGCTCCTCTTTGATAAATCGCAACTGCAGCAGCCGCACCGCGATAAAGGCCAGGATGACGCTCATACGCGTCAGGTTTTCCCGGCTCTGCATCCTCAACGCCTCGACCCTCGTGCCTGCACTCTTCCAGACCTTGTGATAATCCTCGATGAGCCAGCGCCGCTCGTAGTAGCCGATAATCTCGCTGGCCTGTTCGGGGCTGGTCACCGCTTCACTGGTCAGCAGATGCCACTCCAGCCGGTCGGCGGCATCGCTCTGCTCGATGCATCCCACGTAGTAGAGCGGAATATCCGGCTCGCTACGCTTGTTGGCCGGGGCCTTCAGGGTGACCCTGGCA
>NZ_JBGLQX010000032.1:0-38895 GCF_041403065.1 Aeromonas sp. S16(2024) | reverse complement strand
GCAGAAGATTTAGCGCAAGCTAACCGAATGCGGAGCGGTAGTTCAGTCGGTTAGAATACCGGCCTGTCACGCCGGGGGTCGCGGGTTCGAGTCCCGTCCGCTCCGCCACTATTTAGAAAGCCCAGTCGAAAGACTGGGCTTTTTTTCGTTTCAAGCATGCCGACGCAGCATTCATTTCCCCTTCGTATCCACACCATTATCACCCGATCATCGCCGCTGACCGTGGTTGCCGCTATAATGGCCGCCCTCAAGCAAGGTGGTGGTATGAAAGCAGAATATCTACAGCGATTCGGGGGCATTGCCCGTCTTTATGGTCAGAGCGCCTTACGTTCCTTTAGCCAGGCCAAGGTCTGCGTGGTGGGGATAGGCGGTGTCGGCTCCTGGGCTGCCGAGGCGCTGGCCCGTGCCGGCATCAACCAGATCACCCTGATCGACATGGATGACATCTGCATCACCAACACCAATCGCCAGATCCACGCCATGCAGGGTACGGTTGGTCGCCTCAAAACCGAGGTGATGGCCGAGCGCATCCGCGCCATCAACCCCGACTGTGAGGTGATCGAGGTGGATGACTTCGTCACCGCCGACAACCTGGCCGAGCATATCAAGCGGGAGTTTGACTATGTGGTGGATGCCATCGATTCGGTCAAAGCCAAGGTGGCGCTGATTGCCTTCTGCAAGCGCAACAAGATCCCGGTGATAGTCGCGGGCGGCGCAGGCGGGCAGATGGATCCGACCCAAATCACAGTGGCGGATCTGGCCAAGACAATTCAGGATCCGCTGGCCGCCAAGGTGCGCTCCGACCTGCGCCGGTTGCACAACTTCAGCAAGAATCCGGCGCGCAAGTTCGGGGTGGAGTGTGTCTTCTCAACGGAGCAGCTGAGCTATCCCGATGGCAATGGCGGCACCTGCCAGGCCAAGGCGGCCAGCGATGGCACCATGAAGATGGATTGTGCCTCCGGCTTTGGAGCCGTGACGCCGGTGACGGCAACCTTTGGGCTGGTTGCCGCGTCCCGGGTATTGAAGAAGATTGCCGAGCGGGGTGCCCGCGCCGAGAAAGAGGCCGGAAATGAAGAAGCAGGGTCGATTAGCGAAGCGTGATCGACCACTGAACAAGGCGGGTTAGACCGCCTGATCCCGGATCGCCAGCACGATTGCTCTGAGCCCGTTACCCCGTGACGGGCTCAAATGTTTCTCCAGCCCAAGTTCGGTGAAATAGGCTTCCATATCAAAGGCCTGAATCACCTCTGCGGATTGGTGGTTGAGCGCCGCCAGCACGATGACGATGAGGCCGCGCACGATACGGGCGTCGGAGTCGCAGGCAAAGTGCCAGTTGCCATCCGCCCCCAGTTCCCCTTTCAGCCAGGCCTGGCTTTCACATCCCTTGAGTCGATACTCCTGCTGCTGCCACTCACCTGGCAGTACGGGTAGCTGTTTGCCGAGCTGGATGATGAGCCGGTACTGGTTTTCCCAGCCGTGGGCGGCGGCAAACTGCTGGCGAATGCTGTCGGCGTTGGGCTCAAGGCCAATCAGGGTATAGCTTGCGAGATCACTCATTCGGTTGTCTGCCTTAGAAGAAGTCACTGAGTTTGTGTAGCGCCACCAGCAGGGCATCCACATCGTCCTGGTTGTTGTAACAGGCCATGGAGGCCCGCAGGGTGCCGCCGATGCCAAGGCTCTCCATCAGCGGCATGGCGCAGTGGTGGCCGACTCGCAGCGCTATGCCCTGCATATCGAGCAGGGTGGCGGCATCTTGCGGGTGGATGTCGTCCAGCAGGAAGGAGACGGCGCCGGCGCGTTGGCCGGGTTCACCGACTAGACGCAGGCCCGGCACCTGGCGCAGCCCGGCCACCAGATGGTCGGTGAGTGCCTGTTCGTGGCGCACCAGGGCCGCCCTGTCTTGAGCTCTGACAAAGTCGATGGCAGCGGCGAGGCCGATAGCGCCAGCAATATGGGGGGTGCCCGCCTCGAACTTGAAGGGCAGGGTATTGAAGGTGGTACCACTGAAGCTGACCTTGTCGATCATCTCGCCCCCCGATTGCCAGGGCGGCATCCGCTCCAATAGTTCGGTGCGGCCCCACAGCACGCCGATACCGGTCGGACCGTAGAGCTTGTGACCGGAGAAGGCGTAGAAGTCGCAGCCTATGGCCTGCACATCTACCTCGAGGTGGGCCACCGCCTGGGCGCCGTCGATCAGGGTCAGGGCGCCAACCGCCTTGGCGGCAGCCACCATCCGGGTGATCGGATTGACGGTACCGAGCGCATTGGAGACGTGGGCCACGCTCACCAGCCGGGTGCGCGGCCCCAGCATGGCCAGGTAAGCCTCCATATCCAGATCCCCGCGCTTATCCAGCGGAATGACCCGGATAAGAGCGCCGGTGCGCTCGGCGATCAGCTGCCAGGGCACTATATTGGCGTGGTGCTCCAGGGTGCTGAGGATAATTTCGTCCCCCGCCTTGAGCTCGCTCATCCCCCAGCTCTGGGCCACCAGATTGATCGCCTCGGTGGTGCCGCGGGTCCAGATCACTTCCCGGCTGTCGGGCGCATTGATAAAGCGGGCGACTGTCTCGCGGGCTGCCTCGAAGGCGCGGGTGGCGCGGCCGCTCAGGGCATGAGCGGCACGGTGCACATTGGCGTTGTCGGCCCGATAGTAGTGAGCGATGGCGTCCAGCACCGCCTGCGGCTTCTGGGTGGTGGCGGCGTTATCCAGATAGATCAGAGGGTGGCCGTTCACCTCCTGCGCCAGGGCCGGAAACTGGCTACGCAATTGGGCGTGCTGTTGCTGATTCATGCTCCCCTCATCTCCTCTGGAAAAGTCGGCCATGATCCGGAAAATGACGGGCAAACACAAGGCGAAGTGGCGGGATCCTGTGTCCGGTTTCGGCTGCCCGCGGGATCTCTGTTACAATGCCGCCCCTCATCATAAGCCAAGAGATCCGGCCCATGAAGCTCAACCCCAATCAGAACGAAGCGGTCAAGTTTGTCTCCGGCCCTTGCCTGGTGCTGGCGGGTGCCGGATCGGGCAAGACCCGCGTCATCACCAACAAGATCGCCTATCTGGTGCAGCAGTGCGGCTATAACGCCCGCAACATCGCCGCTGTCACCTTTACCAACAAGGCGGCGCGGGAGATGAAGGAGCGGGTCGGCCAGACCCTGGGCCGCAAGGAGGCGCGGGGGCTCATGGTCTCCACCTTCCACACCCTGGGGCTCGACATCATACGTCGCGAGCACAAGAGCCTGAATCTCAAGGCGAACTTCTCCCTGTTCGACGACACCGACCAGCTGGCGCTGCTGAAAGAATTGACGGAGGCGGAGCTCGACAACGACAAGGACAAGCTCTCGGCCCTCGTCAGCCAGATCTCCAACTGGAAGAACGACCTCATACTGCCGGCGCGTGCCATGCGTATCGCCCAGGGGCCGGAAGAGGTGCTGATGGCCCAGCTCTATGAGCGCTATCACCGCCAGATGGTGGCCTATAACGCGCTGGATTTTGACGACCTTATCGTGATGCCCACCTTGCTGCTCAAGAGCAATCAGGAGGTGCGCGAGCGCTGGCAGAACAAGATCCGTTACCTGCTGGTCGATGAGTATCAGGACACCAACACCAGCCAGTACGAGCTGGTGAAGCAGATCGTCGGTGAGCGGGCCCGTTTTACCGTGGTAGGGGATGATGACCAGTCGATCTACTCCTGGCGCGGTGCCAAGCCGCAGAATCTGGTGTTGCTGAGCGAAGATTTCCCCAGCCTCAAGCTGATCAAGCTGGAGCAGAACTACCGCTCCAAGGGGCGCATTCTCAAGTGCGCCAACATACTGATCGCCAATAACCCCCATGTGTTCGACAAGGCGCTCTTCTCCGAGCTCGACTACGGGGTGCCGGTCAAGGTGCTGTTCGCCAAGAACGAGGAGCACGAGGCGGAGCGGATCGCCGCCGAGATGATGGGCCACAAGTTCATGAACCGCACCCGGTTCAAGGATTACGCCATCCTCTACCGGGGCAACCATCAGTCGCGCATCTTCGAGAAGGCGCTGATGACCAACCGGATTCCTTATCGTATCTCCGGCGGTACCTCGTTTTTCTCCCGCACCGAGATCAAGGACATCATGGCCTACCTCAAGCTGCTGGTGAATCCGGACGAAGACACCGCCTTTCTGCGGGTGGTCAACCTGCCGCGCCGGGAGATCGGTCCCACCACCCTCGAAAAACTTGGCCAATACGCCAACCAGCGCGGCAAGAGCCTGTTTGCCGCCAGCTTCGAGCTGGGGCTGGAGCAGCACCTCTCCGGCCGTGGCCTCGTGGCCCTGCAGGCCTTCACCAACTGGCTGGTGCGGCTCGGCGATCAGGCGCTGCGGGGCAACCCGGTGGAGGCGGTGCGGGACATGATCAAGGAGATCCACTACGAGGAGTGGCTCTACGAGACCTCCCCCAGCCCGAAGGCGGCCGAGATGAGGATGCAGAACGTCTCCACCCTCTATCGCTGGATCACCGAGATGCTGGAGGGGGACGAGCTGGAAGAGGCCATGACGCTCGCCCAGGTGGTTACTCGCCTCACCCTGCGGGACATGATGGAGCGCAACGAGGGGGAGGATGATGCGGATCAGGTGCAGCTGATGACACTGCACGCCTCCAAGGGGCTGGAGTTCCCCTATGTCTACATGGTGGGAATGGAGGAGGGCTTGCTGCCCCACCAGACCAGCATCGACGAGGACAACGTGGAGGAGGAGCGCCGTCTCGCCTACGTGGGCATCACCCGGGCCCAGACCGAACTGACTTTCACCCTCTGCAAGGAGCGGCGTCAGTATGGCGAGTCGGTGCGCCCCGAGCCGAGCCGCTTCCTGCTGGAGCTGCCCCAGGACGATCTGGAGTGGGAGAACCAGAAGAAGGTGACGGCCGAGGAGCGTCAGCAGAAGGGACAGGTCGGCGTCGCCAACCTGAGGGCCCTGTTCAAGAAGGATTGAGGGAAGGCTAGGCCGGGGGCTCTGCGAGCAGCGGTATGATGTCGGATCCTGGCAGAGGCGGGGAGATGTGGCGCCCCTGTCCCAGGGCGCAGCCCAGCTCGATCAGCTTCTGCAACTGCTGCTGGTTCTCGATCCCTTCGACCACCAGGGTGAAGTCGAGATCCTGGCAGATGTCCCGCATGGCGCGGATCAGCGCCAAGTCCTTGGGGGAGTTCAGCATACGATGGGTGAAGCTGTCATCCACCTTGATGTAGTCCACCGGGAAGTGGAACAGAGCATTGAGGGAGGAGAAGCCGGTCCCGAAGTCGTCGAGGCTGATCTGGATCCCCTTGGCCCTTAGTTCATGGAGTGAGGTGAGTGAGTCGGCACTCTGCCTGGAGAGCTCTCGCTCGTTGAATTCGAAGATGAAGTAGCCGGGTATCACCCCCTCCTCCTCCATGATGTGGACCAGCGCCATGATCTGCTCGCGGCTGGCCAGGTGCTTGCCGGACAGGTTGAGCGCTATCTTGAAGCGGCCGCCGCCCGAGAGCTGCAGCCAGCTCTTCAACTGCTGGCAGGTGCGCCTGAGGATCTGGCGATCCAGATCCTGAATGAGGCCGCACTGCTCGGCCAGTGGAATGAAGTCGAAGGCATCCTTCAGTTCTCCCTCCTCCGTGATCCAGCGCGCCATTACCTCCAGCCCCACCAGGCGGCTCTCTTTCAGCCTGATCACCGGCTGGAAGTAGGGCACTATCCTGCCTTCGCGCAAGGCCCTGAACAGCCGCTCCTCCGGCGAGCCTGAGTGCTCCATGCAGGCGTCGGAGTACATGACGATGCGACTGCGGCCATTGCGCTTGGCCTGGTACATGGCGAGATCGGCCTGGTGCAGCAACTCGCTGATATCCGTGGTCTGCTCCGACACGCTGGCGACCCCCAGGCTGACGGTAACGGTCAGCTCATTGCCCTGTAGCCGGAACGGGTGGGCGATGCGGCCGAGAATGCGGTTGAGTACGGGGCTGACGTCCTCCTCCTGCTGACTGTTGTCCAGATAGATGACGAACTCGTCGCCCCCCAGCCTGGCCACCATGTCATTTTGCCGGATGCAGCTCTGCAGACGCTTGGCCAGATCCTGCAGCAGCTGGTCGCCGGCACTGTGGCCCAGGGCGTCGTTGACCTGCTTGAAGTGATCCACGTCGGCGAAGATCAGGGTGAAGCCGGCCGTCTGGTAACGGCGGTAACGGGTCATGGCGTGATGGAGGTGGTTCATCAGCAGGGCCCGGTTCGGCAACTGGGTCAGCGGGTCGTGCAGCGCATTGAACTGGAGTCGCCGCTCCAGCTCCTGATGATGCCTGAGTCGTTTCTGCAACCGCAGGTTGGTCTGGCGCAGCTGCTGGAGCCGCTGGTTGATGGACTCCTCCGAGTTGAGTTCATCCAGCTGCTGCCTGACTCTCGTGAGCTCAAGCAGCAGGGTCAACTGGTGGCGCAGAAAGTCGAGGAACAGCCTGTCATCGGCTTCCAGGGGCTGGGTCGTATTGATGATGAGGTGGGCGAAATACTGTTGCTGCTGGCGCAGCGGCAGGCTGTACCAGAACAACCCGGCCTCGCTGCGCTCTACGCTGTTGGTGCTGTGGCACAGGGCCCTGATGACGTCATCATCGTAGGCGAGCCGCGTCGGATAGAGTTTCTCCAGCCGCTGGTTGTCGAGGCGGACCAGCAGCATGTCATTGACGGCCAGCATCTGGCACAGCACGGCCTCCAGCTGGGAAAACAGGGCATGTTGCGGCAGATTATGGGCCAACCGCATGATACGGCTGATTTTTTCAATCTTCTGCTGCCATTGGGGGTCCCGTTGAATGAGGGGGGAAGCCTGCCCCGCCAGCTGGGTGCCGGCCTGGGTTTCGTGCAGGCGCTTGGCCAGACACTCCAGCAGCAGTCTCAGGGTCGGGGTCTGTTCGGGAGCCGCGCGGGCCAGCAGCCATTGCACCTCATAGTGCTCCACCGCCTGCACGCACCATCCCTGGTGTTCATCGAGCCGGGTGAGCTGTTCGGTGAGGCGGGGCTCTGCACGCCCCAACTGATGCTTGAACGCCTCGGGCAGTTGATGTTCATACAACCAGTGCAGGCCTCCATCGGCCAGCCCCAGCATGGCAAAGTGCTGCAGGGGGCAGAGTCTGCCCAGCTGCTCTACCAGTCTGGCGTAGTCCTCAGGGGAGGCGATGCCGGGCGCGGGGAAATCCATGATGGAAGAAACGACCGCCAGCAAGGAGGGGGGATCTGGCGGTGTGAGGGGCTGGACTGACATGCAATACTCCCGAATAAACTCACCTACAAGCGTAGTCGGAAGTGATTGGATTGAAAGGGCTGCAATAGGAGCCCTTTCAACCACTTAGAGCTTGTCGATCATGTAGTGAATGGCGTTTTCGATCTCTTCGTCACTACAGGCCGCGCAGGTGCCCCGTGCCGGCATCATGCCAGCCTTGCCGGTGAAGCCTTCGATGGCATGCTTGCGCAGGGTGTCGAACCCCTGGGCGATGCGTGGTTCCCAGGCGGCCTTGTCCCCGCGCTTGGGCGCGCCGGCCACGCCGGTATCATGGCAGGCAAAGCAGGCACCCTTGAACACTGTCTCGCCATCACGGGGATCGGACGAGGCGGCCGCAGGGGCGGCAGCGGCCGTCGCAATGCCCTCCAGATCCTTGGCGGTGTATACCTGGCCGACCGGGGCTATGCGCTCGGCGATGGCTTCCGTCGACATCTCATCGGCGGCAAAGACGGCGCCGGACAGGGTGGCAGCCGCCATCCCGGCAGCCAGCAAATAGCTCAGTTTTTTCAACACGCTCATGTACTCCCAGCAGGCTCTTATTATCCCTAGAAAACGACGGGATTATAACCGAATAGTTACAGGCATTTAAACGCTTGTGTGTGAAGTGTTAAGCAATCTGCGAACAAAGTTTCTGCGGCGGCAGGGGTAGCAGGCAAGGCAAGAGCAAAAAGAAACCCGGCTTTCGCCGGGTTTTTGCAATCAGCCGTGAAAAAGGCTGACTTGTCGCCACTCAGGATCCCGGTGCCGGGCCTTCGCACATGACATCCACAAGCCGTTGTCCGGGCTTCTCAATCCCAGTTCAGGATCACCTTGCCGGACTTGCCTGACCCCATGGCTTCGAAGCCCTGCTGGAAGTCATCGATGTGGAAGTGATGGGTGATGATGGGGCTGAGATCCAGGCCAGACTGGATGAGGCTGGCCATCTTGTACCAGGTCTCGAACATCTCGCGGCCATAGATCCCTTTGATAAACAGTCCCTTGAAGATCACCTTGTTCCAGTCGATGGCCATGGTGGAGGGGGGAATGCCGAGCATGGCAATCTTGCCGCCGTGGTTCATCTTGTCGATCATGTCCTGGAAGGCGCTGGGAACGCCGGACATCTCCAGCCCCACATCGAAGCCTTCGGTCATGCCGAGCTCGGCCATCACGTCGGAGAGCTTCTCCTTGGCCACGTTGACGGCGCGGGTGGCGCCCATCTTGCGGGCCAGCTCCAGCCGGTATTCGTTGACGTCGGTGATCACCACGTGACGGGCACCCACATGGCGGCAGACGGCGGCAGCCATGATGCCGATGGGGCCGGCGCCGGTGATGAGCACGTCTTCACCCACCAGATCGAAGGAGAGGGCGGTATGTACGGCGTTACCGAACGGGTCGAAGATGGCGGCCAGCTCATCGGGGATGTTGTCCGGCAGCTTGAAGGCGTTGAAGGCCGGGATCACCAGGTATTCGGCGAAGGAGCCCGGGCGGTTGACGCCGACCCCTATGGTGTTGCGGCACAGGTGGGTGCGACCGGCGCGGCAGTTGCGGCAGTGGCCGCAGGTGATGTGGCCTTCGCCGGAGACGCGATCGCCGATGGCGAAGCCGCGCACTTCCTGGCCGACGGCGACCACCTCTCCCACATACTCGTGACCGACCACCATGGGCACGGGTATGGTCTTCTGGGCCCACTCGTCCCAGTTGTAGATGTGCATGTCGGTGCCGCAGATGGCGGTCTTGCGGATCTTGATCAGCAGATCGTTGTGGCCGAGCTCGGGAGCCGGGACGTCCGTCATCCAGATGCCGACTTCGGATTTGAGTTTGGAGAGTGCTTTCATGACAGATTCCTCACGGCGCAGTGCCGGGTACAGAGGGTAATAAAATGGGGCCCAACCTTGGCCCCCGTTTTAATCAGCTAGCCATGTGATCAAATCACACCGAGCTCGCGGCCGATGCGGATGAAGGCATCGATGGCCTTGTCCAGCTGCTCGCGGGTATGGGCGGCGGACATCTGGGTACGGATGCGGGCCTGGCCCTTGGGCACCACGGGGAAGGAGAAGCCCACCACGTAGATGCCGGCGGCCAGCATGCGGCTCGCCATCTCGGCGGCCAGCTTGGCATCCCCCAGCATGACCGGAATGATGGCGTGATCGGCACCGGCCAGGGTGAAGCCGGCGGCACTCATCCGGGTGCGGAAGTACTCGCTGTTCTCTTTCAACTGGGCACGCAGGGCGTGGCCGTCGGCCAGCATGTCGATCACCTTGATGGTGGCCGAGACGATGGAGGGGGCCAGGGAGTTGGAGAAGAGGTAGGGACGGGAGCGCTGACGTAGCCAGTCGATCACCTCTTTCTTGCCGGAGGTGTAGCCGCCGGAGGCGCCGCCGAGCGCCTTGCCCAGGGTGCCTGTGATGATGTCGACCCGCTCCAGCACGTCGCAGTATTCGTGGGTGCCACGGCCGTTCTCGCCGATGAAGCCCACCGCGTGGGAGTCATCCACCATCACCAGGGCATCGTATTTGTCGGCCAGATCGCAGATGGATTTGAGGTCGGCGATGACACCGTCCATGGAGAAGACGCCGTCGGTGGCGATCAGCTTGAAGCGGGCGCCGTCGGCATTGGCCTGCTTGAGCTGGGCTTCCAGCTCGGCCATGTCGTTGTTGGCATAGCGATAACGCCTGGCCTTGCACAGTCGCACGCCGTCGATGATGGAGGCATGGTTGAGGGCATCGGAAATGATGGCGTCTTCGGCACCGAACAGGGTTTCGAACAGGCCGCCGTTGGCATCGAAACAGGAGGAGTAGAGGATGCTGTCCTCGGTGCCGAGGAAGGCGGACAGCTTCTGCTCCAGCGCCTTGTGCTGATCCTGGGTGCCGCAGATGAAGCGCACCGAGGCCATGCCGAAGCCGTGGCTGTCGAGCCCCTGATGGGCGGCGGCGATCAGATCCGGGTGGTTGGCCAGCCCCAGGTAGTTGTTGGCACAGAAGTTCAGAACCTGCTCGCCGCCCACCGCAATCTGGGCCTGCTGAGCCGAGGTGATGATGCGTTCCTGCTTGTATAGCCCTTCCGCCTTGACCTGTTCGAGCTGTTCGGCCAGGTGACGATAGAATCCGTTAGACATCCTCGGTCCTCATTGACTGTGTCGACTGTGTTATCAGGATCTTGGGCCGTGCGAGGTGCACGGAGTGACGTCGTCGCGGTCGTGACGAAACGTCGACAGACCCTGGAATGGGCAACATTTTACTGCAATCGTTGCGCACCAATTCAAATTATTATGCTGATATTCAACAATTGTGAAACAGATCTCACCCTGCTGGTTGGGCCAGTTGGTGGTAGTGCTGCTCCAGTTGGCGGATCTGGGCGATCACCTGGGGCTGGACATAGGGGCGCAGCAGGAAGAGCACCCGCAAGACCCCCTGATAAAGCAAGGGCTTGGTGATGCGGGTATGGGGCGCCTGGGCAATCTGGAAGGGGATCCAGCAGGTGACGACCATCTTGATGGTCTGGCCCAGATCCGGCAGGTCCTCGTCGCTGACGTCTATGATGCCCCCCTCGCGCAGGCTCCTGAGCAGCGCCTCCACGGCGGCGCGCAGCTGCTCCTGGGCCTTGAGGTACTTGTGCTGCAAGGGTTCGTCGCGACTCAGGATGTCCGGCAGGTTGGCGTAGAAGAAGCGGAACTGCCACATCAGATAGAAGATGGCATCCAGATAACCCATCAGATCTTCCAGCTTGATCTCGTGGCTGCGGGCCGGCGTGAAGCTCTCGCTCAGGTGGCGGGCGTACTGATCGAAGATGGAGTGGATGATGTCTTCTTTATTACGGAAGTGGTAATAGAGGTTGCCCGGGCTGATGCCGAGATGGGCGGCAATGTGGTTGGTGGTGATGTTGCGTTCACCCTGATCGTTGAACAGCTCGGTGGCGCTGTGAATGATCCTGTCTCTGGTCTTCATCGCTGATCCCTCTGCCGGGCCCTGTGCACCGAGGTCGAATCCCCTGGCGGCCCGTGATAAACTTTTCGGCAATTTCAAATTGGCCCACTATACACAGCTTTAACAGGCAGTCACACGGGGCCATCAACGTACGCGAGGCAAACTCCATGATCGTAGTAACTGGCGGTGCTGGCTTTATCGGCAGCAATCTGGTCAAGCAGCTGAACGCTCAAGGACGGACCGATATCGTGGTCATCGACGACCTGACCGACGGCACCAAGTTCGTCAACCTGGTCGATCTCACCATCGCCGACTACATGGACAAGGACGAGTTCCAGGCGCGGATCGTCTCCGGTGACGAGTTTGAAGAGTGGGATGGCGGCATCGAGGTGATCTTCCACGAAGGTGCCTGCTCCGCCACCACCGAGTGGAACGGCAAGTTCATCATGGAGGTCAACTACGAGTACTCCAAGGATCTGTTCCACTACTGCATCGAGCGGGAAATTCCCTTCATCTATGCCTCCTCCGCCGCGACCTATGGCGGTCGCAACGACAACTTCATCGAAGATCCCAGGTTCGAGCAGCCCCTCAACGTCTATGGCTACTCCAAGCAGCTGTTCGATCAATACGTGCGCCGCTGGTTGCCGGAGATCGACTCCCAGGTGGTGGGCCTGAAGTACTTCAACGTCTACGGTCCGCGCGAACAGCACAAGGGTTCCATGGCCTCCGTCGCCTTCCACCTCAACAACCAGGTGAAGCAGGGGGACAATCCCAAGCTGTTCGAGGGCTGTGACGGCTTCCCGGACGGCGGCCAGATGCGCGACTTCATCTATGTGGACGACGTCTGCAAGGTGAACCTCTGGTTCTGGCAGAACCCGCAGCACTCCGGCATCTTCAACTGTGGTACCGGCCGTGCCGAGCCGTTCCAGAACGTGGCCGAGGCCGTGATCAAGCATCACCAGCAAGGCGCCATCGAGTACATCCCCTTCCCGGATCACCTCAAGGGTCGCTATCAGAGCTTCACCCAGGCCGATCTGACCCGCTTGCGTGGCGTCGGTTATGACGGCGAGTTCAAGACTGTCGCCGAAGGCGTGGCCGATTACATGGCCTGGTTGAACCGGGCTTGATCCGGTGGAGACGATAGCGCCGGGCAGCGCATTGCAAATCTGCCTCTCCCAGGGTTGGGGGGGGCTGGAGATGTACCCCATCCGTGTTGGTAAGGAGCTGATCGAACGAGGTTGGCACCTGTTCGGGCTGGCACTGACGGGCAGCCGGGTCGCCGCCGACATGAAGGCAGCGGGCTTCGAGGTGATTGAGGTCCCATCGCGCAGTCAGGCCATCTTGCGCCTGCCTGCGTTGCTGCGCTGGATGAAGCAAACCGGTATCCAGCTCGTGCACTGCCACAAGTCCAGCGATCTGCTGTTGGCCGCACTACTTGGCACCTTTTTCTCGTTTCGCCTCATTTACACCGAACATATGGGCTCGAAACGGCCGAAGAAGGATCCACTGCATCGCTGGATCTACGGCAAGGTCGATAGGGTGCTCTCCATCAGCGACGAGACACTTAGGCGCAATCGCGCCGCCTTGCCACTTCCCGCCGAGCGTATTCAGCGGCTGTGGCTGGGCACCGAGTTGACCTATTGCAAGGAAGAGCCAGCCCTTATTCGCGGTGAACTGGGTATTGTTGATGGCCTCCTGATTGGCATGGTTGGACGCATCAGCCCCGGCAAAGGCCAGCGTGAATTGCTCGACGCCTTCGCGCTGCTGCGCGCCGATTTTGCCGATCTCCAACTACTGCTGGTGGGGGGGAAGGTTGCCGCGGAGGGGGCGGATGAGTCCTTCGTCGCCGAGCTGGAGTGTGACATTGCCCAGCGGCAACTCGGTGGTGCGGTGCATTTTTCTGGCTTCCGGCGAGATACAGCTCGCATGTTGCAGGCTATGGATGTGGTGGTGATCCCTTCTCACAACGAGGCCTTCGGCCTCACTGTGATCGAGGCGATGGCTGCTGGCAAACCCATCGTCGGCGCTTCCACCGGCGCAGTGCCAGAAGTGTTAGGTGGCGTGGGGCTGTTGGCCGATCCATTGCAGCCGCAAGCTATCGCCGAGCAGATCAAGGTACTGCTGCGAGATCCTGAATTAAGTGACCGCCTGGGGAAGTTGGCTCGCGAGCGGGCCGAGCAAGAATTTGATATGTCCCAGCATCTGGATGCATTATGTGAGCACTATCGGCAAAGATGACATTTCCTAGGAATACACTTTCATGACATTGGCTAGCCCTATTATTTTGCCATTGCGTATAAATATCCTTCATAACCTAGTTCAGGTGTCCGCATTTTTATTTGGCGCATTAACATTAGCCATTCCCAGTGGGTATTCCTACGGGCCTGCGATATTACTGCTAGCGAGTCTAACAGTTTTTTGGCGGCCATCTTATTGGGGGAGTATGCCAAGGGAAGTAAAAATTTTGGCATTGATTTTTTTCGCTTACGTTTTTGTACAAGGACTCTCTATATGGCTGGATGGGGGCAAGTTACGTGAATTTGACCGTCCCAGTCGTGTACTAATGGTGGCGATTACCTTACCTTTGCTCTCTCGGTATCCTGCTCGTCTCGTTAGCCTGATTTTTGGGGTTGCAGTGGGGGCTTGTATTGCTGGCTCCATTGCAATCTACGATAAGTTTTATCTGGGAATGGAAAGAGCATTTGGTGATATCATGCCGATCCAGGCTGGTAACATCAGCATGACGCTGGGCTTACTCTGTCTGTGTGGCTATTTTTGGTATAAATCAAAGGGTAATGTTAAAATAGCCATGTTTATGCTGTTTGCTTGTGCCATGGGAATGCTTGGGAGCTTTCTGTCAGGTACTCGTGGTGGTTGGGTCTTGTTGCCGCTAATTATACTAACCATCGTTAATCACTTCAGAGGCAATCTCTGCCGGATAGATAAAATAGTCGCAGCAGTTTTTGGGTTAGGTTTATTAGCGATTGTCGCGATACCACAAACCGGCGTCTCAGAACGTATCCGTGTCGCTCATAGCGATATCGCGCAATTTATCGATGGAGGAAATAAAAACACCTCGCTGGGCATTCGCCTTCAACTTTGGTATAGCGCCCTCAATGCCTTTCAACAGAAGCCCCTCTTTGGTTGGGGAAATAATGGCGTGCGGCAGGCACATACAGAACAATTGGCGTCTGGTAAAATATCTAACTTCATATATAGTTTTAATTTCCATGCGCACAATCAATTTTTAGATGAGATGGCTAGGCGAGGGGTGATTGGATTGTTGACATTATTAATGTTGTACCTCTACCCATTATTTATATGTTATAAACATCATGAAGACGATTCTCTTCTTCCAATTATGCTGGCTGTTGTAGCATTGACGTTGATTGACTACAGCCTTAGTCAAGCATTTATAAGTCATAATTCAGGTATTACATTTTTTGTTATGTGCATTTCGTTTATAATGACAGCTGTTAGCTTTAAGGGTTATGAAAGTGATATCTGAAATTACTGGTGAACTTATGAAAATAGAAGTAATCATGTCTGCATACAACAATCCCGTCACATTGTCGATAGTGCTTGATGGCTATTTAGAACAAACAGACAAAGATTTTTGTATTACAGTGGCTGATGATGGTTCAACAGCAGAGGTTGAAGATGTGTGTGCTCTGTATAAAAAGAAGGGACTATTAATAAAACATGTTTGGCATGAAGATAATGGATTTCGCCGTTCAGCGATTATGAATAAAGCGATATCAGAATCAGACGCTGAATATATCATTATGACAGATAGTGATTGCATTCCAATGAAATATTTTATTGCCGATCACAGGCGTTATGCTGAAAAAGGAAGGCTTGTAGTCGGGCGTAGGGTAGATCTAAAAAAAGACTTAACAGATAAATTTGTTTTTGGTGACTTAGCAGCAACCGCTGTGAATTCAAACCTATTTCTGATGATTAATGGAGTAATGGGGAGACTTAAAAGAGCTGAGTTTGGCATAAGATTCCCACTATTAATTTCGATTATAATGAGCAGAAAAAAACGAGGGGCTTTGGGTGCGAATATGGCCGCATGGCGTACCGATCTTTTAGCTGTGAATGGTTTTGATAATGATTTTATCGGATATGGCATGGAGGAAACAGATCTCGAATGGAGGCTAAACAAAGTGAATGTTCTTAATAAGACGGTTATAGGCCGTGCCGTGCTAGTACATCTTTATCATAAAGAAAGAAAAGGTTCTCCCGATAGCCGCGTAATATTTGAAAATAAAATAAAAGCAGGTATAGTGAAAGTTAGGAATGGTATTTGCAAAAAATAAAAATGTTTATTTTGATGGTGTATGTTGAGATTTGGTTTGCAACAAACGAGAAATTTTTATATTGAAAAGCGAGTTCAATTCACTATTTATAAATGAAGCCATGTATCAAATCAGGATCAGACAGTTACTTCGAGCCACATTCTTCCAGCTATTTTGGTTAGTTGCGATTCTATGTGGGGCTCGCTTGATCATGTCTAATGTGTTTATCGAGCCAGCCCAATTGGTAGCTAAACAGGCGGATATTTTACGCATGTGGCATATTGGTGTGCGCTACGACCTGCGTATCGCGGGGATGACGGTCGCGCCTTTCCTGTTGCTCGGGTTGGGGCTTGCCGGTTGGAGCAAGGGCTGGGGATATCTGTCGCGCAGTTTGCCGCTGTGGTTTGGGGCGACAGCATTTATTGTGGCCAGCGTCGCAATCGGCAATTACTTCTATTACCAGACCTATCACAACCATATCGATGTGTTCGCCTTTGGTCTGGTTGACGATGATACACGCGCCGTGTTGGCTAATTTGTGGCAAGACTATCCGGTTATTAAAGGGGGGGGCGCCGCTATCCTGTTGGCACTCCCTCCTGTCTGGTTCAGTTATCGTGTCCGATCCATGACGCTGCAGCCTTGGCCGGATGCGTTGTTCTGGGGGGTATTGGTTCTCTCTGTCATTCTGGTCGCTATTGCCGCTCGCGGCAGCGTGGGGACTTTCCCTCTTCGTCGTGGTAACGCTCAGGTCTCGGATATGACGGTGCTCAACAAATTGACCCCTAATGGCTTGATGGCCATTAACTGGGCTATTAAAGATCATCAGGCCGATATTTTTTTCGAGAAAGTCGATGCCGCAGAGGAAATAAAACTACTCGGTGCCACGGGGCTCGACTCATTGACTGGGCGAACGCCGGTCAATACCTGGTTGGCGGACAATAAGCCCCATGTGGTGATGAGCCTGATGGAGAGTTTTGGCAGCAATATGCTGGCGTTGGATGAGCCGAGTAAAAATGATCTCTTGGGTAGTTTGCGCGAGCCGTTTCGTCATGATTTTGTATTCAAGCGTTTTGTGTCGGAGGGGAATGGCACCGCTCCTTCTCTGGCTGCGCTGTTTTTCCATAGCCCCATGGAGAACCTTAGCCACTCTTCGGCACAGTCCAAGGTGCTGACTGGTACACCATTCTCTATTTATAAACAGGCGGGTTATCGCGTTATCTTCATCTCGCCGGGTAATATGATGTGGCGCAATCTGGTCAATTATTTACCGGTGCAGGGGGTTGATGCGTTATATGACCAGAATGCCCTGATGGAGATGTATCCGGAGTCGCTCAAGGAAATGACGGATTGGGGTGTGCCTGACGAATATGCCTATCAGCTAGCTGAGAAGTTGCTCAAAGAGGCGAAACAGCCGCTCTTTATCAGTATTTTGACCGTGACCAATCACCCGCCTTATGTGGTACCGCCCCATTATGTGCCGCAGCCGGTGGCCGTGACCGACGGGGTGCGACGTCACGCCGAAGATGGCCAGATCGATCAGCTCAATATCTTGCGCACCTACCAATATGCGGCGGATGCCTTGGGGCGTTTCGTGGCCGATATCAAAAAATCTGCGCTCGGCACCCACACGCTGATCGCCGCCAGCGGCGATCACCAGATGCGCAGGGTTAAGGCTTACTATCCCGCCGAGCAGATGCTCGATCGGGCGGTGCCTTTCTATCTCTATGTGCCGGAAGCCATTCTGGATCGGGTACCCTGGCGTTTTGAGTCGGCGCGCCCAGGCTCCCACAAGGATATCTTCCCGACGCTTTACGCCTTCAGCCTCTCGGACATGCCCTATCAGGCGCTCGGTGGACGCAATTTGCTGGCGCCACAGGACGATCCGACGCGGGCGTTTGGCTACAACGAGACGGTCTGGATTGATGCAAATGGCGCCTATCCCCTGACCGGCAATCCCGTCAGGTATCCCTGGGTCTCGGGAGAGTGTTGGTATCTGGGTGAGGCCGTACAGCCGATCGATGAGGCGCAGCGGCAGCGGATGCAGGCTTATCCGGCATTGCTGCGTTGGCAGCTTAATGCCAGAGTCGCGGGCGTGATCGCCGATGACGAGATCGAGTGAATGTTTCCCCTTAACCCATAGAGAGGCACACATGTTCAAGGCTCTGTTACTTGAAAACCACGACGGCAAGACCAAGGCAACCCTGACCCAGCTGGCCGAGAGCCAGTTGCCGGAAGGGGAGGTGCGGGTGGCGGTGAGCTACAGCTCCCTCAACTACAAGGACGGGCTGGCCATCACCGGCAAGGGCAAGATAGTGCGCCAGTGGCCGCTGGTGCCTGGCATCGACTTCGTCGGCACAGTGCTGGAGTCGGCCGACAGCCGCTACCAGAGCGGTGACAAGGTGGTGCTGACCGGCTGGGGCGTGGGGGAAGGACACTGGGGCGGCATGGCCGAGCAGGCGCGGGTCAAGGCCGACTGGCTGGTGCCGCTGCCGGCCGGGCTGGATGAGCGGCAGGCCATGTGCATCGGCACCGCCGGCCTCACCGCCATGCTCTGCGTGCTGGCGCTGGAAGAGGCGGGCATAACCCCCGACAGTGGTGAGGTGCTGGTGACTGGTGCCGCCGGTGGAGTGGGCACCACAGCCGTCGCACTGCTGGCGGCGCTGGGTTATCAGGTTGCGGCCCTGACCGGCCGTCCCGAGGAACAGGGCGCCATGCTGACTGTGCTGGGTGCCAGCCGCATAGTGCCGCGCAGCGAACTGCTGGAGCCCGCCAAGGCGCTGGAGAAACAGCTTTGGGCCGGTGCCGTCGACACCGTCGGCAGTCAGGTGCTGGCCAAGCTGCTGGCCCAGATGAATTACGGCGGCGCCGTGGCGGCCTGCGGGCTGGCGGGCGGCTTCGATCTGCCCACCAGCGTCATGCCCTTCATACTGCGCAACGTGCGCTTGCAGGGGGTCGACTCTGTGATGTGCCCGCTGGCGCGTCGTCAACTGGCCTGGCAGCGACTGGCGCGGGATCTGCCCGCCAGCTTCTTCGCCCAGGCGGTGACCGAGATTGGGCTGGAGCAGGTGGTGGAGGCCGCCGAGGCCATCACTCAGGGTCGGGTTGCGGGTCGTACCCTGATCAAGCTCTGACCGGGTCCACTGGCGAGCCCCACTTTTCTGGATAGACTTTGAAGGCCGGTGCACTATCCAAGGAGAATGAGCATGGGTACGCAGACGCCGGATTTCGAGCTCGACGATGAGTGGGAGCCGGAATCCTGGGAAGACGAGCTGGAGGAGCTGGACGACGAGGGATGGCAGGACTATGACCCCCTCGACGATCAGTGATTCCCTGTAACGCATGCGGGCGGGCCTGATGGCCCGCCCGATTTTTTGTGCGTTCGGCAGCAAGCCCCTTGGTGGCCGGGCGAGGCTCTGGTTAGAATGAACTGCTCAAATGGCGCTGTGGGAAGAGGGATGCCCGTCAGGCCAGATACGCCATAAACAACTCAAACAACGCCCAAGGATGATTATGCGCTCACTCGTCATCATGCTCTGTGCCACCCTGCTCGGGGGCTGTGTCTCCAACTCGGACGATCCCTGCGAAAAGGTGTGGAGCGATGTGGGGGAAGGAGACGGCAAGCTGGGTTTCGCCGCCGATCGGGTGGCATTCCATCAGACTCAGTGCGGGACCAAGGTGGATGTCGCCATGTGGGAGCAGGGTCGCCAGAAGGGGCTGGCCTGGTATTGCCGCCCGGAGCACCTCTACCTGGCCGGGCGATCGGGAGAGGAGTACCGCGGCGTCTGCCCCAATGACGTCCAGGCCCGCAGACTGTTTGCTCAGGGGCGTCATGGCTGGACCGATCAGTAGGGTGCCCCTTTCTTCTTCAGACCCTTGAGCAATCGGGGACTTACTCCTCTTTTTCCTTCAGTCGCAGCGGTTGGCACAGGTACTCTTTGTCATTGGCGCTGCGGGCGCACTTGCCGCATACAAACTTGGGTTTGCGCAATATCTTGCGCAGTGTCTTGAGATCGGCGGGGATCTCGTGACGGCGCCATTCACACAGCGTCTTGTGGCCCATGACGATGACTTCCTCGACAGTGAATGGGAGCGGTAGGGAGAGCAGGCTGCCGGTCGGCACCTGCTCGCGGTTCATTACTGATAAAGATACTTGGTGAAGATGAGCTCGCGTACCGCCTTCTTGCCGGTCTCTCTGACCAGCAGTTCGTTGACCTTGGCCTCGCACTCCTTGCGCAGATCTTCCCGGCTCACCAGCGACTTGATCTGGGCGCCCGTCTTGCTGCCAATCAGGCGGATGATGGCGTCGCGGATCAGGGGATCGTGCTGCTCCAGCAACTTGAGATCGGCGGCGTTTTCGGCCATCAGCTCCACCGTCACCCGCACATAGCCCAGGGTTTTGCCGTCGCCGAGGTAGTTGGTGATGATGTCCGGATCCAGCGCGTGATAGGCGAATCCCGGCTGGACGGCGGCGGAGGCCGGATCGGCGGCCGCTTCCTCGTTGGCGAAGGCGTGGGTATTCAACAGGGTACAACCCAGGGATAACACCAGCAGAATTCTGAAGATCTTCATCTAGATGGCTCGGCAGCGACGTATGCCCCATTTTTGATGCTGCCATCGGGGCCGTCAAGCACGGATGTTCTTACAATTCGCCATTGATTTACGGATAATAAACGGGATTTTAACCTGACAACGGAAATCTCCGGATGGTGAAGCTGTGAAGTCCGAGTTGACTGTTCCCCTCATCCAGCTCGTCCCCTGGCGGGCACCCGCAGAGTGTGACCCCCCCGAGGCACTGCGCCCCTGGTTGCTGGAGGCCGACTCCATGACCCGGCGCCTGCGGCGTTACAATAGTCACCTCTCGGTGCAACTGCTCGGCAATCGCAGCGTGTCGCTGGGAGCGGACGAGCAGACGCTGGTGGCCGTTGCGGATCCCGTGGGGATCTGCCGCGAGGTGATCCTGCACGGTGACGCCGGGCCGGCCATTCTGGGCTGGACCCTGTTTGCCGAGGCGGCGCTGCAAGGGAGCGGCCTGCAGGATCTGGGGGAGCAGCCATTGGGGGAGCGTATCTTCGGTGATGCACCGGCACGGCGCGATCACCTGCAACTGGCCTGCTTCGAGATCGCGAGCAATCCCTGGTGCCAGGCCGCCACCGTCTGGGGGCGCCGCTCCCGTCTCTATCTGGGGCAGTGGCCCTTGCTGGTCCACGAACTCTTCCTGCCCTCGCTATCGTCTCATTCGCTGCCATCGCATAAGGAGCTGGAGTGAAGCTGTTAACCAAGGAGCGGGGACTGGCCTATGTGCAGTTGGCCCGCATCGACAAGCCCATCGGCACCCTCTTGCTGCTGTGGCCGACCCTGTGGGCGCTCTGTCTCGCGGCGGGCGGCCTGCCGGATCCCTGGATCCTGACCGTGTTCGTGGTGGGGGTCTTCCTGATGCGCTCGGCGGGCTGCGTCATCAATGACTATGCGGATCGCAACTTCGACGGCCACGTGAAACGCACCGCCGGGCGACCGCTGCCCATGGGCCGGGTCGACGAACGGGAGGTGCTGATCCTGTTCGCCGTGCTGGCGCTCATCTCGTTCGCCCTGGTGCTGACCCTGAACCCGCTCACCATAGGCCTGTCGTTCGCCGGCCTGCTGCTGGCGGTCTGCTATCCCTTCATGAAGCGTTTCATTCCCATCCCGCAGCTGGTGCTCGGGATGGCATTCTCCTGGTCCATTCCCATGGCCTATGCGGCCCAGGCCAATGCCCTGCCGCCCGTCGCCTGGCTGCTGTTTCTCGCCAACCTGCTGTGGACCATAGCCTACGATACCCAGTACGCCATGGTGGACAGGGACGATGACCTCAAGCTCGGGCTCAAGTCGAGCGCCATCCTGTTTGGCCGTCACGACAAGCGGATCATCGGCGTGCTGCAGCTGGCAACTCTGCTCATTCTGCTGCTGGTGGGTCAACTGATGGCGCTGGGGTCCGGCTATTACTGGGGTCTGCTGGGGGCGGCGGCGCTGTTCGTCTATCAGCAGCGGCTGATCCGGGAGCGTCAGCGGGAAGCCTGCTTCCAGGCCTTCCTCAACAACAACTATGTGGGAGCCCTGGTGCTGCTCGGGGTGATCGCCCACTACCTGTGAGCAGCCCCTGTCGATGAAAAAGGCCGCATGATGCGGCCTTTTTGTTGCTCGTGGCTGGCTCTTCTTGAGGTCAGAGCCGGTTGCCCGCCTGTATGGTGCGGCGGATCTTGTTGCTCAGCAGCGGCACTATGTTGTCGGCCAGGGCCTGGAAGCGGCCGAGATCCGGCTTGCAGCCCGGATCCAGATAGCCCTCGCTGCGCAGGGTGTGGATCAGGGTGCTGAACAGCTTCTGGTCGAAGAACTCGGGGGCGTTGATGCCGTGCAGGGTGCCGAGGCGCTCCGCCATCATCAGGCCGTCCGCCTCCAGCTGCTCCGCCTCTATGTGGGGCTGGGCCAGCACCCGGGTCAGCACTATGGCGTAGCGTTGCAGCGTCTCCTGAATGCTTTCGGCCAGCAGCAGCAGGCGCATCTGGTTGCCCGGATTGACCCAGTAGCCGCCGTCACGCGCCTCGATCAGCTGCTGGCGTTGCAGCTCGGCCAGCAGGGCATCGACCAGCTCCGGCAGCTCGTCCTCTTCGTAGCGCAGGAACAGCTCTGTCTTGAGCAGCGGGTAGATGTCGATGCAGCGGGCGACGATCTCGCCGCGGGAGATCCCCTCGCAGCGCTCGATCAGGGCCGCCACCAGGGAGGGCAGGGCGAACAGGTGGAGTATGTTGTTGCGGTAGTAGGTCAGCAGGATCGCCTGATAGCGATCGAGGCTGATGATCTGCCCCAGCTTGTCCTCGCTCACCTCGAACTTGTTGAGCTCCATGGCCTGATCCAGCAGTGTCCTGGCATCCTCGTCCGGCATGGTGCTCTGGGGGCTGTAGGGCACCTGCTTGAGCAGGTCCAGATAGGTGTTGATCTGGGCCTGCAGCTCGTCCCGGGTCAGGGCGTGGCGCTCGGCGGCCAGCAGCGCCAGGGCACTCAGGGTCAGGCCGTTGACGGCGGCGGCATCGTTGATCCGCGTCATCAGCAGCTCGGCCAGCTGGTTGACGGTGGGGGCCATCCATTCCGGGCGCTCCTCCCGGCCAATGCTCTCCTTCCAGTGCGGCACGTGCTCGCCGAGGTAGCTGTTGAGGGTCAGCGGCTCGCCGAAGTTGACGAAGCCCCGGCCATAGTTGCGCAGCTTGCGCAGTATGCCGAGCACCTGCAGGAAGCTCTCCTTCTCCTTGCGGCTCCCCTTGAGCTCGTTGTGGTAGGTGTTCACCTCCATCACGTGCTCGTAGCCCAGATAGACGGGCACCAGGGTCACCGGCCTGTCCAGCCCGCGCATCATGGCCTGCAGGGTCATGGCCAGCATGCCGGTCTTGGGGGGCAGCAGGCGGCCGGTGCGCGAGCGACCCCCTTCGGTGAAGAACTCCACCGAGTAGCCCTTGGCAAACAGCAGGTTCAGGTATTCACGAAATACCGTGCTGTAGAGCGGGTTGCCCTTGAAGGTGCGGCGGATGAAGAAGGCGCCGCCGTGGCGGAAGATGGGGCCCGCCGGCCAGAAGTTGAGGTTGATGCCCGCTGCGATATGGGGCGGCACCATGCCCTGGTGGTAGATGACGTAGGAGAGCAGCAGGTAGTCCATGTGGCTGCGATGGCAGGGGACGTAGACTATCTCGTGCCCTTCCTGGGCGAGCTGGCGCACCTGCTCGGCACCGTTGACCGAGAGGCCGCGGTAGAGCTTGTTCCACAGCCAGCCGAGGAAGCTCTCCCCGAGCCGGATCAGCCGGTAGGAGAAGTTGGAGGCGATCTCGTCCATGTAGCCGTGGGCGCGTTTCTGGGCTTTTTCGAGGCTGATCCCCTCCCGTCTGGCCTCTTCCTCGATGGCCTGCTGGATCACGCTCGACTCCAGCAACTGCTTGAACAGCAGGTTGCGGTTAGGCAGCTTGGGACCTGTGGCCGCCAGCTGCTGGCGGCTGAAGTGGGTACGAGCGACCCGCGCCAGCTTGTGGGCGATGGCCTCGTCGGTGCCGTGCTTGTCCGCCATGTGGCGCAATGAGAGCGGCGGTGAGAAGCGCACCAGGTTTTCGCGCCCTTTCAGGATCACGATCAGCGCCTTCTTGAGCCGGTTCGGGGCCAGGCTGCTGATGATGTTCCAGCCGGAGGCTTCCTCGCCCTCCCGCCCGGGGGCACGGCCCCAGAACAGGGTGACGGGCACCACCTGGATATCCAGCTCGGGATCCTGCTTGTGCAAGTCCAGCAGCTGGTGGAACTCCTGCAGGAAGGGCAGCGGCTTGTTGCGCGTGCCAAACAGGGGAGGCGGACGATCCAGACAGACGTAGCGCGGCAGCAGCTGGCCACCCAGCTCCAGCGGCGTGAAGGGGCCGGGCAGGCCGAGATCCTCGCAGCACTGTTGCAGGGTCATCAGGTCGGTGATCGAGCTGGTTTTCAGGGCGTAGACTATGGGTCTTGCCGGATCCAGCTTGAGCTCCGTGATGGGATTTTCCGGCAGGCTCTTGTGATTGACCAAGCCACTGACCGGCCATTGCAGGATGGCTCTGGAAATGTTCTGTCCAAGGGACATGTGCGTCTGCTCTCCAAAAAAATGCGGCGTGAGCATAGCAAATCACCGACGGCTTGTCGCCGAGAGGTAGGATGAGTGCCTTTTCAGGATAGAAGGCGCGGGATTTTTGCGACAAGGCGGGGACAAATATCAGCAACGTCTTGCCTTGGCCACAGCACTGTATATACTGCCAGTGTGCTGTATAAAAAGACAGGTGCCAATGCTATGAAACCCCTTACCCCCCGCCAGGCTGAAGTGCTGGAGCTTATCAAGGCGAACATGAGCGAGACCGGCATGCCGCCGACTCGCGCCGAGATCGCCCAGAAGCTTGGCTTCAAGTCGGCCAATGCGGCCGAGGAACATCTGAAGGCCCTGGCCAAGAAAGGGGTCATCGAGATCATGCCCGGCACCTCCCGCGGCATCCGCCTGCTGCTCGAGGAAGAGGAGGCCGCGCCAGAAGAGAACGGCCTGCCGCTCATCGGCAAGGTCGCGGCCGGCGAGCCCATCCTGGCCCAGGAGCACATCGAGAGCCACTATCAGGTGGATCCCGCCCTGTTCCACCCGCGGGCAGACTTCCTGTTGCGGGTGCAGGGCATGAGCATGAAGAATATCGGCATCATGGATGGGGATCTGCTGGCTGTGCACAAGACCCAGGAGGTGCGCAACGGCCAGGTGGTGGTGGCGCGTCTCGATGAAGACGTCACCGTCAAGCGCTTCCAGCGCAAGGGCAGCCAGGTGTGGCTGCTGCCGGAGAACGAGGATCTCTCCCCCATCGAGGTGGATCTCTCCAGCCAGCACCTGACCATCGAAGGGCTGGCGGTCGGGGTCATTCGCAACGCCGACTGGATGTAGCCATCGAACTCCAAGGGGCCTCCTGCGGGAGGCCCCTTCGTTTGTGCCGTTTTCCCCGATCTCCTTTCCTCCCCGATCCCCGTCATTGCCGCCGCCCAGATCCACCGCAAACAGTACCGCCACGCATCGTGCATTTCGGATATATCCTTTGAGAAGGCCCGCAGTGTCATGGCCGGATAACCGCCATGACCTTGAGTGTGCCGCCAGGTCAGCATGGGTAGCAGGGATGCATCACAGCTGAGGCGGTGCGGGACAGGGAGAGTCGTCAGGCAGCAGGACGACTCAATACAGTCAGTACGCGACGGTGTCTGGTCTGCCTCCCGATGGCAGTCACACTGGTCGGCGTGGCCTGTTGAGCAAGGAGGACAGGTATGGCTTCAAGCTCGCCGTGGGATCCGGGTCCGGCCGCAACCGCAACCCCCGCATCCTCCATCACCCGATTCATCAAGGGCAGTCGGATGACGTGGTTTTATGCGCTCTGGGTCTATCACAAGGGCGATGGCTGGACCATCTGGCTGGGGTGTCCCAAGGACAAGATTGTCCGCCTGGTTCGTCTGTTCCGCCGCCACCACGACATAGGTTTGCCAGATGCCCCCTGGACGGCCCCGGTCATTCCGCTGCGCGCCACTATACGGCGCCCCCAAGGGCAGCGCAGACTGCGACCCTGAGCTAGTCCCCCGAACAGTGTGTG
The DNA here is from genome assembly GCF_041403065.1 of Aeromonas sp. S16(2024). NCBI lineage: Bacteria > Pseudomonadati > Pseudomonadota > Gammaproteobacteria > Aeromonadales > Aeromonadaceae > Aeromonas > Aeromonas sp. S16(2024). The sequence continues at coordinate 13,295 of NZ_JBGLQX010000032.1, read as the reverse complement.
AGCCCCACCCGGTGTGGGGCTTTTCTTTATCCCCGCCATTGCCCGGAGATAGCGGCGGTTTCCTCCCTGTTGGGCTATTTCCTGCATGGGATCCGGACTCAGGACTAGGCAGAAACGGGGCCTGGCGGGTTACAATAGCCCTTCATTGGCCCCGCCATTCGGCTGGTTGAACTAGCAAGGTTTTGTTTTATATGATCAAACCACGTTTTTCCCTGCTGTTGTTGCTCTTTGTCGGCAGCATAATGGCGGCCTATTACTGGAGCCAACCCTCCCTGCCTGCGCAGGCGGATTATTATCCGGTAGGGCGTGACATCAACCCCTTCACCCTCACGGATGGGGATGGAAAGCCCTTCACCGCCGCCAATCTGACAGGGCACTGGACCTTCCTGTTCATCGGCTACACCTATTGTCCCGACGTCTGTCCGACCGCCCTGGCGGATCTGCGCTCCATCTACCCGGACCTGAAGAAGATCGAGCCCAGCAGTCAGGTGGTCTTCATCTCGGCGGATCCCCAGCGGGATGACAGCGCCCGCCTCAAGAGCTATACCGCCTTCTTCCATCCGGAGTTCAGGGCGGCGACCGGCCCCCACCCTGCCCTCTTCCCCCTGGTGCGCAACCTTGGCCTCGTCTATTCCATCGTGGAGAGCGAGCGCAAGGATTACCTCATCGACCACTCGGCCTCGATCGTGCTGATCAGCCCCGAGGGCAAGCTGGTGGCCATGTTCCGCCCCAAGGTGGCTCCGGGTGAGGTGCCTCATGTGGACATGCAGGCCATGGTCTCCGACTTCGCACGCATAGTGCGGCTGGCCGACGAGTAAGCCGTCGGCGCCTATCGTGCTTAGCTTGATGCCGTCCTGGCTGAGGGATCCTCGCCGCCACCGGGCCGTGTTTGCCCTGGCCCTGCCCATGGTGTTCTCCAACGTCACCACCCCCTTGCTCGGCCTGGTGGACACCTGGGTGATCGGTCATCTCGGTCAGGCCTGGTTCCTCGGAGGCGTCTCGGTCGGGGCGACCCTCATCAACCTCCTCTTCTGGCTGCTCGGCTTCCTGCGCATGTCGACTACTGGCCTGACCGCCCAGGCTCACGGCGCCGCCAGCGCCGAGGGGCAGCTGGACACCCTGGCACGGGCGCTCGGTCTCGCCGTCGGGCTGGGGCTTGCCCTGCTGTTGCTGGTGCTGCCTTTCTTGCCGGCCATCATAGGGCTCAGCGGGGGATCCCCCGAGGTGCAGAGCTATGCCGGAGACTATGTCTCGGTGCGGATCTGGAGCGCTCCGGCGGCCCTGTGCAACCTGGTCATCATGGGCTGGCTGCTGGGTATGCAGGATGCGCGCAGCCCCATGTTGCTGCTGATCCTGAGCAACCTGGTCAACATGGTGCTGGATGCCTGGTTCGTGCTGGGGCTGGGCTGGCAGGTCAGGGGGGTGGCTGCCGCCTCCCTGCTGGCGGACTACAGCTCGCTCGGGGTAGGGCTCTGGCTGGTGAGCCGCCGCCTGCGCCATCTCCCGGCCAGGGTGTGGCAGGAGGCCTGGTCGCGCTGGTGGCAATGGCCCGCGGTGCTGCGGCTGCTCGGCCTGAATCGGGACATCTTCATCCGCTCCCTCTGCCTGCAGCTCTGTTTCGCCTTCATGACCCTGCAGGGAGCCAGGCTGGGGGACGTGGCGGTGGCCGCCAATGCGGTGCTGCTCAACTTCCTGATGCTGATCTCCTACGGGCTGGATGGCTTTGCCTACGCGGTGGAAGCCATGGTGGGGCGCGCCATAGGACGGCGGGACAGGCAGGGGCTGCGGGAGGCCATAGTCCTCAACCTGGGTTGGGCCTTGCTGATCGCGATCGCCTTCGCCCTGGGGTTTGCCCTGGGAGGGCGGCAGCTCATCGCCCATATCACCGATATCCCTGCGGTGATCGCCGAGGCAAACCGCCAACTGCCCTGGCTCATCGCCATGCCTTTGCTGGCGGTCTGGTGCTTCCTGCTGGATGGGGTCTTCATCGGGGCCACCCGGGCTCGCGAGATGCGCAACAGCATGCTGGTGGCGGTGTTTGCCGGCTTCTTCCCAGTCTGGTGGCTGTGCCAGGGATGGGGCGTGGCGGCCTTGTGGGCCGCCATGGCGGCGCTGATGACAGGGCGAGGTCTGACCCTGGGCTGGCTATGCTGGCAACTGGAGCGCGATGGCCGCCTGCTGGGTCAAGGCCGGGAACCCGCCTGACGGGGTCTCATGGTCGGCATCGCCGCTGAGGGGCGCAGTACCGACGGAGGCTAGAGGGATCCCTCATAACCAAACTGGCGCCAGCTTTCGTAGACGAAGACAGCGACCGCGTTGGCCAGATTCATGCTGCGGCTCTGGGGCAACATGGGAATGCGCAGCCGCTGCTCGAACGGCAGGCTCTCTATGATCTCCGCCGGCAATCCGCGACTCTCAGGCCCGAACAGCAACGCATCCCCCGGGGCGAACTGCGCTGCCGAGTGAGCGGTGCGCCCCTTGGTGGTGCAGGCGAACACCCGCTTGGGGGCCACGGCCGCGATGAAAGCCTCATAGCTCGGCCAGCGCTTCACCTCGGCAAACTCGTGATAGTCGAGTCCGGCCCGCTTCACCCGCTTGTCATCCCAGGCGAAACCCAGGGGCTCTATCAGGTGCAGCCGGTAGCCGGTGTTGGCGCAGAGGCGGATGATGTTGCCGGTGTTGGGCGGTATTTCCGGTTGATAGAGCACTATGTCGAGCATGGCGGGATCCTGATGCAGGGCTGGGGTGGTGCGAAACGGGCGCCAGCATACCCAGCGCCCGTGCCGATGAAAAGGGGTGGCTCACACCATGGGCAGGCGTATGGTGATGACGAGCCCGGTCGGGTGATTGCTGCTGGCCTTGATGGTGCCGCCATGGCGCTGGATCGCCTCGGCGGCGATGGCGAGACCGAGCCCTGTGCCCCCTGTCTTGGCGTTGCGGGCATCGTCCACCCGGAAGAAGGGCAGAAACAGCATGGGCTGCTGCTCCACCGGCACGCCGGGGCCGTCATCCCTGATGGTCATTACCCACTCCCGTCCCTCCTGATACCAATCCACCTTGATGAACTCGCGGGCATATTTGAGCGCATTGCGCAGCGGGTTCTCCAGGGCCCTCGCCAGCAGCTCGGGCCACATCCGCAGCGACTCGGTCGGCAGCGGTGGCAGCCTGAGCTGCTTGCCGTTCTGGTTGGCCTCGAACATGGCGTCGTCCAGTATGGGCTCCAGCAGATCCGCCAGGGGCAGGGTCACCGGGGCCTCCACATGCTGCTGGACCCGGGACAGATCCAGCAGATCCCCGATCAGCTTGTCGAGCCTGGCGATTTCGCTCTCGATCCGCGCCAGCTCCGAGCTGTCCCCCTGCTTGCGGCGGATCAAGGCCTGCGCCAGCTGAATGCGGGTGAGGGGGCTGCGCAGCTCGTGGGAGATGTCTGACAGCAGCTGCTTCTGCTTCTGGATCATGCGCTTGAGGGTGTCCACCATGTGGCTGACATGATCCGCCAGCTGACCTATCTCGTCCCGCCGTCCCAGGTTGGGGATCCGCGTCTCCAGCTTGCCCTGCGCCAGCTGGGAGACAGACTGCTGCAACTGCAGTATGGGGCGGGTCAGCCGCCAGGCCAGCAGCAGGCAGAGGGGGGTGCTGACCAGCATGGCGATGCCCAGGATCTGGATGGGGTGATCCAGGATCTGGATGAACAGGAACAGATAGGAGTTCTCGACGTTGAGCCCGAAGTAGACGTGATAGCTCTGGCCGTGGTGCTGCATCAGGAAGGGGCCGGCGATGGCCCGCTGGTGTTCGCTGCCCAGCATGGGCTTGGCCGGGTCGTCGGCATCCAGCATGAAGCGGATGACGAACTTGCTCAGCCGGGTGGTGGATTGCATCTGGCCCTTGGCGTCGCGCAGGTAGACGTTGTCCACCGGCAACAGCCCGGCCGTCGTGATGGCCTGCTGCAGATCGAAATCCTGGTGCGGATCGGCACCGGCCTGCAGCGCCCGCAGGTTGTTGTTCATCCTGGCCATCTCGTGCTCGGGCAGGGGTATGGTGTTGCGGGGATCCAGGGTGGGCAGTGTCACCACGGCGGCCAGCACGAGCAGCAGCATGAACCAGAACCAGAGGAAGATCTGGGTGGAGAGGCCATTGAAGGAGCGGGCCGTTCTCATGCCTGTTCCAGCCAGAGGTAGCCTCGGCCACGCACCGTCTTGAAGCGGGGCTGGCCATCGCTGCGCTCAGGCAGCTTCTTGCGCAGGTTGCTCAGGTGCATGTCGATGGCCCGATCGAAGGGCTCGAGCTTCTTGCCAAGCACCTGTTCTGACAACAGGTTCTTGCTGACGATCTGGCCCGGGTTGCGCAGCAGGCACTCCAGCAGGCCGAACTCGGTGGCGGTGAGCTCCAGCAGCTGATCGTCGCAGCGAGCCTGTTGCAGGCCGGGTTGCAGCACCAGATCCATGAAGCGCAGCTCGTCGGAGGTGCCGCGCTGGGGGGAGGGGGTCTGGGTGCGGCGCAAGATGGCGCGCACCCGCGCCAGCAGCTCTCTGTCGTCGAACGGCTTGGCCAGATAGTCATCGGCCCCCGCTTCGAGCCCGTTGACCCTGTCCTGGCTGTCGCCCCGGGCGGTCAGCATCAGCACAGGGGTGTCGTGGGTCTTGCGCAGCCTGGTCAGCATGGCGAACCCGTTGAGTCTGGGCATCATGACGTCCAGCAGCACCAGATCGAATGCCTGCTCTGCCAGTCGCAGCAGCCCTTCCTCCCCATCCTCGGCGACGGTGACCTCAAATCCTTCCAGGGTCAGGATTTCGGTGAGCAGCTGGGTCAGTTCGAGATCGTCGTCGACCAGGAGTATTTTGTTCATTCGGGGTCACTCCGTTGATTTTGCGCGCCAAACTGACGTTCGGGTCAGGGTATAATAAGTTTTTACGCGTCAGAGGAAAGCCGGTTTTGAGCCACCAACACTATTCCCGCTGGGTCACCCTGGCCAGCACGGCGGCGGTCGTCACCGCCACCCTGCTGATCCTGGGCAAGCTGATCGCCTGGTTGATGACGGACTCTTCCAGCCTGCTGGCATCCCTCACCGACTCCTTCATGGATGTGAGCGCCTCCATCATCAACCTGCTGGCCATTCGCTACGCGCTGGCGCCGGCCGATGAGGAGCACCGCTTCGGCCACGGCAAGGCGGAGTCCCTGGCGGGTCTGATCCAGTCGGCCTTCATCTCGGGCTCTGCCCTGCTGCTGATGATGCACGGCATCTCGTCGATGCTGAACCAGGTCCCCGTGGTGCGGCTCGAGGCGGGGATCTGGGTCAGTGCCGGCTCCATCCTGCTGACCCTGCTGCTGGTCAGCTTCCAGAGCCTGGTCATTCGCAAGACCAACAGCGTGGCCATCAAGGCCGACATGCTGCACTACCGCTCTGACTTGCTGCTCAATGCCGGTGTCCTGGTGGCACTGGTGCTGGCGGGGCAGGGGTGGTACTGGGCCGATGGCCTGTTCGCCATCCTGATCGGTCTGTTCCTGGTGTGGGGAGCCGTCCAGATCGGCTACGAATCGGTACAGGCCCTGCTCGATCGTCAGTTGCCAGAGGAAGAACAAGCGAGAATAATGGCGCTCTGCTGTGCCGTAGAGGGGGTGCATGGCGTACATGATCTGCGCACCCGTCAATCCGGACCGACCCGCTTCGTGCAGTTGCATCTGGAGCTTGACGATCAGCTCCCCCTGGTCAAGGCCCATCAGATAGCCGACGAGGCTGAACTGGCGGTCCGCCAGTCCTTTGAGCGGATGGATGTGATCATCCACATGGACCCCATCTCGGTGCTGACAAAAGAACAACAAGGCACTCACCCTGAACAACAGTAGGCTGCAACATGGATGATCTGGTTGCCAAAACCTGGCAAAAAATTGAGCGAGAAGCGGCATGCATGGTGACCGAAGAGCCCATGCTGGCCAGCTTCTTTCATTCCACCATTCTCAACCACAGCGATCTGCGCTCGGCCCTCAGCTTCCAGCTCGCCAACAAGCTCGACAGCGCTACCATGCCTGCCATCGCCCTGCGCGAGGTGATCGAGCTGGCCCTGCGCAGCGAGCCCGAGTTGCTGGCGGCAGTGGCGGCCGACATCTGCGCCGTGCAGGAGCGTGACCCTGCGGTCGATCTCTTCTCCACCCCGCTGCTCTACCTCAAGGGCTTTCATGCCCTGCAAGGCTATCGGGTCGCCAACTGGCTGTGGCGCCAGGGGCGTCGCTCGCTGGCGCTCTACCTGCAAAACCAGATTTCGGTGGTGTTCGGGGTCGATGTGCACCCGGCGGCGCGGATCGGCAAGGGCATCATGTTTGACCATGCCACCGGCATAGTGGTCGGCGAGACGGCGGTGATCGAGGACGATGTCTCCATCCTGCAGAGCGTGACCCTGGGGGGCACCGGTAAGGAGAGCGGCGATCGCCACCCCAAGATCCGCGAAGGGGTCATGATAGGGGCGGGCGCCAAGGTGCTCGGCAATATCGAAGTGGGGATGGGCGCCAAGATAGGTGCCGGCAGCGTGGTGATCAACCCGGTGCCGCCGCACACCACAGTGGCGGGCGTACCGGCCAAGATAGTGGGCCGCCCGGAGTGCGACAAGCCTTCGCTGGATATGGATCAGTGCCTCTGATCCCCTGACCGAGGCCGCTGTATGGTCAAGCGCTGGTCAGGCTATCTGATCCTGGGGATGTGGCTGCTCAACCTGCTGCACCTCTATCTGGGATTCTCCCCCTGGCCGGCCGCCGTCGCGGCCTGGGCCGCCTCCCTGCTCACCTGGCCCTGGCTGGTGGGCGCCGCCCGTCGTCAGGCGCTGGCGCTCTACGGGGCGGCGTTGCTGCTGCTGATCTTCTCCTGGTGGCGCGGCGCCAGCCTCAGCCCCGGAGACTGGCTGCTGCCCAACATCAACATGCTCACCATGTTTGCCGCCGTCAGCACCCTCAACCTCGCCACCTCGGGTCTGCTGACAGGCACCGCCTCCTGGTCCGGGCGCAAGGGGTTGTGGAGCACCATGGCCAGCCTCAATCTGCTCGGCGCCGTCATCAACCTCTCGGTGCTCTTCATCATCGGCGATCGGCTGGAGCGCAACGGTACCCTTGAGCGGCGCCAGGTCATGGTGCTGAGCCGGATCTTCTGCGCCGCGGCCTTCTGGTCACCCTTCTTCGTCGCCATGGCGGTGGCGCTCACTTACGCCCCCGGCCTGCAGCTCTCCCAGATTTTGCCGTTTGGCATCCTTGCCGCCCTGCTGGCCATGGGTCTGACTGCCTGGCAGGTGGAGCGGCTCGGGGTGGCGGGCTTCGAAGGCTATCCCCTGAGGTTGCAGACCCTGGGGTTGCCGGTGACCCTGGCGCTGCTGGTGCTGCTGATCCACCGTTTCTGGCCCGGGCTCAGCATTCTGGCGGTGATCGCGCTGGTGGCCCCCTTGCTGGCACTGCTCTTCATGCCAAGCCAGGGGCGCGGGGCGGCCCTCAAGCGGCAGGTGGTGGAGCGTTTCCCCGCCATCGGCGGCCAGCTGGTGCTGTTTCTCGGGGCTGGCCTGCTGGCTGCCGGCATCAACAGCGCCCTCTCTGTCATCGACTTCGGTGCGGGTCACGGCCTGCCGCTGTTCAACCACTTCGGCTGGCTTGAGGCATCCCTCACCCTGCTGCTCATCTTCCTGGTCGCCATCATAGGCGTGCACCCCCTCATCAGCATCTCGGGGGTGGCCCCCTTGCTGTGGCCGCTGTCACCGGATCCCAGCCTGCTCGGCATGTGCTTCCTGCTGGGATGGGGGCTCGCCACCGGCACCAGCCCGTTGTCCGGCTCCAACCTGGCGCTGGCCTCCCGCTACAACCTGAGCGCCGGGCTGTTGCTGCGCTGGAACCTGCTCTACGGGCTGCTGATGTACGGGGTGGCCTGTCTGCTGATGGGGGGCTTCACCGCCCTGCATGGCTGACATTGGCGGTGGGAGAGGAGGCTGTTAGCAGGGGGCCGTGACGCCGCGGCGGGCGTCCCGGATCGCGGTTCCTGCCGCCTGCGAGAAAAACCGACGCATATTTAAGCAATACCGGCACGGAGGGCGCATTTTGCAGCGCGCTGGCTTGTTTGTGCCGAGCGCATCAGGGTATGCTGGCTTCACGCGCTTGAATCGCCCCCTGTGGGGCATCGCAATTGAACATACAGGTATGCATATGTCACTAGAAGTCCTTGAGCAACTCGAATCCAAAGTACAATCCGCCGTCGACAACATCTCTCTGCTGAAAATGGAGCTGGACGAGCTGAAAGAGCAGAACAACAAGCTGCAAGACGAGAACCATCAACTGCGTAACGAGCACGTTGCCTGGCAGGAACGTCTGCGCGCCCTGCTGGGCAAGATGGACCAGATGGGCGATGCCATCTGATCCCGTCTTGACTGACTGGAATGAAAGCGGGCCGCTCCTTGAGCGGCCCGCTTGTTTTGGCAGGGGAGGGGATCACAGGGCCAGCAACTGCCTGACCGTCTTCTCTATGCCGTCGGCGGCCTCGACGATGTTCTGCGCCAGCATGTAGGCCGGGGTCGAGATCACCTTGCGTTCCTGATCCACCACGAACTCGCTGACCGGGCAGTTGAGATGGCTGCCCCCCATGGCCTCGATGGCATTGGCGGCGCCCTCGTCATGGCCTATGGTGGCCAGGGTGCCGGCGCCATAGATGAGGGGGATCATGGCCGGTGCTATGCAGATATAGGCCGCCGGTTTACGGGCTTCGGCAAAGCTTTGGCAAGCTTTCAGCACATCGGGCTGGATCTGGCAGTTGGCGCCCTGAACGGCGAAGTCGCACAGATTCTTGGCGGCGCCAAAGCCGCCGGGCACCAGCAAGGCATCGAAATCGGCCGCGTCCAGCTCGGCCACATTCCTGATCTGGCCGCGGCAGATACGGGCAGCCTCGACCAGGACGTTGCGGCTCTCCCCCTCGCTCACCTCGCCGGTCAGGTGGTTGATGACGTGCAATTGAGGCACGTCGGGCGCGAAGCACTGGACGGTGGCGCCCTGACGGGCCAGTGCCAGCAGGCTGATGACGGCTTCATGGATCTCGGCGCCATCAAACACGCCACAGCCACTCAAGATCACGGCAACTTTTTTCATGGCAGACTCCTCGTTGTTGAAAATGTGAGCCAGGGTCGATTGTTGTACTTTTGTATGGTTATCGTTCGGCCTCCACTGGTCAAGTCATCTTGCTGTGCTAGGATTGTTTCGTTTTGGATCCTGCCTCGTTGACCCCCTTGAATTTTTTTCCACATTGATCGAGATCATGATGAAGGCATCATGGTTTGTTTTTACGATCTCAATGCACTGTTTTGTATGTGTTTTTTGTTTTTAATCCACAACTTTGCCACCATGTCGAAGCCATGAGTCCATTTTTGAGCACAGAGTTATCCACAGGGAAGGGGTCGCTTAATGGTACCAATGGGAGGCGGCCAGCCCCTTGGTGTGCCGCGGGCCCTGTGGCATCCTAGCGACTGTTTATTCCTGGCAGGACGATTTCATGGCCCCTAGCAATCCCCTTATCTTGGTCGACGGCTCTTCATATCTTTACCGCGCCTTCTTCGCCTCCCAGCAGGCCGATCTGCGCACATCGACCGGTTTGCCAAGCGGCGCCGTCCGGGTGATGGCCAACATGATGCGCAGCCTGCGCAAACAATACCCCGACAGCCATGTGGCCGTGGTGTTCGACGCCAAGGGCAAGACCTTCCGTGACGACATCTACCCCGAGTACAAGGCGACCCGCGCCAGCATGCCAGACGATCTGCGCAGCCAGGTTGCCCCCATTCACCAGATGATCAAGGCGATGGGCTTCCCCTTCCTGATGGTCGAAGGGGTCGAGGCCGACGACGTGATCGGCACGCTCGCCCGCCAGGCGACCGAGAAACAACTGCCCGTGCTCATCAGCACCGGCGACAAGGACATGGCGCAGCTGGTCTCCGACCATGTCACCCTGATCGATACCATGAAGGATGTGAAGACCGATCGGGAAGGGGTGATCGAGAAGTTCGGCGTGCCCCCCGAGCTCATCATCGACTACCTGGCCCTGATGGGGGACAAGGTGGACAACATTCCCGGCATGGCAGGGGTGGGCGAGAAGACGGCCCAGGCGCTGTTGCAGGGGATAGGCAGCATCGATCAGATCGCCGCCAACCTCGACAAGGTCGCCGCCCTGGGCTTCCGTGGTTCCAAGACGTTTGCCGACAAATTCCGCGAGCAGGAGGATCAGGTTCGCCTCTCTTACCAGTTGGCGACCATCAAGACCGACGTCGAGCTGGAGCAGAGTCTCGAAGAGCTGCTGCTGGGCCCGATCGACAAGGAGTCCCTGCTGGCGGTCTACCGTGAGTACGAACTGCGCAACCTGATCAAGGAGCTGGAGTCCGGTGGCGAAGAGAGCGCCGGGAAGGAAGAGGTCGCTGATGACGCTGCAGCCCCTGTTGCCGCCATCGAGACCGACTACAGCTGCATTCTGGACGAAGCCGAGTTCGACGGCTGGCTGGCACAGTTGCAAGCGGCACCCCTGTTTGCCTTCGACACCGAAACCACCAGTCTCGACTATATGGAGGCGCGAGTGGTCGGCGTGTCGTTCGCCATCGAGCCGGGCAAGGCGGCCTATGTTCCCTTCGGCCACGACTATCTGGGGGCGCCAACCCAGCTGACCGAACAGCAGGTGCTGGGCAAGCTCAAGCCGCTGCTGGAAGATCCGGCCCGCCTCAAGGTGGGGCAGAACCTCAAGTACGATCGCAACGTGCTGCAGAACCACGGCATCGATCTGCAGGGCATCGCCTTCGACACCATGCTCGAATCCTATGTGCTCAACTCCACCGCCAGCCGCCACGACATGGACTCCCTGGCCAGCAAGTACCTCGGGGTCGACACCATCTCCTTCGAGGATATCGCCGGCAAGGGGGCCAAGCAGCTCACCTTCAACCAGATCGAACTGGAGCAGGCCGCGCCTTATGCGGCGGAAGATGCCGACATCACCCTGCGTCTGCACCAGACACTGTGGGGCGAACTGAGCAAACAGCCTACGCTTGCCAAGGTGTTCACCGAGATCGAACTGCCCCTGCTGCCGGTGCTGGCACGGATGGAACTACTCGGGACCACCATAGATCCCAAGTTGCTGCACCAGCAGAGCCAGGAGATCGAAGTACGTCTGGCGGAGCTGGAGCGGCAGGCGCACGAGCTGGCCGGGCAGGAGTTCAACCTATCCTCGCCCAAGCAGCTCGGCGAGATACTGTTCGTCAAGCTGGGGCTACCCATCCTCAAGAAGACCCCCAAGGGCGCCCCGTCCACCGCCGAAGAGGTGCTGGCGGAATTGGCGGAGACCTATGAGCTGCCGCGCCTCCTGATGGAGCACCGTGGCCTGGCCAAGCTCAAGTCCACCTATACCGACAAGCTGCCGCTGATGATCAAGCCCCAGACCGGGCGGGTGCACACCTCCTACCATCAGGCGGTGGCGGCGACCGGCCGGCTCTCCTCGACCGATCCCAACCTGCAGAACATCCCGGTGCGCAACGAGCAGGGGCGCCGGATCCGGCAGGCCTTCATCCCGAGCGCCGGTTACAAGCTGGTGGCGGCGGATTACTCCCAGATCGAGCTGCGCATCATGGCGCACCTCTCCGGTGACAAGGGGCTGCTGACCGCCTTTGCCGAGGGCAAGGATATCCACAAGGCGACCGCCGCCGAGGTGTTCGGCGTGGCGCTCGAGGCGGTGACCACCGACATGCGCCGCAGCGCCAAGGCGATCAACTTCGGCCTCATCTATGGCATGAGTGCCTTCGGTCTGGCCAAGCAGCTGGGGATAGGCCGTGCCGAGGCGCAGAAGTACATGGATCTCTACTTCGAGCGCTACCCGGGCGTGCTGGAGTACATGGAGCGCACCCGCCAGCAGGCGGAAGCCCAGGGCTACGTCGAGACCCTGTTCGGCCGTCGCCTCTACCTGCCGGACATCAAGTCCCGCAACGCCGGCCTGCGCAAGGGCGCCGAGCGGGCGGCGATCAACGCTCCCATGCAGGGCACGGCCGCCGACATCATCAAGCGCGCCATGATCGCCGTCGATGGCTGGATCCGGGGCATTACCGATGGCTCCATCCACATGCTGATGCAGGTTCACGATGAACTGGTGTTCGAGATCCGCGAAGAGAAGCTGGAGGAGTACATCGCCCTCATCAAGGAGAAGATGTCAGCGGCGGCCGAGCTGTATGTGCCGCTGGTGGTGGAAGCCGGAACCGGCGACAACTGGGATCAGGCCCATTGATCCTGACCACAGTGATTGGCTAGCTATATAAGCAGAGAAGCCCGGCGCATGCCGGGCTTCTTGTTTCCGTTCTCTGTCTGCCTCAAGCCTCTTGCAGATACTCATCCTTGAGCAAGACGTAGTTGTCGGCCGAGGTCTTCAGAAAGGCAATCTCTGCCGGCTTGAGCGGCCGCGCCTGCTTGACTGGGTTCCCCATATAGAGGAAGCCGGATGCGAGCCGCTTGCCCGGTGGAACCAGAGAGCCGGCGCCTATCATCACATCATCCTCGACGACCACCCCATCCAGCAGTATGGCCCCCATGCCGACTAGCACCCGGTTGCCTATGGTGCAGCCGTGCAGCATGGCCTTGTGGCCCACGGTGACGTCTTCCCCGATCAGCAGGGGATAACCGTCGGGATTGGCTGCGCTCCTGCGGCTGAGGTGCAGAACTGTGCCGTCCTGCACATTGCTGCGGGCGCCGATACGGATATTGTTCACATCCCCCCGTGCTGCCACCAGGGGCCAGATGCTGGCATCGTCGTCGAGCACTATGTCTCCCACCAGGGTGGCGCAGGGGTCCACATATACCCGCTTGCCCAGTTGCGGGCGTTTTCCTTTATAGGATCTCAGTCGCAAGTCCATCTTGGCCTCCTCAATTTTCTGGCCATTCTAGCAATCCCGAGCCCGTTTCTGTGGATAAGTTTGTACAAAAGCTGTGGTTGGCTATGAATAACTAGAGAAAGGCCTATTTTTGAAGATTTATTGCCACTTTTTGCAAAAATGGGCTTGCCAGAAAGTTTCAGCTCCCTATAATGCGCCTCCATCGACAGGGCAAGCGGCAACGCAAACAACCTGGTCGATAACCTCGAAAGCCTTTGAAAATAAGGCTTGACTCGAGAAGGCGGTTGAGTAGAATTCCACTCCCGCAGCAACACACTGTTGCGTCGCTCTTTAACAATTTGAATCAAGCAATCTGTGTGGGCACTCACAGCATCGAACATCAAACAATTTTGTTGATTTTCAATGTCTGGTGAAGTGACCAAGACAACTTCGGTT
>NZ_JBGLQX010000031.1:0-40389 GCF_041403065.1 Aeromonas sp. S16(2024) | reverse complement strand
GTGTGACACGCAATCTCCTGGTTGGTGAGCAAGGGCAGTGGCGAGGGCAACCAGCCTTCTGGTGCGTCTTGGGTCGTTGAGGTTGGCGTGACCAAACTGTGCCTGCGCCCAGTGCGCCGGTTGAGTGAAGGGCATGTTAGAACCAGGGAAGAGAGCGATGAAAGGTTCAGATCACGCAATGGGAGATAAGTTCAAAAAAAATCCCCAAGCGATGCTTGGGGATTTTTGTATAAGAGACAGCCTGCCGGACCCTTTCAAAGGTGTACTACTGACCAATCAGATGGAGAAGCTGGAACCACAGCCACAGGTGGTCGAGGCGTTGGGGTTGGTCACGGTAAAGCGGGAGCCTTCCAGACCTTCGGTGTAGTCCACGCTACCCCCAACCAGATACTGCAGGCTCATGGGATCGATCACCATGGTCACGCCGCTCTTCTCGACCACGGTATCCCCGTCGTTGATCTTTTCGTCAAAGGTGAAACCGTACTGGAAACCGGAGCAGCCCCCCCCAGTGATGTAGACCCGCAACTTGAGCTCGGGATTTTCTTCTTCGGTAATCAAGGTCTTTACCTTGTTCGCCGCCGCATCCGTCATCTGGATTGGCAACGGGGCTTCTGCTACTGCACTCATTACTGACCTCACAACCATTAGATCCACAAACATGGAAACCGCGAAATTATCCAATACCCGACCATTTAGTTCAAGTATTCACCACTCTCTTACTGCACCACGGGCAAGGGGGCTGGTTGAGTCACCAGGGGCTTGAGTACCTCGCTCCACTCCGCCACCAACTCCTGGGCCGGCTGGCGCCCCTCCTTGGCGATGATGATCCTCACCCGATCTGGAACAAAACCTGTCGGCAATTGCCAGTTGCCTTCCAACAGCTGGAAGTAGCGCAGTGCATAGCGCCCCTCCCCGACCTTCATGCCAAGCTCACGCCCGCTGAGGATCCTGGGCTTGTCTACCAGACTGCCTTCGACCCTGATTTGTACCTGGCCCCGGAACAGCTCCCGCTTCTTGGCGGGCTGGGTCAGGGCAAGACGATAGTGATAGCGACCCGGCACACTGGTTTCCTGCAGGGTCAGGTTGTCGATGGTCACCCCCACCTGATCACCGGTAGGGCGCATGATACGCTCGAAGAAGGCCAGCTGGCGCTTCTGCTCCTGAACCTGGGCTTCCTGATCCTTGAGGGTCTTCTGCAACTGTTCGAAGGCCGCCTTCTGGGTCGCCAGCAAGGTATCCTTGACCCCCAGATCCGTCTTGAGCTGGCCGATGGCCTTGCTCTGCCGCTCCAGAGTCTCCTGCTGCACCGTCAGCAGACTGCTCTGGGCCAGCTCTTGCCGATTCCCGATGAAATAGCCGATACAGGCCCCCACCGCCAGCACCACCAATACCTTCACGATTTGGGACATAGGGCCTCTTCTATTAGCATGCCATACCACGGCCTGTTTCCCTTCACTATACGCGACCTTGCCGGATTGATATGGATAAACAAGGAGTTAACTGGCAGCCACGCTGCCGTCTCCCCGCTTTTGACGCGCCGCAAGCCGTAAAGTTCGCTCCAGGATCTGGGAATAGATGGGGCGCCCTCCCAACCACTGCGCCACCAGGGTGGCCCCTATGGTGGTGATCATCATGGGCAGGATCAGCTGATAGTTGTCCGTCATCTCGGTCACCAGCACTATGCCGGTGATGGGGGCACGCACAGTGGCGGCAAAGAGCGCCCCCATGCCGGCGATGGCGAAGGCGCCGGGCTCTATGCCCAGATCGGGAAAGGCCGCATGGAACAGGTGGCCGAAGACCACCCCGAACAGGGTGCCGAGTGCCAGGGTCGGGGCGAAGACGCCGCCGGGGGCGCCCGAACAAAAACAGACGAGGGTGGCGATCAGTCGCACCGAGAAGATGAGGAAGAGGGTTGCCATCCCATAGTTACCCCCCACCAGATGAGGGATCAACTCGGTTCCCCCACCGGTCACCGAGGGGGCAAACAGCGAGAGCACGCCGAAGGTGCCTGCCACCAGCATGCCGATGGCAACGAAGCGGTGACGCTTGTTCTGGTGCAGAGCCAGATAGCCATCCTGACAGGCGAGCACCAGCTTGTTGAACACGAAGCCCAGCACGCCGAAACAGCCTCCCATGAAGAGGAAGAGCCAGAGCGCCTTCAGGGCCGGGGCGTCGTAGTGGGGCAGGCTGATGACAGGCGCCTGCCCCTTCATGTTCTGCAGCATCAGGGTCGCCATGACGGCCGAGATCCCCACCGCCTTGATGGCGAGGAAGGAGTAACGGAACTGCGGCCGCATCTCCTCCATCACGAAGAGTATCCCCGCCAGCGGCGCGTTGAAGGCGGCGGCAAGGCCTCCCGCCGCCCCCGCCGCCAGCAGGGCATGACCATGCTCCTTCGGCAGCCGGAAGATATCCGCCACCATCTTGCCAAGGTTGCCGCCGATCTGTACCGAGGGTCCCTCCCGCCCCAGTACCATGCCGGAACTCAGGGTGCAGATGCCGCCGAAGAACTTGACCGGCAAGACCCGCCACCAGCGCACCGGGCGCAGCTCGTCCATGGCCCCCTCGATCTCGGGAATGCCGGAGCCACCCGCTTCCGGGGCGAAGGTGTGAGTGAGGAAGTAGCCGACAAATCCCAGCAGGGCACTGAAACCAAAGCCCAGCAGAACGAGTTGCCACCAGGGGCGATCCGCCAGCAGCAGGACTCGCTGCTGTGCCAGCCAGTGCACACCGGATTCAAACAACCCGCAGACCAGTCCGGCCAGAACCCCGACCAGGGCGGCCAGCAAGAGCACCAGCAGCGGCATCTTGTCCCGCCGGATCAGGCGCTGCAGGGCAGGAGGGCGGCCTTGTGTGGTCGCCTCGTGAGGGGGGATAGCTTGTTGCACCATGAGTATTCACGCTCATCTAACGAGGGTCGGAAAACACCCGGCCTCGGCTCGGCTGCCCAGCACAGGGCCTTTCTGCTATAGTCGGCCCGTTTCATTAATCACGGGTGCAGACCGGGAGTCCGGGTGGCGAGAGCGCAAAGCATACTCCTCCCACCGCAGCCTGCCGAGCCGCTATCGACCGCCTGCGCCCGGGTGACGACCAAAATCCCATTAAGGATGATCCATGTCAAAATCAGATCAGCTGTTTGAACAGGCCCGCCAGACCATTCCGGGCGGCGTCAACTCACCGGTCCGCGCCTTCAATGGGGTCGGCGGCACACCCCGCTTCATCGATCACGCCGATGGCGCCTACCTCTATGACGTGGACGGCCAGGCCTATGTGGATTACATCGGCTCCTGGGGCCCCATGCTGCTGGGTCACAACCACCCGGCCATCAAGGCCGCCGTCATCAAGGCCGTTGAGAAGGGGCTGAGCTACGGCGCCCCCACCGAGATCGAAGTGCTGATGGCCGAGAAGGTACGCCAGATAGTCCCCTCCATGGAGCAGGTGCGTATGGTCAACTCCGGCACCGAAGCCACCATGAGCGCCATCCGCCTCGCCCGTGGCTACACCGGCCGCGACAAGATCGTCAAATTCGAAGGTTGCTACCACGGCCACGCCGACTCCCTGCTGGTGAAGGCAGGTTCAGGCGCCCTGACCCTGGGCCAGCCCAACAGCCCGGGCGTCCCGGCCGACTTTGCCAAACACACCCTCACCTGTGTGTTCAACGATCTGGACTCGGTGCGCGAGGCCTTCACCCAGTACGGCAGCGAGATCGCCTGCATCATCGTCGAGCCGGTGGCGGGCAACATGAACTGCATCCCGCCGGTGCCCGGCTTCCTGGAAGGACTACGCGCCATCTGCGACGAGGCCGGCGCCCTGCTGATCCTGGACGAAGTGATGACCGGGTTCCGCGTCTCCCTGCGCGGCGCCCAGGGTCATTACAACATCGACCCGGATCTGACCACCCTCGGCAAGATCATCGGGGCCGGCATGCCGGTGGGCGCCTTCGGCGGCAAGAAGAAGGTGATGCAATACATAGCCCCGACCGGCCCCGTCTATCAGGCGGGCACCCTCTCCGGCAACCCGGTGGCCATGGCTGCCGGTCTGACCATGCTGGACCTGCTGCTGGAGCCGGGTCTCTACGAGCAGCTGAGCGCCAAGACGGCGCGCGTTGCCGAGGGGCTAAAAGCGGCCGCCGCCAGGCACGGCATCCCCCTTGCCATCAACTACGTGGGCGGCATGTTCGGCTTCTTCTTCACCGAAGAGACCGAGATCACCCGCTATGAGCAGGTGACCCACTGCGACATGGAGCGCTTCAAGCGCTTCTATCACCTGATGCTGGAAGAGGGTGTCTATCTGGCGCCGAGCGCCTACGAGGCCGGCTTCCTGTCGCTGGCCCACGGTGACAAGGAGATCGAACACACCCTGGCCGCCGCCGAGCGCAGCTTCGCCAAACTGGCGGGCTGAGCCCTGCCAGCATGAACCAAGGGCCCGCGAAGGGCCCTTTTTTGTTGCCTCTGTGTCTCCCCCTGCCAGAGCCCCCTTCTGGTGCAGCCTCCTCTCTCTTCTCGCCGGTGTTTGCCACTTGCTGGTGCATTCGCGGCCACACTAGCTGTCATAAAGCGGGCCCACTATTTGCACTGCCTTACTCAGGAGCCCACTTTACCGAGGTCCATATGGCAGAGATGAGCCCCATCGATGTGCTGCGGCGCTATCAGGAGTACGAAACCGAGTTGACCCCCCTGTTGCTGGGACTGCTCACCCTCCCCCAGGAGGCCCTCAAGGGCTATCCCTTCGTGCTGAGCGTGCAGAGCCTGGGCCAGAGCCAGGCAAGCGCGAGGATCCTGCCCCCCATTCCGGCCCCCCAGGGGCAGTTGCGACTGAGGGTGCAGGGTCATGGTCGGGAGCTTGAGATCAATTTGCACCAGCTGATCGCCTGGCTGATGGGGGACAGGGAGCGGCGCCGCGCCATCCCCTGGTTCAGGGCCGTCTACGTGATCCTGAGCCTGGCGCTGTTTCTCATCGTGGGAACCCTGATCTGGCATGGCCTCGAGCAGCTCTATCTGCTGCTGTGCGGCACCCAGCAGAACCGGCTCGGCGCCTTCAGCGCCATCATCTTCCTGACCCTGGCCCTGGCGGTGTTCGATCTGGGCAAGACCATATTGGAGGAAGAGGTGCTGCTGCATAAGGACATCTTCCGCCACAGCGCCATTCGCCGCACCATCACCCGCTTCATCGCCGCCATCCTGATCGCTGTCTCCATCGAAGGGCTCTTGCTGCTGTTCAAGGGATCCCTCGGCCAGAACGAACTGCTCTGGCCTGCGGTGGGGGTGATGGGTTGCGCAGTGGGATTGCTGTTGGCGCTGGGGCTCTATGTCTTCCTCGGGGCCAAGGCCGAAGCCGCCCTGGTCACCTCCAGTCAGCGGCCAGCGGCGGCCCCGCAGCAAGCGCCACTAACCAGGCGGCATGGCCGGATCAGGCGGGCCGGATAAACCTTCACCAGCCTCTGGACGTCGACTAGCTGGCGGCACCGGCCAGCCGAGACTCGGGCTGACGGCGCGCCGCCTGCCAGGAGGCGTACATGGTCCATGAGGTGTAGATGACGATGAAAGCCACCAGCCATTTGAGCATCTCCATGTCCATGGACTGTACCAGCATGGCCGCCAGTACCACGCCGATGGGGCCGAAGAGGGCCACCGCCAGCACGGCCCTGGCATCGAAGGCCCCCTTGCGGATGAAGGTGCCCGCCGAGAAGACGCTGAGCACGGCGGTTGAGCCCATCATGATGGGGAAGGCCGCCAGCGGGTTCATCCCCAGCAGATAGACCAGCGTCATGCAGGGGGCGAACAACCCTATGCCCACATTCATCAGCACCCCGAACAGGAAGTTGCCGAGCAGGGCTATTCCCAGCTTGTAGCCACTGAGCCCCATGGCCTCGCCCCCGAGGGGGAACAGACCCAGCAGGCCGGCGAAGATGAGCCCGGCCACCACCAGCAGGGAGACAGCCATCACCAGCCGGATGGTCTGGCGATCGAACGAGGCCACATGACGGGCCCCCCAGGCGGCGCCCGCGGCGGCGGCGGCCATCATGCTGATGAGGGTGAGCGGATCCACCTTGACCACGCCGATGAAGATGAGGGACTGGGTGACCGTCGGCAGCACGCACTGACCGTTGAGGGTGCCCGGCAGCAGGCGATCGTCGATCAGCTTGAACTGCTTGTAGCAGGCGGTCTTGACCGCGAAGCTGCCGACTCCAAGGGTGTCGAGAAAGTTGGCGACGAAGCCGATGGCCGCCACCGGCCAGAAGGGGGTGGACTCCAGCTCGCCCCGGCGCCGCTTGTGCCACCAGGCATGGATCAGCATGAAGATAAAGACCAGGGCGCAACCGATAAACAACAGGCGCAGAAAAGTGACAAGCATAGGGGGACCTCCAGCAACGGGCGGCGATTCTAAGGCAGCCCACAGAAAAAATCCTGGTCTGGATCACGCTTTCATCGGATGCAAACGTTTGGTCCCGTCAGTTTCTGATGGTAAAGCTCGAATGACTCTGCCAATACTTGTCGTTGAGGGCGCAAGCCCGCACTCATCGGGCGTAGTCCTGGTCATTTCGCGACGACCACAGCACCGATGGGCATAAGCAAAAGAAGGCGGTCACCCGCCTTCTTTTTATTGCCTTCCGTCATCCCGGCCGCAACGGCCTCAGGAGATCCAGCGGGGCAGTCTGGGAGCCAGGCGGTCGATCAGCCGATCCGACAATGGGGTCAGCAGCAAGGGCGGCAGGCAGATGAGGGTGAGGCAGAGGGCACCAACATAGACATCCGTCAGCCAGTGGGCACCGGCGAGGATGCGGGGGGCCGAGAACAGGGGCACCATCAGCACGGCGATCACGGCAGCCCGGCGCGGCAGGTAACGCAGGGCAAAGCCGGCGAAGATCATCAAAAACAGCGCATGATCACCGGGGAAGCTGTCGCCCGCAGAGTCCTTGGTCGGGATGGTGCTGAGCTCGGTCAGCCGCAGTGCCCCGTCCACCATCAGGGTGGGGCTGGGACGGCTGACCGGCAGCTGGTGGCCGAGCTGATTGATCACCAGGGCCCCCAGCAACATGACGATCCCCATGGCTACCAGGCGACGGCGCGCCTCACCTTGGGCCCGGAAGAAGCAGATGGCCAGGATCAGCCCCATGCAGCCCAGGGCGACCAGATCGAACAGGCGATTGTTGGTGATGGCCACCAGATCGGCCCAGCGGGCGGATTCACCCAGCCAGCCATTGACCAGTTGGAAGGTGGCGAGATCCCAGTGATCCCAGGGGCCATGACCCGGCAGGGTGGCCCAACTGAGGGCAATCAGGCCCCCGATCAGATAGAAAGGTATGAACTTGCTCATGCCGAGTCTTCCTTCAAAAAGCGGTGATTCTAGGTCAGCCTCCCGGTGACGTGAATCACAAAAATGTAAGAGTTCATGTAACAAACAATGCTCTATTGAATCTTGTTTATACCCGCCCAGCCACCCCCGGATGCGGGAGCGGCCAGCACCACCTTGGCGCGCCAGGGGCTTGCGGCTAGTATGAGGCTCCTTTTACTCAGGATGATGGCTATGCGCAGCTACCTTCGCATGATGTTGTTTGCCCTCGGTTTGCTGGCGGGCGTGCAGATACCGGGGATCGTCGATCTCTACTACCAGCGGCTGGATGCGCGCCTGCAGCAGGCCAGCCTCGGTCTGGCGCCCTTCCAGCGCACCGCGGATCAACACTTTGGCGGCGATCTCGACGCCCTGGTCGCCCATTACGGCGCCAGCCAGGATCCCGTCTTCACCCAGGATGCCACCAGCCTGCAGCAGCTGGTGAGCCAGCAGCGCCACCTGCAGCAGGAGCGCGCCTTCCAGGATAGGCCCTGGTACCTGCAGCTCTCCCACCTGCTGTTGCAGGCGGACTCCCAGCTCTGGCAGGACACCCTGCGCAACTACGGCTATGTGGTGCCCCTCAAGCAGGCCGCCATCTTCTGCGGTGTGGCGGCGGGGCTGTTCGCCTCCCTGCTGGGGGATCTGCTGCTCAGCCTGCTCCTGCTGCCCTTTCGCCAGCGCCAGCCCGCCCCCCGTCACGCCCTGCGCTGATCCCTAGCCGTCTCAAGCAACAGGGGCCGGCGGCCCCTGTTGTCGTTCTCCTCCCGAAAGCGCTACTCGAAGGGTTCGAGATAGGCCTCGATGGCCTTCTTCAGCCAGGCCAGCACCTTGCCGTGATGGGCGTTTTCCGACAGATAGACCCCGTAATCGCGCCACTGCAGGCTGAACTTGTGCTTCAGGGTCAGCAGTTCCCCCTGGCGCAGCTGGCTCTGGATCAGCGGTGAGGGCAACACCGCCCAGCCGAGACCGTCCAGCACTGCATCCCGCATCAGCTCGAAGCTCGACAACCCTATGTGCTGGCCGCCGATGGGGAGCAGGCTCTTGACCGAGAACTCGTCCACATAGGAGAGGGTGACCTGGGTCTGATCGGTGAGATCCTGCTGCAGCACCCGTTTCAACCCCGCCAGCGGGTGGCTGGGCGCCACCACCATCAGGGTGCGGATGGGGTTGAGCACGTCTATGTTGAGGCCGCTACGCTCCTGATCCTCGGTGATGAGGCCGAAGGCGGCATCGACAAACCCCTCCTCCACCAGAGCCGGCAGTTCGGGGGGCGAAGCCAGCACCAGGGAGATGCTGGTACCGGGAAACTGGTGGCGCAGCGCCCCCAGCATCTCGCGCCAGACCGGCTCGGGGATGGCGTCGTCCCGCGCTACCCGCAGCGCCACCTCGGCGCCCGAGGCGTGGTGCTCGCACTTGAGCTTGAGGCTGTTGGCCGCCTGCAGCAGCCGCCGGCAGTCGTCCAGCACCTGCTCCCCTATCTCGGTGAGTCGGCTCTGGTTGGCCCCTCGTTCAAAAAGGTCGACGCCAAGCTCGACCTCCAGTGCGGCGATCGCCGTGCTGACTGCGCTCCGGCTCTTGCCAAGGCGTCTGGCGGCATTGGCAATGGAGCCACTGTCTGCTGATTCTACAAAGAGTTGTATCTGATAAAGCTTCATGGTCGCGCTCTGGTGGCAGCTTGTTCCATCTTCACCTTACGCCGCCCCCCTTCCCCAAGGCAAATCGTCAGCGCCAGAATTACCGACGCTCAGCGATGCCCAGCTCTGCCCCAGCTGCGGCTATCCTCTCCCTCGTCGCAGCAACAGAAGGAAACCCCATGTTATTCAGTCCCCTGCTTTTGGCCCGCCTCTTCCTGACGGGGGCCATCCTGACCGAGGTGGCAGGCACCTCCACCATGGCTCTGATCCCGGAGAGTGAGACCGGCTGGCTCCACCATCTGCCGATGTGGCTGCTCATCGCCCTCTCCTACCTGCTGCTGGCCAAGGCCGCCAAAACAATCTCCATTGGTATTGCGTTCGCGTTGTGGGAGGGGCTGGGAATCGCCCTGATCACCGCCGTCTCCGTGCTGTTCCTGGGCTACGAGCTGAGTGTGCAGGAGTGGATCGGGCTGGCGCTGGCAATAGTGGGCATTGTTATGGTGACCCTGGGAGAAACCCATGCCGAGCCGGTTGATGCAACTACGGCCAAGGAGCTCCCATGCACCCGTTGATCATCGTCCTGGGCGCCGCCCTGCTGGATGTGGGGGCCAACATGGCCATCAACCGCTCCCTCGGTTTTCGCCACAAGGGCTGGGGCCTGCTCGGCATACTGCTGGTGCTCTGCGCCTTTACCCTGCTCAGTGAGGCAGTGAGCACCGGCAGGATAGATCTCGCCGTGGCCTATGCCACCTGGGGCGCCATCGGCATCCTGGGCACCGCCCTCGGCGGCCTGCTGCTGTTTGGCGAGCACCTCAAGCCCGTCGGCTGGGTCGGCATCCTGGTGATGGCCATCGCCGTGGCCCTGCTGACCACGGCCTGACGGACGGCCTGACCCCATGAAAAAGCCGCCCGGTGTTCGCCGGGCGGCTTTTTTACGCACTCATGCAGCGGCACAGCCCGCTCATGCCGGCTCGGCAGCGACCTCGTAGAGCTCCAGCGGCAGGCCGTCCGGGTCAGCGAAGAAGGTGAAGCGACTGCCGGTCAGCTCGTCCACCCGTACCGGCTCCACGGCCACCCCGTGGCGCTCCAGATGGGCGATGACGGGATCGAGCGCCTGCACCCGAAACGCCAGGTGCCGCAGACCGCACGCCTCCGGCCTGGAAGGGCGCGCAGGGGGTGTGGGAAAGCTGAACAGCTCAAGCTGGCTGCCATCCGGCAGCGCCAGATCCAGCTTCCAGGAGTGGCGGGCCTCCCGCAGGGTCTCCGCCAGTATGGGCAGCCCCAGCACCTGGTGGTAGAAGTGGCGCGAGCGCTCATAGTCGCTGGCGATGATGGCCACATGGTGAATGCCGCCGAGCAGGGGAAGTGTCATGACAATCCTTGTAAAACGGGCAGCCTGGGCTGCCCGTTTTCGTCAGTTGAAGAAGCCGCCGAACCACTGATCCAGCGCGTTGACCGGGTTGGATACCGGGCTGGCGCAGCTCATGGGCTCGCTCAGTCCCGCCAGCTTGGCCGGCACCTGCAGGCTGCCGGGACAGTCGCTGGCCACCCGGGCGCCGCTGCTGCGGGAGAAGCTGGCCCAGCTCACCCCTTCCGGCATCTTCAACCCCAGGCTGTTGACGCCGCGCTGGCTCATGTAACCGCTGAACAGCTGCAAGGCACCGCTGGCCCCGGTCAACCCGGCGGGCTGGTTGTCATCCCGACCGACCCAGATGCTCACCAGTTCGTTGTTGTCCATCCCGGCAAACCAGGAGTCCCGCAGCTCGTTGGTGGTCCCTGTCTTGGCGGCCATGGTGGCGCCGGGGAACTTGGCACCGAGCGCCCGGGCCGTGCCCTGGCTCACCGTCTTGGTCATGGCGAACAGGGTCAGCCAGCTGGCCTGGGGATCCGTCACCCGCTTGGCGGTCTCGTCATGCTGATAGAGCTGGCTGCCATCGCCGTTCACCACGGCGCGGATCGCCGACAGCGGCTGGGTCAGCCCCTGGTTGGCGATGGGCAGGTACATCTGGTTCACCTCCATGGGCGAGAGCGCCACCGCCCCCAGCACCAGGGAAGGATAAGGCTGGATCTCCTGCTGGACCCCCAGCTTGTGCAGGGTGTCCACCACCTTGTCGAGCCCCACCTGCAGACCCAGGTTGACGGTCGGCACGTTGAGGGAGCTGGCGAGCGCCTCCATCAGCGGCACGCTTTGGCGGAACTTGCGATCGTAGTTCTGCGGCGTCCAGATCTGGCCATCCTGACCGCGGATACGGATCGGCTGATCTTTCAGCGGCGTGCCCAGGGTCAGGCCGTTGGAGAGACCGGTGAGATAGACAGCGGGCTTCACCAGGGAGCCTATCTGGCGACGGGCATCCAGCGCACGGTTGAAGCCGGCGTAACGGGGATCCCGTCCCCCCACCATGGCGACCACCTCGCCCTTGTGCCAGTCGGAGACCACCATGGCCGCCTCCAGCTTCTTCTTGCCGCGCTGCTTCTCTATGGTGGCGAGGCCGGTCTGCACCGCCTGCTCGGCGGCGTGCTGGGCGATGGGATCCAGGCTGGTGAAGATCTTGAGGCCGGACTGCTTGAGCAGATCCGGGCCGAAGCGGTTCTGGATTTCCCGCTTGAGCAGCCCCATGAAGGCCGGGGTGCGGCCATAGCTCATCTGGCCCCGGGTGATGATGCCAAGGGACTGCTTGCTGGCCAGCTCATACTCGGCCTGAGTCAGGCTGCCGTGCTCCATCAGCAGTTTCAGCACCAGATCCCGGCGCGCCTTGGCCCGCTCGGGGAAGCGCCAGGGATCGTAATAGGAGGGTCCCTTCACCATGCCCACCAGCAGGGCCACCTGATCGATGTCCAGCTCGTTGACCGGGATGCCGAAGTAGAAGTAGGAGGCGAGCCCGAATCCATAGACCCCCTGGGAGAAGTTCTGCCCCAGATAGACCTCGTTGAGGTAGGCCTCCAGGATCTCGTCCTTGCTGTAGCGGTAGTCGATGAGCACCGCCATATAGGCTTCCTGCGCCTTGCGCCACAGGTTGCGCTCCCGGGTCAGGAAGAAGTTCTTGGCGAGCTGCTGGGTGAGGGTACTGCCCCCCTGTACGGTACGACCCGCCAGCAGGTTGGCTACCATGGCGCGCATGATGGCCACCGGCGAGACGCCGCCGTGCTGGTAGAAGTCGCGATCCTCGGTGGTCAGCAGGGTCACCAGCAGGCTGTCCGGCACCTCGGCGATGCGCACCAGCAGGCGATCTTCCCGATCCTCTGTGTTGAGGCGGTCCAGCAGCACAGGGTCCATCTGGGCATAACCTAGCTGACGCTGGTTCTCCAGGGACTGGATCCCCTCCAGCCGCGCACCGTTGAAGGTGAGGCGCAGGCCACGGGCGCCGTCGGCGCCGTCATGGAACTCGAACGGACGGCGGACCAGCTCGATGCGGTTGCCGTTGACCGCGTACTCCCCCGGGGTGTGGGGCTGGCGCACCTGCTTGTAGCTCAGCATGTTGAGCTCGCGCAGCATCTGGGTCTGGGAGAGACGCTGGCTGGGGTAGAGCTCCAGCGGGCGGCTGTAGACCATCACGGGCAACTGCCACTTCTCCCCGTCGAAGCGCTCGCGCACCTTGGTATCGAGGTAGATACCAAAGACCACCATAAAGGCCGCCACCACCAGGGAGAGCTTGAAGCCCAGCCAGAACAGGGTGCGCCAGATGGTGCGCTTGGGCGCCGCCTTCTTGGGGGGGCTCTTGCGTCGTTGGGTTGCCATAATTCCTCTTTGCTTTCCTTTCTACTTGTGATGTCGCATTCGCGAACGTCCGATCGGGCTTAACCCATCGAACCTAGATACCCATCTTTTTCTTGGTGACCTTGGTCGGCATGGCCTCCAGAGGGTTGTCCGGCCAGTAGTGACGGGGGTAACGCCCCTTCATCTCTTTCTTCACCTGCTCGTAGGAGCCCGCCCAGAAGGCGGCGAGATCGGCGGTGATCTGCAGCGGCCGCTGGGCCGGGGAGAGCAGCTCTACCACCAGGGGCACACGGCCATCGGCCACGCAGGGGGTCGTACCCTGACCGAACATCTCCTGAATGCGCACCGGGATCACCGGGGCCTGCCCCGGCTGATAACGGATCCGTACCCGGCTGCCGGTCGGCGCAGCAAAGTGACTCGGCAGCGCCTCGTCCAGCCGTTTTGGCAAGGGCCAGGGCAGGGACTGGCGCAGTAGATCGGAGAGGTTGAGCCTTTTGAGTTGCTCCAGCCGAGTCATGCCGCTCAGGGCAGGCAAGAGCCACTCCTCCAGCCGGGCCAGCAGACTCTCGTCGTCCATGGCGGGCCAGCCCTCGTCCGGCAGCCAGTCACGGGCGCAGCGCAAGCGGGCCAGCAAGCCTTCGCTGCCCTCGTCCCAGGGCAGCACCTGCAGCCCCTTGCGACGAATGCCTTGCAGCAGGCAGCGCCCCTTCTGCTCGTCGGAGAGGTCCGTCAGCGGCCGCTGGCCAAGCACCAGTTCGCCGATCACCTGCTGGCGCTCGGCCCGGACCCGCTCTTCCCGCTCGTCCCAGTCGAACCACTGGCGCTCGCTCACCAGCTCCGGCAACTGGCGCACCAGCTCGTCCAGCGCCACCGGCTCGGCGATGAAGATGCGGCTGCCACGATCGTTCTGCCCCATCTCGATGGCGATCAGGGCCCCTTGTCCCTGACATGGGTGACCTTCTACCAGATCGCAGCCGATCCCACCACTGAGTTGATAGCGGCTGCCGCTGCGCAGCTTGCCTATCCGATCCGGCCAGGCGAGGGCGCACAGCAACCCCAGCCACTGTCCTTGGGCGCCGGCAGGGCGGGCCCCCAGGCGTTCGAACCAGCGGGCTGCCCCCTGACGCAAGGCCCCCTGGCGGCGATGGAAGAGCACGGAAAGGCGCTCAGATCCTCGCAGATCTTCTTCCAGCAGCGCCACCAGGAATGCCGCATCGGCGACAATCCCTGTCAGACCCTCGGCCTCCAGCTCCCGGGCCCGCAGCAGCATGCGCGCCAGCCGGGGATGAGTGCCGAAGGCGGCCATGGTGCGGCCGGCCGGGGTGAGTTGTTGCTCAGTCTCCGGCTTCATGGCGCCAAGGGCCACCAGCAGGCGCCGGGCGCTCGCCACCGCAGGGGCGGGGGGCATGTCCAGCAGCGGCAGGCTCTCCACCCTGGCCCCCCACTGGGCGGCGTCCAGCAGCAGGCCGGTCAGCTCCTGGGTGAGGATGTCCGGCGGGCTCTGCTCGGCGAGGCGCTCCTGTACCTCGGCGCTCCACAGCCGGTAGCAGACCCCGGGGCCGAGACGGCCGGCACGGCCGGCACGCTGGGTGGCGGAGGCCCTGGCAATCTGACGGGTCTCCAGCCGGGTGACGCCGCTTCTCAGATCGAAGGTGGCGCGCCGCTCCAGCCCGCTGTCGATGACCACGGAGACCCCCTCTATGGTGAGGGAGGTCTCCGCCACATTGGTGGTGAGCACCAGCTTGCGGCTCCCCGCCGGAGCGGGCTCGATGGCCGCCTGCTGCACCGCCATGTCGAGACGACCGTAGAGGGGGGCGAGGCGCACGTCATCCGGCAGGCGCCCTTCCAGCCACTGGGCGAGCCGCTCTATCTCCCCCTGTCCCGGCAGGAACACCAGGGCGCTGCCCCCGTGGTCCGCCAGCGCCTCCAGCACCACGGCGCCCACCTGGGGCTCCAGCCACTGCTGGCGATTGGCGGGGCGGTAGTGGTAGTCGATGGGAAAGCCGCGCCCCTCGGAGCGGATGACGGGGGCGTCCGGCAACAGGGCCTCCAGCGCCATGCCGTCCAGGGTGGCGGACATGATGAGCAGCTTGAGATCATCGCGCAGCCCCTGCTGGCTCTCGATGGCGAAGGCCAGGGCGGTATCGGCATGCAGGCTGCGCTCGTGGAATTCATCGAAAATGACGAGCGAGACGCCACTAAGCTCGGGGTCTTGCTGCAACATCCGGGTCAGCACCCCCTCGGTCACTATCTCGAGTCGGGTCTGGCCACTGGCCCGGCTCTCGCCGCGCACCCGCAGCCCGATGCGCTCCCCCACCTTCTCCCCGAGCTGGCGCGCCAGAAAGCCCGCTATGTTGCGCGCCGCGAGGCGGCGGGGCTCCAGCATGATGATGCGGCCGGGCAGCCGGTTTCGGCGCACCAGCTCCAGGGGCAGCAGGGTCGACTTGCCCGCCCCCGGGGGGGCCTGCAATATCACGCTGGCGTGGCTGTCGATGGCATCAAACAGCTCGGGCAGCACAGAGACGATGGGGAGTAGGGACAAAGCGGCAAACACCTTACGTTAGCGACCTTAAAACGGCGCCCATTCTGCCATAGCATTCGCGGCCACCGTGAGCAGATGTCGCCGGCACAGGCGATGGCAGGATGATCATCATGACCGTCCTCCCATTCGAACCATGGATATAAACGGGATAACAGGATGGCGAGACATGGCAGCGATGGCTGCCATAGAATGGCGCCATGTTATGAGCGTAAAAAGGCATCCTCACCAAGATGGCCAAACTTTTCTTTGCCCTGCCCCTGCAACAGCTCGCCCCCGAGCTTATCGACTGGCGAGATCAACGCCCCTGGCCCGGCCAACCTGTGCCGCAAGCCAACCTCCACCTGACGCTGGCCTTTCTGGGTGAAGCGGATCAGGTCACCACTGCCCGCCTGATGGCCGCCGCCGAACGTCAGCACTGTCCGCCCCTTGTCATCACCCTCGATGAAACCGGTTGGTTCAGCCGCGCCAAGGCTGCCTGGGTGGGGCCCAGCGAGTGGCCAAACGAGCTGAACGTGCTGGCCAGGGCCCTGCGTCGTCACGGCGAGAAGCTGGGGCTTGGCAACGGGGAACAGGGCTACCGCCCCCACGTCACCCTGTCGCGCAAGGCTGGCGAGGCCCCGGAGGCGCTGCCCGCCCCCTATTTTGTGCTGCAGGTGGACAGCTTCTGCCTCTACCAGTCCGTCAGCACTCCGCAGGGGGTCAGCTATGACCCCATCGCCTGCTGGCCCCTGCGTGCCCGCGTCAAAGCAACAAGCAGCGAGGAGCTGACTCCATGATCTTCGATCCCCCTCTGCAATCCGGTCAGCTCATCGCCCGCTACAAGCGCTTCCTGACCGATGTGCAACTCGACAATGGCGAGCAGATCACCATTCACTGTGCCAATACCGGCGCCATGACGGGTTGTGCCGAGCCGGGTACCCGGGTCTGGTACTCCACCTCAAGCAATC
This sequence comes from Aeromonas sp. S16(2024), assembly GCF_041403065.1. Lineage (NCBI taxonomy): Bacteria > Pseudomonadati > Pseudomonadota > Gammaproteobacteria > Aeromonadales > Aeromonadaceae > Aeromonas > Aeromonas sp. S16(2024). The sequence goes on along the minus strand of NZ_JBGLQX010000031.1, from coordinate 24,219 downwards.
CCAAGCGCAAGCTGGCCCACAGCTGGGAGATAGCCCAGAGCCCGGCGGGCCACTTCATCTGCGTCAACACGGCCCGGGCCAACCAGGTCGCCCGGGAGCTCATCGAGCAAGGGGCGCTGGCCCCGCTGGCGGGTTATGCCAGGCTGCGCACCGAGGTGAAATACGGGGAGGAGAACAGCCGCATCGACCTGCTGCTGGAAGACGATCACAGGGCAAGTTGTTACATAGAGGTGAAATCTGTCACCCTGCTCGACGAGCGGGAACAAGCGGGCATGGGTTACTTCCCCGATGCGGTCACCACCCGTGGCGCCAAGCACTTGCGTGAATTGATGGCCATGAAGGCGGAAGGGCACAGAGCCGTGCTGCTGTTCATGGTGTTGCACTCCGGCATCGCGAGAGTGCGCCCTGCAACCCATATAGATCCGCACTATAGTCAGCTTGTTGAGCAGGCGATGGCGGCAGGGGTTGAAATTTTATGCTATCGCCCCCATGTTGGGGTGCAGGGCATGGTGGCTCAAGATTTTATTCCATTTGAATCTGACCACATGCTACCCGAGGGCTGAGAATAAATGTGGAAGTGGGTAACATTATTGACAAGGCTTGTTTGCCTCCCGTTGACCCTTCTGCTATAGATACCGCCCTCAATTTATGGATGGCACGGGTAGCGTGCTGAATTAGGAGACAGGGCATGCCAACAGGCGAAAACAGGAAATCTCTGGGCCCCCTGGCCATTGCGGGTGTAGAGCCTTACCAGGTAAAAGCCGGTGAGGAGTACATGAATGACCAACAAAAGGTTCATTTTCGCAAGATCCTGGGAGCCTGGCGCAACCAACTGATGCAGGAAGTTGACCGCACCGTCGACCACATGAAGGATGAGGCTGCCAACTTCCCGGATCCGGTCGATCGCGCCGCGCAGGAAGAAGAGTTCGCACTCGAACTGCGCACCCGCGACCGTGAACGCAAGCTGATCAAGAAGATCGAGAAGACCTTGCTGCTGCTCGAAGAAGACGACTTTGGTTACTGCGAACATTGCGGTATCGAAATCGGTATTCGTCGTCTGGAAGCCCGTCCGACTGCCGACCTCTGTGTCGACTGCAAGACGCTGGCTGAAATCAAGGAAAAACAGATGGCTGGCTGATGCCGCCCATCGACATGGACAAAAAAGGGAGCTCGCGGGCTCCCTTTTTTATTGAGCTTTTCCCACGACCATCCCAGAATGCAGCCTCAATGCATCGTCTACCCGAATTCCCATGGCCATGACCCCCTCCTCCCCTGTCCGACCCCATGTGGGCCGCTTCGCCCCCTCCCCGTCCGGTCCGCTCCACTTCGGCTCCCTGGTCGCCGCCCTTGGCAGCTTCCTGCAGGCGAGATCGCAGCAGGGGCGCTGGCTGGTGCGCATCGAGGACATAGATCCACCGCGGGAGATGGCCGGGGCCAGCGAGCTCATCCTCCAGACCCTGGAGGCCCATGGCCTCGGCTGGGATGGGGAGGTGATGTATCAGAGCCGGCGCCATGGGCGCTACGACGAGATCATCGAGGGGCTCTACCGGGCCGGGGATCTCTACTGGTGCCGCTGCACCCGGCGCGAGATCATGGCGGCGGGCGGCTTCTACAACGGCCACTGCCGCACTCTCGGGCTGACCGCAGAAGGCTGCGCCGCCCGCCTGCGCCAGCATCATCCCGTCTACCACTTCGAGGATGAGTTGCAGGGCCATATCGCTGTGCCTGCGGCGCTCGCCGAGGAGGACTTCATCGTGCGCCGCCGGGACGGGCTCTACGCCTACAACCTGGCGGTGGTGGTGGATGACATGGACAGCGGCATCACGGAGATAGTGCGCGGCGCCGATCTGCTGGAGCCCACCGTGCGCCAGATTGCCCTCTACCAGACCCTGGGAGCGGACGTCCCCGCCTGGGTGCACCTGCCGCTGGCGGTGCTGGCGGATGGCAACAAGCTGTCGAAGCAGAACCATGCGCCGGCGCTGGCACAGGATGACGTCAGGCCCGCCCTGTGGCAGGCCCTCGCCTTCCTAGGCCAGTGCCCGCCGCCTTGCTTAAGAGAGAATACCGTCGACGAGATCATCGCCTGGGGCATTGCCCACTGGCAGCTGGCGCGGGTTCCCCGCCAGCAGAAGATAGTGCTGGGGGCCAGGTAAACCGGCACGCAGAGCAAACGCAGGCCGCCGCGTCATTTATGTCACCGGGCCCGAATCGGGGAAGCAGACCGCAGCGTTTCTCATTTGGTCGGGCCTGAGCTATGATAGGCCGCTATTTTTTGGCCTCCCGTCAATTTGAAGTCATGAAGAGGTGTACCATTTTTTCCCAGATCGCAAACTTTTGCCGCAAGGTGCTCGGCAAGGAAGACGGCGAGCAGTCGATAGAGTCTCCCATTCCAGCCCGTGTCGCCGGTCAACGCCGAACCTTGAGCCGTGACCAGCACCCTATTTCGCGCAAAGAGATCAGCGAGAATGCGCTCAAGGTGCTCTACCGCCTGAACAAGGGTGGCTACGAAGCCTACCTGGTGGGTGGCGGCGTCCGGGATATTCTGCTCGGGAAGACGCCAAAGGATTTCGACATCGCCACCGATGCGACGCCGGAGCAGATCAAGGCCTTGTTCAGCAACTGCCGCCTGATCGGCCGTCGTTTCCGCCTGGCCCACATCGTCTTTGGTCGTGACGTGATCGAAGTGGCTACCTTCCGTGGTCACCACCATCAGGTCAATACCAGCAAGCACGTGTCGGCCCAGTCTGATGAAGGCATGCTGCTGCGTGACAACGTCTACGGCACCATCGAAGAGGATGCCGAGCGCCGTGACTTTACCGTCAACGCCCTCTACTACAGCGCCAAGGATTTCACCCTGCACGACTTCGAGGGTGGCATCGAGGATCTCGCAGAGCGCAAGCTGGAGCTGATCGGCGACCCCGAGACCCGCTACCGGGAAGACCCGGTGCGCATGCTGCGCGCCGTGCGCTTCGCCGCCAAGCTGGAGATGACCATCAGCCCGCGCACCGCCGCCCCCATCCGGGAACTGGCGCCGCTGCTGCAGGACATTCCTGCCGCCCGCCTGTTCGAGGAGACCCTCAAGCTGTTCCTGGCCGGTGACGGTCTCGCCACCTACAAGCTGCTGCGCGAATACGGGCTGTTCCAGCCCCTGTTCCCCCAGGTCGCCGCCCTGTTCACCCCCAACGGCAACTCGCCCTACGAGCAGTTCATCGAGCTGGCGCTGATGGATACCGATACCCGGGTCCGTGAAGAGAAGCGCGTCACCCCGGCCTTCCTCTATGCCACCCTGCTGTGGGGCGCCGTCGAGGCCCGTGCCCGGGTGCTGGAAAACGAGAGCGGCCTGCCCTGGCACGACGCCTTCATGCTGGCCATCAACGAGGTGCTGGATGCCCAGGTGCGGATCATCGCCGTGCCGCGCCGCTTCACCACGGACGTGCGCGACATCTGGGCCCTGCAACAGCGCCTGACCCGTCGCCAGGGTCGTCACCCCGAGCGCGCCATGGAGCATCCGAAGTTCCGCGCAGCCTTTGACTTCCTGCTGCTGCGCAACCGGGTAGAACGGGGCCTCGGCGAGCTGGCCAGCTGGTGGGAGCGCTATGTGGCCTCCAACCCGGATGTGCGTCCGCAACTGCAACGGGAAGCAACCCGCCGCCCGGCGAGCGGTGAACGAGCCCCGGCGGCCGAGCCGCGCGGAGACGGTGAGAAACGTGGCAGCAACAGCCGCAACCGCCGTCGCCCCCGTCGTCGCAAGCCGAAAGCGGCAGAATAAAGGCCATCCGATGATCGAGGTCTTCGTTGCCATCGGATCCAACCTGGGCAATCCCGTCGCCCAGGCCAGGCAGGCTGTCGCCGCCCTGGGCAGGCTGCCGGAATCCCAATTGCAGCAGGCCTCGCAGCTTTACGGCAGCCGCCCCATGGGCCCTGCGGATCAGCCGGACTACGTCAATGCCGTGGTGCGGCTTCATACCCGGCTCGGCCCCCTGGCTTTGCTGGATCAACTGCAGAAAATCGAGCGGGAACAGGGACGTGTGCGCAAGGACGAGCGTTGGGGTCCAAGAACCCTGGATCTGGATCTGCTGCTGTACGGCGAGCAAGTCATCCAGCATGAACGCCTGATCGTTCCCCACTACGGCATGAAGGAGCGGGAGTTCGTCCTGCTGCCCCTTGCCGAAATCGCCCCCGCCCTGGTGCTGCCCTGCGGCACCCCGCTCACCGAACTGGTTGCCCGCTGCCCGCGCAATGGTCTCGCGATCCTTGCAGGCGCGGCGGGTGAGTAGACGAGTAGGAGCAACGCAATGAGCAAGATCACCATCACCGCCCTGCAGAAGATGAAGCAGGACGGACAAAAAATCACCGCCATCACCGCCTATGATGCCACCTTCGCCAAGCTGTTCGACGACGAAGGCGCCCAGGTGCTGCTCATCGGTGATTCCCTGGGCATGGTGCTGCAGGGAGGGGACGACACCCTGGCCGTCAGCATGGATGAGATGGTCTATCACACCCGCTGCGTGGTGCGTGGCGCCAGCAAGGCGCTGGTGGTCACCGACATGCCGTTCATGAGCTATGCCACTCCCGAGCAGACCTACCAGAACGCCGCCCGGCTGATGGCCGCCGGCGCCCGCATGGTGAAGATGGAAGGGGGCGACTGGCTCTGCGAGAGCATTCGCCACCTGACCCGCAACGGCGTGCCTGTCTGCGGTCACCTGGGGCTGACCCCGCAATCCGTCCACGTGTTTGGCGGCTTCAAGGTGCAGGGGCGCGACGAGTTCCACGCCCAGGAGATCTACCGTCAGGCCCTCGAGCTGCAGGCCGCGGGCATCCAGCTGCTGGTGCTCGAATGCGTGCCGGTCGCCCTGGCCGAGCGCATCAGCAAGGCCCTGCGCATCCCTGTCATCGGCATAGGCGCGGGCCCGGCCACCGATGGCCAGATCCTGGTGATGCACGACGCCTTTGGCATCACCTCCGGCTATGTGCCCAGGTTCACCAAGAACTTCCTGGCCGAGACGGGTGACATGCGCGCCGCCATCCGCCTCTATGTACAGCAGGTGAGCGAGGGCACCTTCCCCGGCCCCGAGCACTGTTTCAGCTGATCCAGGCCTCATGAACGGCAACGGGGGCTAGGCCCCCGTTTCGCATCCCTCTCTGGCCTATGCAATCCCTGTTTTCTTGACCTATCCGAAGGTGAACTGTTGATGTTGGTTGTGAACAATCCTGCCGCTCTGCGTGAACAGATCGGCCAATGGCGCCGCGAAGGCCGCGCCATCGCATTCGTGCCCACCATGGGTAATCTGCACCAGGGCCATCTCACCCTGGTCGATGAGGCCCGCAGCCACGGCGAGAAGGTGGTCGTCAGCATCTTCGTCAACCCCTTGCAGTTCGACAAGGCCGAGGATCTCGCCAACTATCCCCGTACCCTGGAGCAGGACTGCGCCGCCCTTCAGGCCGCCGGCGTGGATCTGGTGTTCACCCCGACCCCGGAGCTGATGTATCCCCAGGGGCTGGCCAGCCAGACCTTCGTCGAGGTACCGGGTCTCTCCAGCCTGCTGGAAGGGGCGCTGCGCCCGGGGCACTTTCGCGGTGTCAGCACCGTCGTCACCAAGCTGTTCAACCTGGTGCAGCCCGACGTGGCCTGCTTCGGCCAGAAGGATTACCAGCAGCTGGCGCTCATTCGCAAGATGGTGGCCGACATGGCCATGCCGGTCGAGATAGTCGGCGTGCCCACTGTGCGGGCCGAGGACGGGTTGGCCCTCTCCTCGCGCAACGGCTACCTGACCGCTGCCGAGCGCGCCCAGGCCCCCGAGCTCGCGCGCACCATGAACTGGATTGCCGAGCAGATTGAAGCGGGGAACAACCACCTCCCCTCCCTGGTGGCTCAGGCCAGCCAGCGTCTCGACAACGCGGGCTTCAGGACGGACGCCATCGACATCGTCGATGCCGACACCCTCGAATCGGCCAGCGCCGCCAGCAAGCGGCTGGTGATCCTGATGGCTGCCTATCTGGGCAAGGCACGCCTTATCGACAACCGCGTCGTCACCCTCATCAGCGCAAGCAACGACTGACAGTCCCGATGGCCGACCCTTACCCCGGCAAGGCCCGCCTTATCGACAATAGTGTCGTCACCCTTCAGGGTTGAGACACGGCAAGGAGACAAAAATGTCCAAGAAGGTTTATTGCATCGCCCAGTTCCTGCCCAAGCCGGGCAAGGAGCAGGCCCTGTTCCAGGTCTTGCAGGGGCTGGAGCCCAATACCCTGAGGGAAGACGGCTGCCTGCAGTACAGAGTCACCCGCCACATTGCCAGTCCCTTCGCCGAGGGGGAGAGCTTCCCCATCGTCTTCAACGAGATCTGGCAAGACATGGCCAGCTTCGAGGCCCACTGCCAGCGCGCCGAGATCAAGGCCTTCTTCGAGCGTTACTGTCTGGCCGAAGAGGGGCTGGCGGCCAAGTGGAACGTCTGCGTCTACAGCGACGAGCCGGCGGACTACGACGCGCCAGCCCTCTGAGGCTCTGCACCAGACAAATAAAAAAGGCGCCCGAGGGCGCCTTTTTGCTGGCCGGCTTGCACCTCAGTGGCGCAGCCCGGTACCCCGGGAAATCAGCCACCAGGCAAGTCCGTAGAGCGCGACGATGAAGCCGATGATGATGAGGTAGGCGGTGCCGAGCGGCACGTCGGAGATGCCGAGGAAGCCGTAGCGGAACGCGTTCACCATGTAGATGATGGGGTTCACCTGGGAGACCCCCTGCCAGAACGGCGGCAGCAGGCTGATGGAGTAGAAGACTCCCCCCAGATAGGTGAGCGGCGTCAGGATGAAGGTCGGGATGATGCTGATGTCATCGAACGACTTCGCGAACACGGCGTTGATGAGCCCCCCCAGGGAGAACAGGATCGAGGTCAGCAGCACGGTGAAGCAGACACTGAACAGATGGTGGACCTGCAGCGGCACGAAGAACAGGGAGACCAGTGTGACGATGAGACCGACACAGAGGCCCCGTGCCACACCGCCGCCCACATAGCCGGCGATGATGATGTAGTTGGGCACTGGCGCCACCAGCAGCTCCTCCACGTTGCGCTGGAACTTGGCGCTGTAGAAGGAGGAGGCGACGTTGGAGTAGGAGTTGGTGATGACCGACATCATGATGAGGCCGGGCACGATAAACTCCATGTAGCTGAAGCCCCCCATGTCACCGATGCGCGACCCGATAAGGTTGCCGAAGATGACGAAGTAGAGGCTCATGGTGATGGCCGGCGGCACCAGGGTCTGGATCCAGATCCGGGTAAAGCGGCTCACTTCCTTGGCCAGTATGCTCTTGAAGGCGATGTAATAGGTCATGGGGTTCATGCTTTGCGACCCTCCTCTACCAGGTTGACGAACAGCTCTTCCAGCCGGTTTGCCTTGTTGCGCATGCTCAGCACCTTCACCCCCTGGGCGGAGAGCTGCTCGAACAGGCTGTTGAGGGACTGGCTCTTGTCCAGCTCTACCTCCAGGGTGTGCTCATCCTGCATGCGACCGTTGAACTCGGGCAAGGTCGGCACCTGGCTGCCGGGCACCAGATCCAGCAGGAAGGTCTCCCGCCCCAGCTTGCCGAGCAGGTTCTTCATGCTGGTGTTCTCGATGAGGCGCCCCTTGTCGATGATGCCGATGTTGCGGCACAGCATCTCGGCCTCTTCCAGGTAATGGGTGGTGAGTATGATGGTGACCCCCTGCTCGTTGAGCTCCTTGAGGAAGCTCCACATGGAGCGACGGATCTCGATGTCCACCCCGGCGGTCGGCTCATCCAGGATCAGCAGCCTGGGCTCGTGCATCAGGGCGCGGGCTATCATCAGCCGGCGCTTCATGCCGCCGGAGAGGGTGCGGGCCGCCATGTCGCGCTTGTCCCACAGATCGAGCTGGCGCAGGTACTTCTCGGCGCGCACCTTGGCCTCGGCCCTTGGCACGCCGTAGAAACCGGCCTGGTGGGTGACAATCTGGCTCACCTTCTCGAACTGGCTGAAGTTGAACTCCTGAGGCACCAGCCCGAGCTGGGCCTTGGCCAGCTCCAGATCGGTGTCGATGTCGTAACCGAACACCTTGACCTTGCCGGCACTCTTGTTCACCAGCGAACTGATCACGCCGATGGTGGTGGACTTGCCCGCCCCGTTCGGGCCGAGCAGGGCGAAGAAATCTCCCTGCTTGACGGTGAGATCTATGCCCTTGAGGGCTTCGACGCCCCCCTGATAGGTCTTCTTCAGACCGCTGATTTCCAATGCGTTCATTGCAACCCCTGTGATGGATGAGCCCATCTCGAGACAGAAAAGGCGGCTTGAGCGCCGCCTGAAGACAGTCGATGGCGGGCGGCCAAGCTGCCCTGCCACGTCCGAGCCTTGCTTACTCTTGCGGAACTACCTTGCCGATGAAGGGCAGATTACGGTACTTCTGGGCGTAGTCGATGCCACAGCCCACCACGAACTCGTCCGGGATGGCGAAGCCAATCCAGTCCACCGGCACCTGGACCTCACGACGGGACGGCTTGTCCAGCAGGGTACAGATGGCCAGGGATTTCGGTTCGCGCAGGGAGAGGATCTCGCGCACCTTGTTGAGGGTGTAGCCGGTGTCGATGATGTCCTCGACGATCACCACGTCCTTGCCTTTGATGTCATCATCCAGATCCTTGAGGATGCGCACGTCACGGGTGCTGTGCATGCCGGAGCCATAGCTGGAGGCAGTCATAAAATCCAGGGTGATGGGCAGCTGGCACTGACGGCAGAGGTCGGCCAGGAAGACGCAGGAGCCGCGCAAGAGGCCAATCATCACGACTTCATCGGAGCCCTGGTAACGGGCGGTGATCTCTTCACCCAGTTTGGCGATCCGGGCGGCGACATCAGCCTCGGAGATCATCACCTCGACGTTGTGTTTCATCACATACTCCAATAATGGCCAAAGGGTTATTGGCCGTTCATTAACATCAAAACCGATGATTCTACCACTCCAACCGGAAGGCGTCAGGCATACGTGATGCTTTTATCGGCTTATTTTAATTGATAGAGTTAGCAAGCCTTCGGGCATTATCGGTGACAATACTATAAACACCATAATCAATAACTATTAGATGAAAAAACTATGGAACCACGCGCAGAGATAAGACGTCGGACCCGGCTGTCGCCGGAGGCTCGTCGTGATCAATTGATGGAATGTGCCATCGAGGTATTTTCCCGTCGCGGCATCGGCCGTGCGGGACATGCCGAAATTGCCGAGCAAGCCAAAGTCTCGGTTGCCACCGTCTTCAACTATTTCAACACCCGTGAAGATCTGGTCGATGAAGTGCTGGCCGAGATTGAAGGCTTTGTGCAGCAGATCCTCGAGCAGGCTTACAACGGCCAGGGCTCGGTCAGGGACAGCATCCACCGCCATGTGAAGCTGTTCGTTGACGCCGCCTATGACAAACCTGACCACGCCAGCATCTGGCTGGAATGGAGTTCATCGGTACGGGAAGAGGTCTGGCCCCGTTACACCCGTCTGCTGGACAAGGCGCTGGAGCGCATCGCCCCCCACCTGCAAGCGGCCATGGACAGCGGCGAGATCCAGAGCGTGCTGTCGGCGCAGGATCTGGCCCGCTCCCTGACCGGGTTCGGCTACGTCATGATGCAAATGATCAATCAGCCACAGCGCCCGACCCGGGAAGAAGTGACCGATTTTCTGTTCAAGTACGTGACGGCCCCCCTACAGGTGGTCTGATCCTCCCTGCCAATAAAAAGCGGCGCCGGACTGTTCAGGTCGGCGCCGCTTTTGTTTATCTCTCTTTCGTCTCGCTGGCTCAGGGCTTGGCATAGCCCCAGCGACTGGTCAGCGCATGCTCGACCCCCAGATGATCCAGGATGCGGGCGACCATGAAGTCCACCAGATCCTCGATGCTTTTCGGCTCATGATAGAAACCGGGTGCGGCGGGCATGATGGTCACCCCGAGTCGCGCCAGTTTCAGCATGTTCTCCAGATGGATCGCCGAGAAGGGGCTCTCGCGGGGCACCAGAATGAGCTGGCCGCGCTCCTTGATCACCACGTCCGCCGCCCGCTCCAGCAGGTTGTCGGAGGTGCCGTTGGCAATGGCCGAGACGGTGCCCATGGAGCAGGGACAGACCACCATCTGTTTCGGCGCCGCCGAACCGGAGGCCACCGGCGAGAACCACTCCTCCTTGCCGCAGGCGACTATCTGCCCCTCTTTGGCACCATATTGGCGACAGAGATGGGCCGACAGCTCTTTCGGCGAGCCTGGCCACTCCTGCTGCTGCTCGGTCTTGAGCACCACACGAGCCGCCGATGAGGCGAGCAGGTAGACCCTATAGTCCGCCTGCACCAGACACTGGAGCAGGCGCAGGGCATAGGGGGCGCCGGAGGCGCCGGTCAGCGCCAGGGTGATCTGCTTGTTCATGATGTGCCTTGCCTGAGGCGGGCGATCAGCTTGTCATGAATGCCGCCGAAGCCGCCGTTGCTCATGATCAGAATATGATCCCCCGCGCGGCTCTCGGCCACCAGGGCGCCGATCAGGAGCTCCAGATCGTCAAACACCTGCGCCGGACGGCTCATGTGGGCGGTCACCTCGCCGAGATTCCAGCCGATGTTCGACGGCTGGAAGAAGAACACCTCGTCAGCGCCATCGAAGCAGCCGGCCAGCTCCCCCTTGTGTACCCCCAGCTTCATGGTGTTGGAGCGGGGCTCCAGCACCGCCAGGATGCGGGCCTGACCCACCTTGGCGCGCAGGCCGCCGAGGGTGGTCTCGATGGCGGTGGGGTGGTGGGCGAAGTCGTCATAGACGCTGATGCCTGTCACCTCGCCCTTGAGTTCCATCCGCCGCTTGGGGGACTTGAACTGGCAGAGGGCGGCTATGCCGTGCTCCACCATGACACCGGCGTGGCGGGCGGCGGCGATGGCCATCAGACCGTTGTTGACGTTGTGCTCGCCGATACACTCCCAGTGCACCTCCCCCTGCTTGACGCCATCCAGCCACACCTCGAAGGCGGAGCCGTCATCGGCCAGCTTGACCGCCTTCCACTTGGCATCGTCCTGGCCCACCAGCTCCACCTCGCTCCAGCAGCCCATCTTGCGCACCGCGCTGAGGTTGTCGTCGGCCTGGGGGAAGAGCACCCGGCCATTGCTCGGCACGGTGCGCATCAGGTGGTGAAACTGGCGCTGGATGGCGGCGAGATCCGGGAAGATGTCCGCGTGGTCGAACTCCAGGTTGTTCATCACCAGGGTGCGCGGGTGGTAGTGGACGAACTTGGAGCGCTTGTCGAAGAAGGCGCAGTCATACTCGTCCGCTTCGATCACGAAGAAGGGGGCGGAGCCGAGACGGGCGGAGACCGGGAAGTTGCCCGGCACGCCGCCGATGAGGAAGCCGGGCTCCAGCTTGGCGTACTCCAGCACCCAGGCCAGCATGCTGGCGGTGGTGGTCTTGCCGTGGGTGCCGGCAACGGCCAGCACCCAGCGATCCTGCAGCACGTGCTCCAGCAGCCACTGGGGGCCGGAGATGTAGGGCAGATTGCGATCCAGTACATACTCCACGCAAGGGTTGCCACGGCTCATGGCATTGCCGATCACCACCAGATCCGGCGCCGGATCGAGCTGGGACGGGTCATAACCCTCGGTCAGCTCTATGCCTTGCTGCTCGAGCTGGGTGCTCATGGGGGGATAGACGTTGGCATCCGAGCCGGTGACTCGATAGCCCAGCTGTTTTGCCAACACCGCCAGACCACCCATGAAGGTGCCGCAGATCCCGAGAATGTGAATGTGCATACCGCTGCCTTTTCCAGTAAAGGGAGTGCGCATTCTAGGGTCTGTTGACCCGGTGGCACAAGCCGCGACCATGGCCAGAGCGCAGCCAGCCCCGACGAGGCGACAGAAATCGGACGAACTCAGGCGGCGCGACATCCACCAGCGTGCTCCCCTGCCCGCGAAATATGGTCATTTGACGGGACATCGCTATAATGTCGGCCTGCAAACTTGACTCCAACACTCAAAGGAAACGTCATGAGCCTGAACCTGGTACCGGCTGGCAAGAGCCTGCCTGACGACATCTACGTCATCATCGAAATCCCGCAGAATGCCGACCCGATCAAATACGAAGTCGACAAGGACAGCGGTGCCATCTTCGTTGATCGCTTCATGTCCACCCCTATGTTCTACCCGTGCAACTACGGTTACGTGAACGCCACCCTGTCCCTGGACGGGGATCCCGTCGACGTGCTGGTGCCGACTCCCTACCCGCTGCTGGCTGGCTCCGTCATCCGCTGCCGCCCGGTCGGCGTGCTGAAGATGACCGACGAATCTGGCGAAGACGCCAAGATCGTGGCCGTTCCCCACTCCAAGCTGACCAAGCAGTACGATCACATCCAGGATGTGAACGACCTGCCCGAGCTGCTGAAAGCCCAGATCCAGCACTTCTTCGAGCGCTACAAAGAGCTGGAAGCAGGCAAGTGGGTCAAGGTGGAAGGCTGGGGCGACAAGGCCGCCGCCGAAGCCGAAATCCTGACTTCTGCCGAGCGTTACGCTGCCAAGTAAGCGTCTCTCTCGCAAAAAAAGGCGCCTTATGGCGCCTTTTTTATTGGCCGTTGCGGGGACTGGCCGGGGGGATCCCCCTGGATATAGAGGTCGCGCCCGTTCTGTCGATAGGGGCGGTAATAGTTGTCGCCACAGCGATATTCCTGCCCGGCGCCCCCCACCAGATCGCAGTTGACCGGCAGCACCTCCAGCCACTTGACGGCCTGCTGGAAACGCAACCACTCCTGCCATTCATGTTCCCGCGCCAGCTGATCCCGCAGGGCGAAGGTATCTGCCGTGGACATGCCCTGATTGACGATCACCTGACCCGCCTGTGCCGGCAACGAGAGCAATATCAGCAAACACATTGAAACAGGCTTCATGGTTATTTCCCGCATGACTTATTTCCCTGATTAAATTTAAAGCTGGATCAGATAATTACCAATATCGTCATCACTAAACCAATCCAAATTCCGTCGGCTCACCTAGTTGTTTAGTATCACCCAAGCAGGATGCACACCATGAAACTGGCACAAGGCCTGCTGTGGAGTCTACTCTTCGGCTCCGCGGCTATGGCCAACGAGGTCAACCTGAGCTGGCAGTGGCAATCCGCCGACGGTCAACGCAAGCACCTGCAACTGAGCACGGACGAGCGGGTCCTCTCGGCCAGCCGCCACGAGATGACGCTGCTCGATACCTCCCTCAACTACCCGCTGGAGACGCTCTACTCCTACATCAGCCCCAGGCTCTACAACAGCATCAACCAGATCAACCAGCACAGCCCGGAGACGGCGACCAAGTTTCGCAATCTGGAGCAGGCCTTCACCCTGCATGACAACAGCTTAGAATCCACCCAGTTCTGGCAAGCCTATGAGCAGTATCAGGAAGATGCCTTCTACGAGATGCGGGTGCTGCCCTGCGTGCACCCGGCCAATCGCCAGCTCCCCTGCGTGAGGCCCAACTACTCCCAGCTGTTCTACCAGTTCAAGGGGGATCTCAAGCCCCTGGCCAGGCAGTTTTCGGCCAAGGATCTGGCCACCAGCGTCAACCTGTTGCAGGAGTGGTTAAGCGCCATACCCACCCCGCCCGAGCAGATGGATCACTTTGCCCCTCCCCTGCAGGCCCTGCAGGACAACAAGGCCGACAGCGACGAGAAGGCGCTGCTGATGGCCAGCCTGCTGGCGGAGCTGGCGCCGCAATACAACCTCAGCATCATCTATCCGGGCATCAGCATCGGCAGCGTCTCGCCGGCCTGGCTCGCCATCACGGCCGACAGCGGGCTGGAAGGGGACACCCTGGTGATAGACAACCAGCGCCACGTGCTGCTGACCGGCTCCCCCCTGCTGGCCCAGCAGATGACCATGGCCCAGATCCCCCTGGTCAGTGAGCCACTCTATTGAGTCCAGCGCCCAAAACATGGGCAACCAGTTGATTTTTATCGACTCCGTGCCATCCTTGCCGCCGTTGTTTGCAGATTCAGGGGGTGATTGATGCTGCGCCCTGATCAACCTTCGCGTTTATTTAACACTTTTTAAACAGATCCGATCAGTTTAGGATGTGGGTTGTCCCATTCCCTCGATCCCAAAATCGTTATAACATAACAAAGGAGTGTCATACGGATGAAACATCTCGTACTTACCCTGGCGCTGCTGCCAACCCTGGTTCTGGCCCACAACATCAAGGAGTCGGCCCAGGTGCCGCTGGTCAACATCGGCGACAAGGGTGAGCTTGTGCTGAAGGATAAAGCGATCAGCTATCAGCCCTGGCAAAGCAAGGTACTGACCGGCAAGGTCTTTCTGATCCAGCATATCGCGGGTCGCTCCAGTGCCAAGGAGCTCAACGCCCCCATGATAGAGGCGATCAAGGCGGCCAAGCTGCCCCATGACAAGTACCAGACAGTCACCATCATCAACAGCAATGACGCCATCTGGGGCACCTCCGGCTTTGTGAAGAGCAGCGCCGAAGACAGCAAGAAAGAGTTCCCCTGGTCCGCCATGGTGCTGGATGCCAAGGGCATGGCCCGCAACGCCTGGGATCTGGCGCCGGAGAGTTCGGCCATCATAGTGCTGGATAAAGAGGGCAAGGTGCTGTTTGCCAAAGATGGCCAGCTCGATGCCACCGAGATAACCAAGGTGATGGGGCTCATCCAGTCCCATCTCTGAATCAGAGAGAAGGGCGCTGATGGCGCCCTTTCCATAAGGGTCTATGGGTCGTTCCACGTTGACAATCTGGGTGTTGCTGCTGGGCTGGTTGTGGATGCAACCGGCGCTGGCACAGCACCCGCTTGAAGCCGACCTGCCCGAACATAGCCACGCCTGCACCCTCTGCGCCCTGCATCTGGATGGCAAGCTGGCACTGACCCCGACCCCCTTTGTCCCCACTCCGTCCTCTGCCATAGCGCTGTTTATCGGCGTCACCTTGCCGAACGTCACCCCCACCACAGCTAGCCAGTGCCGCATTCGTGCACCGCCACCGCTTCATCGCTTATCCGGCTATATCCATTTTTAAATAAACTTTTCAAAGGATTAACGATGAAAGCAGTCACCCTGTTACTGGCGGCCGCCGCATTCGGCGTGCAGGCAAACCACGATGAACACGACAGCCACGGCCACGGCGCCCACGAGCACGGCCACGGCCACCTCAATCTGGTGGTCGACGGCGACCAGCTGATGATCGAGCTGCAGGCTCCCGCCGCCGATCTGGTGGGTTTCGAGCACGCCGCCAAGAGCGATGAAGAGAAGGCGCAATACGCCAAGGCGGTGGCCCGGCTCCAGCAGCCTGACGCCCTGTTCCGCCTGGACCCGGCCGCCGGCTGCAAGCTGACCCAGCAGGAGCTGCAGGCCGCCAAAGAGGATCACGACCATGACCATGACCATGACAAGGCTGCCAGCGACGAACATGAACACCATCATGACGAAGAAGGTCATGCCGACACAGGCCACGCCGATCTCGGAGCCATGTATACCTACACCTGCGCCACCCCGGCCAAGCTCAATGGCCTGGAGGCTACCCTGTTCAGCCTCTACCCGAGCCTGGAGAAGCTGAGCGTGCAGGGCATACTGCCCACCGGCCAGACCGCGGCCGAGCTGACCCCGTCCGCCAACAAGCTGAGCTGGTAACGCCATGAAAAACGCCGTGGTTGAGATCCGCGATCTGGCCTTTGCCTGGCCAGGTGGCGAGGCTGTGCTCGATCTGCCCGCCCTGCGCATCAGCGAGGGGGAACGGGTGTTTATCAAGGGGCCATCGGGCTCTGGCAAGTCCACCCTGCTCGGCTTGCTGGCCGGGATCCAGACCGCCAACCACGGCACCCTGGAGGTGCTGGGCCAACCATTGGCCCGGCTCTCCGGCCGCGCCCGTGACCACTTCCGGGCGGCCAATCTGGGGTACATCTTCCAGCAGTTCAATCTGCTGCCCTTTTTATCCGTGCTGGACAACGTCACCGCCGCCCTCACCTTCTCCCCCGAGAAGCGAGCGCGCCTGCAGGGGAGTCCGGAACAGGAGGCTCGCCGCCTGCTAGGGGAGCTGCAACTGCCGGACGAGGCGCTGCACAGACCCATTCACGCCCTCAGCATCGGCCAGCAACAGCGGGTCGCCGCCGCCCGGGCGCTGATCGGCTCGCCGCCCCTGGTGATTGCCGACGAGCCCACCTCGGCCCTGGATACCGACAACAGGGCTGCCTTTATCAAGCTGTTGTTCGAGGAGTGCGACAAGCAGGGCTCGACCCTCGTCTTCGTGAGTCACGACCCCTATCTGGAGCCCCTCTTTCCCCGGGTGGAGAACCTGCAACAGCTCAACCGGAGGGCATCATGCTGAGCACCGTTCAACACTGCATCTCCCTGATGAATGCCATGCGCACCCACGCGGTACGACAACAAAACCGGAGGGTCACATGCTAAAGCTCGCCCTGCAAAGTCTCTGGGCCCGTCGCCTCACCGCCGGGCTTACCCTGCTGGCCGTCGCCATCAGCGTCACCCTGCTGCTCGGGGTGGAGCGGGTGCGCACCCAGGCACGCGAGAGCTTCTCCAATACCGTCTCGGGTACCGATCTTATCGTCGGCGCCCGCTCCGGTCAGGTGAACCTGCTGCTCTACTCGGTGTTTCGCATCGGCAACCCCACCAACAACGTGGGCTGGGACTCCTATCAGGCCATCAAGACAAAGCCAGGCGTTGCCTGGACCATCCCCCTCTCCCTCGGTGACTCCCACAAGGGGTTCAGGGTGCTCGGCACCAACGGCGACTACTTCACCCATCTGAAGTACGGCCAGCAGCAGTCGCTGCAACTGCGCGAAGGACGGCCGTTCGAGACGCCGTTCGAGGCGGTGCTGGGCGCACAGGCGGCACAGAAGCTCGGCTACAAGCTGGATCAAGCCATCGTCATCGCCCACGGCGCTGGCAACACCTCCTTCAGTCAGCACGACAACCTGCCGTTCAAGGTGGTGGGGATACTGGCACCGACCGGTACCCCCATAGATCGCACCATACATGTGCCGCTGACGGGCATAGAGGCGATACACCTGGGCTGGGACACCGGCCGTCACAGCAAGAATGTGACCCCGGAGCAGGCGCTTGCGCTGGATCTCACCCCCAAGACCATCACCGCCTTTATGGTGGGTCTCAGTAATCGCATATTGGCGTTCCAGCTGCAGCGCAGCATCAACACCTACCCCAGGGAGCCGCTGATGGCCATCCTGCCCGGGGCCGCCTTGCAGGAACTGTGGAGCCTGATGAGCGTGGCGGAGACGGCGCTGTCGGTCATCGCGGGCTTCGTGGTGGTGGCGGGCCTCATCGGCATGCTGACCACCCTGCTGGCGGGGCTCAACGAGCGGCGCCGCGAGCTCGCCATATTGAGATCCCTGGGGGCGGGTCCTTCCCACCTCTTCCTGCTGCTGGCACTGGAGGCGATGGCGCTGACCACCCTCGGCATCGCCCTCGGGGTGGCCGCGCTCTATCTCGGTCAGGGGCTTGCCACCCCCTGGCTGCTCAGCCACTATGGCCTGCAAATGAGCCTGGGGCTGCCGAGCGCCTATGAGTGGCAACTGCTGGGGCTGGTGTGGCTGGCGGGCATGGTGATCGGCCTGCTCCCCGCCGCCCGCGCCTACCGCTACAGCCTGAGCGACGGCATGAGCATCCGCGTCTGACCCCGGACGCATACGACCAAGAAAGAAGGACAGATGATGAAGTGGAAGATAGTGGCGCTGCTGGCCAGCCTGCTGGTGCTGCCTGCCATGGCCGCCGATTACAAGACCATCGACTGGGACGTCTTGATCCCGGAGGGGGAGAAGCTGCTGCCACCGCCCCAGGTCAATCACGAAGATCCCATGTCGGTGCCGCAGCCGGTGGGCGGGGTGAACAAGAAGCTGGACAACCAGGAGGTGCGGATCCCCGGCTTCGTGGTGCCGCTGGAGGGGGATGCCAAGACCATCACCGCCTTCCTGCTGGTGCCCTACTTCGGCGCCTGCATCCATGTGCCGCCGCCCCCCACCAACCAGGTGATCTACGTGAGCTACCCCAAGGGGGCGCCGGTGGACGATCTCTGGGACGCCATCTGGGTCAAGGGCAAGATGCACACCGTCAGCTCCAGCCACGAGATGGCCACCGCCTCCTACTCCATGGAGGCGGTCGAGGTCAGCGTCTACGAAGAGTAAGCCACACCGATGGCCTCCTGCGGGAGGCCATTTTTTTATCCTGAGCCCGGTGACGCCGTCCCCGCCTGAGGGATTGTTCATGGGCCCGGTTGGAGTAACATTCAACACCAGACCCTGCGATCACGGAGCCAGCATGGCCGACCTGCCCCCCAAGAAAGAGAGTGCCATCCTGAGCAGCCAGGAGCAGACCCTGCGCCTGGCCCGCAGTCGTGGCATAGACGGCATGCTGACCCGCAACAGCGACAGCACCTTCGAACAGCGCGCCACCTTCCGCCATCTGGCGGATCAGGCCGCCCGCCAGCGCAATCTGGAGGCCATCATGGTGATGGCCGCCCGCCACTGCGAGGAGACGGCGGCCGGCGGCGAGATGGACAGCGACTGGCTGACCCGCTTCCTGCAACTGGCCGAAGACATCAGCATGGTGCCCATGCAGCAGCTGTGGGGGCGGATCTTCGCCCTGGAGGTCGCGACCCCGGGCCGCTTCTCCATCCGGGCCCTCAACACCCTCAAGGAGATGACCCAGCGCGAAGCCCAGCTGTTCCAGCGCATCTGCGCCCTCTCCTGCCACTACGAAGGCAGCGACGAGCAGCGCCTGCTGCTGGGCATGCACAAGGGGGCTGGCCTGCTCAGCCGCGCCAAGGTCACCCGCATGGGGCTGGGCAAATACCGGGTCCCCTACAGCGCCCTGCTGCTGCTGTGCGATCTCGGCCTGCTGCACCGCGGCGAATTGGAATCCGGTCCCCTGCCTGCGGACGGGGTCGAGCTGGCCTTCGGCAATCAGCGCTGGCGCCTGCGCCAGCGCCAGAGCAACCTCACCCTGCTCTATTACCGCCTCACCCCCATCGGCAACGAGCTTGCCCTGCTGCTGGAAGAGCCCCCCCTGGAGGAGTACCTGCAGGACTTGAAGACCCTGCTCTCCACCCACCTGCAGATAGAGACCCAGATGCCGGCCCCGGCTGGCGAGCCAGATCTCCCCAGCTGATCCCGGCGGGCGCCCCCGGCCCCGCCTTGCCAAATTGCGAAACCCGTCACGCCGTTGCCAAAACGGCTCCCAAAAAGCGAATCGATTCAGCAGGCGGAGACGCCGGGCCGTGCCGTTTTCGTCAATCTCCGGATTTTGAGCAAACAAGATTCATTTTGAACGCAATTTAAGCGTCCTCTGACACTCTGGTGCACGGCTTGCAATGGGACCACTAGTCCCAAATTGTCGGGACTCATCATCCCCTCCACAGCCGGACGCCGCCATGAGAGTCAATCAACCCGTTACCCAGCGTGAGCGCCTCTATCCAGTGCACCAGAACCTCATCTCCACCACGGATCTGGAGAGCCGCATCACCTATGCCAACGACGAGTTCTGCCAGATCGCCGGCTTCACCCTGGAGGAGCTGCAGGGCGCGCCCCACAATCTGGTCCGCCACCCCGACATGCCGCCCCAGGCCTTCGCCGACATGTGGCGCCATCTGCGGGAAGGCAAGAGCTGGATGGGCCCGGTCAAGAACCGCTGCAAGAACGGGGATCACTACTGGGTCAGCGCCTTCGTGACCCCCATCCAGGATGCGAGCGGCAAGGTGGTGGAGTACCAGTCGGTACGCACGGCGCCGGATGACGCAGTCAAGCAGCGGGCGGAGCGAGTCTATGAGGAGATTCGCAGCGGCAAGACCCCGCGGGCCCTGCGCCTCCCCCCTTCTCCCACACGCTTGCGCTCACTCTCTGCCTGCTGCCTTGCCTGACGGCCCTGGTGGCGCTTGGCTATCAGCACGGCACTGACTGGCCCCTTCTCCTCGGCGCCCTCTCCCTGATGCTGGCGCTCGCCATCAACCAGACCCTCTCTCGCCGCCTCGCGCGGCTGGATACCCTGGCCCGCGACCGCTTCGACAACCCCTTGATGCAGCTGCTCTACACCGGCCGGGTCGATCGCCTGGCCGCCGTCGAGCTCGCCATGCAGATGAACCAGGCCGAGTTCAATGCGGTGCTGGCCCGCACCCAACAGACCTGCCGGCAGATCCTGACATCCGCCCAGACGGATCTGCACAATGCCGAGACCATCACCGACAACCTGCAGCAACAGCAGGCCCAGACCAACCAGGTGGCGACCGCCATCACCCAGATGGCGGAATCCATCCGCGAGGTCTCCCACAGCTCGACCGCCGCCTCCGATCGGCTTGACGAGACCGCCGGCCTGTTCAGGGAGGGCAATCTGCGCGTGCAGGAGACCATCGAAGAGGTGGAAGGAATGCACGGCGAGCTGATGACCTCCAAGGGGGTGATCAACACCCTCGCCACCCAGTGCCGGGCCATCGACGGCATACTGGACGTCATCAACAACATCGCAAACCAGACCAACCTGCTGGCCCTCAACGCCGCCATCGAGGCGGCCCGTGCTGGCGAGGCGGGTCGCGGCTTCTCGGTGGTGGCGGACGAGATCCGCACCCTGGCCATCAAGACCCAATCCTCCACCGGCGAGATCCAGAAGATGATCACCCTGCTGCAGGGCAGCGCCGGGGATGCGGAACAGGCGATGGAGAAGGGAGAGCAGCGCTCCGCCATCTGTCGACTCAAGGCCGCCGCCACCGGGGACGTGCTGCAACAGATAAGCGATCGCCTGCTGCAGGTGGCCTCCGGCAGCAGCCAGATAGCCCAGGCGGTGCAGGAGCAGTCCCAGGTCACCGCCGACATCGACCGCAGCGTGCTCAGCATCAAGACCCTGGCCGACGACTCCAGCCAGGGCAGCCGCCACGCCGTGCAGGGCATCATTCAGCTGGTGCGCCAACTCGGCGAGCTGGAGCGGCTGGTGCGCCAGTTCCAGCAACATCCCGCCGCCCAGCCAACCAGTGCGACCCTGACCAGCGGCCAGCCCCTGCTGGCCCGCTAAGCCTTCACGGAGGAAACCAGACCTAAAGACCGTGCGCTAATACAAAAAAGCATGGGCCCCTGTCGTCACCGGCAGCGGGCCCAATTATCTCTGGTGGGAAATACGAGTCTGACCGGGTTGCCCTCGCCTGGACTAGCGCCCGGGCAAGATAATGCGTTGCAAATCCGCCCGCGCAGCCACCTGCCTGCCCTGCCGCGCTGACCATTGCGGCTATGCAGCATGGCGCTCAGCAGGGTAATGACCTCCCCCATACACCGTGAGCCTTGAGTCTTGAGTCTTGAACCTTGAGCTTTGGTCGTTGGGCGGGAAAGCGGGAAAGCGGGAAAGCGGGAAAGCGGGAAAGCGGGAAAGCGGGAAAGCGGGAAAGCGGGAAAGCGGGAAAGCGGGAAAGCGTAGCGCCTTGAGATCCCTCTTATCCAGCATGCCGCAAGCCCACCCCCGCAGCCCCCTCAATTTATTGATCTTGCCCGAGAAATCGCCCTCTCCCCCTTCCCTAATCAGCCCCGTTCGGTAACATAGCCGCTTGGCAACCTCTTGCAGGAGTCAGCCATGAGCCAGACCAGTGACACATCGCAGGTAAAAGAACAGCAAACTGGAAGCTGGAATTCAGGGGCGGTAGCCTTGCCGGTGATGTCCACGACCCACTCCCTTACTGTTCTTTTATTCGCTGGTAATAATTGCGCTCAAAGAGGAAGTCAAGCGAACACGTTCAGTTTTAGAGGTAGGCACATAAATCATTGTTTTTAAATATCATTTAAACTTCCGGTATCAGTACGAAGCGAAGTTAGATGGAAGGTAGTATTAACGTGTTAGTACCACCTTCCATCTAATCACTGTTAGGAGGCAAATCTAATTATGCTTCAAATACATGGCACAAAAGATAGCTCGCCTGAGTATAGAGCGGCTGAAATACTGGCAAATGCTGCAACTATAGCAATGCCGGAGATTGAACAAGAGCGTGATCTAGCACTCCATATCTTTCCATCTATCCAATGTTTTGGGCAGCGATTTCAAGACATAGATTTACTTGTTATCTTTGCTGACTATACTGATCGCGAAAAGCCACATGGTATTCACTCATTTTGTGCATGCATCGAAGTGAAATCACATTCCGAAGACGCCGTTAGGTTTGAAGGAGCAAAATGCATAGTTAAATACAATAACCAAGATCATGACGTAACAACCCAAAGTGAGGGTCAAAAGTACTCTGTACGAGATTACATAAACAAGAACAATAAAAATAGAAGCTCTCCTTATATCAGTAATTTAATATGGCTTACTTCTGTTTCAAAAAAACAGCTACCAAAAACACTAAATAACATCGTTGGTATGGATTCAACATGGGCAGATTTTTGTTCCACATTGTCCATGCTAAATGGCAATAAACCTTTAATTTCCTTTAGTTCCAAAAATTATCTAAATGGTATTTGTGAAATATTTTCACGTGAATTGAAACCGTCAAAAATTGATCGAAAACGATTAGAGGAAATCACCAAATCTGTTTTGGATCGTACTCAACAGCAATATGCAGAAAAGCTGGGTAAGCAATTATTAATATATCGCGGCCGTGGCGGCACAGGGAAAACAGTACGACTAATAAGAACTGCCTACCAAGCGTATGACGAAATGGGGCTTCGGGTTGTTCTTCTAACGTATAACCGAGCCTTGGTCGCCGATCTCCGTAGGCTGCTGGCTTTGTTGGGAGCAAAAGATGCCGTTGGCAGAGGAAGCATCTCAATAAAGACTATTCAAAGTTTTACCCATGAGTGGCTAGTACAGCTGGGTGTTATTTCTAAACAGCAACCTAATTTCTTAACAGAATATGATAACTTCATGAAAACAGCGCTCACGTATATTCGTGATGGAGCTCTTTCAAATAACGATATTTCGCTAGCAAAGACAACAGCCAGCAAACACCTTGCTTGGGATTTGATTCTAATAGATGAATCTCAGGATTGGCCTGAGAGCGAAAGGGATTTGATTTATCAATTATATGGCTATGAAAAAGTTATCATTGCTGATGGAGTGGATCAATTTGTCCGCGGTGTAAAAAGTATTGATTGGCGAGAAGGGATTGATCGAACAAAGTCACAGATTGTTCCGCTTCGTAAAAGCCTAAGGTTAAAATCCAGCCTATGCCAAGCAGTTGGCTACTTCGCCGAAAAAATCGAATATGCTAATTGGAATTTGCAGCCCTTACCTGAGGCGCATGGTGGCAGGGTTATAATCGTCATAGGTGATGCTCTTTCGGAAGGATTCCATAGAAGACTCTCCGCCACAGCTAAGGATGATGGCAATCATCCAATTGATATGCTTTTTTGTGTTCCACCAAGTTGGGTTAAAACCAATATGAATGGAGATAAATCATCAATAGTTGCAGATCAATATAAGAAATGGGGATTAAAAACTTGGGATGCGGTTGATCCAGAACTACGTGGAGAATATCCCACAAGTTTGGAGCAATATCGAATTGTGCAGTATGAGTCTTGCAGAGGTCTAGAGGGCTGGGTCGTTGTTAACTTTGGGTTGGATGAGTTTTTTGATTATAAGTGCTCGAATGCTGAAATCTCGGAAGAAGAAAAAAGTGATATGTTTTTTGATAATGAGGAATCAGCGATTGAGTATGCCAAGAAATGGGTAATGATCCCATTAACACGAGCGATAGACACGTTGGTTATACATGTGAGTGACGAAGCGTCTTATATCGGAAAGCTTTTACTTGAATTACATGAAACGCATCCAGAGTCTGTGAGGCTATACAGATATTAGTGCATGTGCTGATAAGCGGATACGTCCCCCCCTAGCTAAGCGCTACTGTCGGACAAGTTTTCAGCTGCACTAAATACTTTCCGCAGAGAGCGACGTTAGAGCAATACAAAAAATGAGATAACATTTGTCTATCTTTATTGGATAATTAAGAAGAAAACGCGGCTCTTATTGATGATGATATTCGCTCAAGATAGACCAAGTAGAAAAGTCACTTATCTTGATTGAATATACAGAAAAAATCGCTGAGGATGTCCAAAAAGCAAGTAATGGAATATTTCATAGATTGTTTATGCCGCTAAAGAGAAGGGAGCTAATGCAGGGCAAACGCATGAGTGCTTATTTTTCATCCACCTCGTTAAAGCCACTCAGGAGCACTTGCTCCAGATAGCTGCTGTTCATTGCCGCTATCTTTTGCTTACGTCTGATG
>NZ_JBGLQX010000030.1:0-47079 GCF_041403065.1 Aeromonas sp. S16(2024) | reverse complement strand
GGAAGTCGAGAGCCTGTGAGATACGCATAAAAAATCCGAAACCAATCAACAGGTTTCGGATTTTTACACATCAGGAGGATCGGTCAATGGATCCTTAACTGATCGGCATTAGCGCCATGCGCTCCTTTTCTTTATCTGTCTGGTATCCGGCGTCTTCAGCCTTTGTGCAACCAGGGTGTCAGTCGCAGTATATCTCCCTCAAGCTGCAACTTGCCCGCCGCGAAGTCCGCGAGTTGCTCGTTGCGAAGCAGCAGCTGACCATCCTGCCAGGGGAGAGGCTGCTGACGGGCACCGTCGATGAGGTAGGCGGTGCCGCTCGGCTGCACCAGGGTCACCCGTACCCCCGCCATGTCCGGCAGGAAGTGCTTGCCGACCATGCCTGCCAGCTTGTCCAGCAGCGACTGCATCTCCTGCTGGCGTGCCACCACCTCGCTCACCCTGAACGCCGGGCCATCCGACGCAGGGGGCGCATCGGCCATCACCTGCACCGACATGTCGCAGGCGGCGTGTGGTTCGGTCAGCTCCACCACTACGGTTGCCTTGTCGAGATTGAGATCGTCGTCATAGGGCAGGCGCAGCTCGCTGTCTATGGTCACCTCGGCGGCAACGTCCCGATCCAGGGTCGAGACCCGGGCCGAGGCGAGCCCGCAGCGCTGGCCACTTTGCGGATCGGTCAGATAAAACCCCAACCTGGCATCACCAAACTCGCCCTTGGCAAAGGTCTTCATCTGGCTGTAGAAGGTGCTGTATTGCAGATCCAGCGAGGGCGCCGCCGCGCACAGCACCGGCACTATCAGCAGACTTGCCGCCATGCCATGTCGAACCAGCTTCATATGCCATCCTTTTGCATCACGCGTTGAAATGATCGGGCCCTTGCCCGGTGGCGGCATTGTCCGCCACTTCGGTCACCTCCACGGCGACCCCGCACAGATCCCGATAGAGGATCCCCTTGAGGTTGAAATAGAGGGGGGCCACCCAGATAAGGCCTATGCCCATGGGGATGATGGCCAGGAAAAACAGCGCCAGCATGACGCCATGCAGCAGCACTATGCTGGGCCAGCCACGGGCGAACAACTTGAGGGAGACCAGGATGGCCTGGGCCGGCGACAGGCCGCGCTCCAGCACCAGGGGCACGGTGAACACCAGCCCCATGCCCACCAGGGCAGAGGGAATGAAGGCCAGCATCACCGGCAAGCCCAGCAGCTCAAACAGGGGGCCAAACAGGCTGGTGATGAGGCTGCCCAGCAGGCTCAGGGAGCCCAGACGCAGGAAGTGACGGAAGAAGTCGAACACCTGGTTCGGGCGGGCCCGCACCCCCACCGACTGCTGCAACCCCAGCATGTCGAGGGAAGAGGTCATGGGGGACATGATGACGGTGATAAGCAGGCTCAATATCAGGGCCATGTCCATGTCACCCCCTTCCTGGCTGACATAGGGGGCCAGCAGGGTGTTGCTCAGCAGGATCCAGATTGCCATGACCCCGGCGATGGCCAGCGTCAGACCGAAACCGGTGCGGCGGGTCTGTTGCCAGGCCTCTTTCAACACCCCTTGCAGGTCCAGACGGTATCCCTGGCTGAGGGACTGTTCGAGGGTTCCACCGATCCGCATTCTATTACTCAATTGACTATCCAACATTCAAAAGCGACTGTTCCAAGGTGGCACATTATAGCGGTTTGACCGGGCATGCGTAGTCGTTTTTCCTGTTATCTTCCGTTCAGAAAGCCATTGATTTCACTGACAAGCGCGCAGTTACCCTGCCCTCTGTTTGTGCCCCGGTCGCCTGGCTTGGCCCTGGCCCGCCATGGGCGTAGGATGGATGGCCAAGACTCGACAGACTCGCGCACTCCATCCCGGATCGCCCACACAAGGAAAGCTGCAATGTCCGAACTGACGCTCTATCTCGCCCCCGGTACCTGTGCCATGGCGGTGCGCATCGCCCTGGTGGAAGCCGGTGCCCCGCACCAGATCAAGCGCCTCGATCTCGCCGCCGGGGAGCAACGCACCCCCGCCTACCTTGCCATCAACCCCAAGGGACGGGTGCCGGCCCTGGTGACGGAGCGCGGCGTGCTGACCGAAACCCCGGCCCTGCTGCTCTACGTGGCTCAGCGTTTCCCCGATGCCGGGCTCGCCCCCCTGGACGACCCCTTCCTGCTGGCCAGGATGCAGGAGGTGCACAGCTTCCTCGCCTCGACGGTGCACGTCTCCCATGCCCATGGCCGCCGCGCCAGCCGCTGGGCCGATGACGAGCACGCCATCGCCGCCATGAAGGCCAGGATGCCGCAGAACATGCGCGAAGGGTTTGCCGAGATAGAACACCACTATCTGGCCGGCCCCTGGGTGCTGGGGGAGCATTTCAGTCTGGCCGACATCTACCTGTTCGTGGTGGCCAGCTGGCTCGAGAGCGACGGGGTCGCCATCGACGAGTTTCCCAAGGTGGCGGCCCATACCAGGCGCATGCTGGCGCGCCCCGCCGTGCAGCAAGCCCTCCTCCTCTGACCCCTTCTTCCCGTGGTACGGGTGCTCTTCTGGCACCCGTTTTTCCCTCCGACGGCCGGATCACTGAGATCGTTTTCACATTTTCGTCATCTGTTCCTAGACCCGTTAACGGTTAGCGCCTATCTTTCGCCTCAACAACGCAACCGGTTGCGTAACCGGTTGCCCAGATAAATATCGACATGCGGTCCCCATGCCGCCGAGGTGTTGTATGAAACGAGGCAAGCTGCTCAATGCTCCCCTGAGTGCCCTGGTGGCACAGATGGGCCACACCGACGAGATCACCGTCTGCGATGCGGGCCTGCCCATTGCGGCAGGTCCGGAGCGCATCGATCTGGCGCTGATGGCGGGGACTCCCAGCCTTGAAACCGTGCTGACCGCCCTGCTCACCGATCTGGTGGTGGAGAAGGTGATCATGGCAAGCGAAATAAAATTGATCAGCCCGGATGCCCATCAGACACTGGTTGCGCAGCTAGAGGCCCACGCCTTGGCCCAGGGCAAGCCCATCACCATCGAATACTGCCTGCACGAGGCGTTCAAGACCCGCTCCCGCCAGAGCAAGGCTGTGGTACGCAGCGGCGAGGTGACTCCCTACGCCAACATTATTCTCTGCGCCGGTGTGGCGTTTTAAGCCTCTTCAAGGAAGCTGCAAATGAGCACAACCGCCTCCCCCTCACCCATTCTCGAGCTCACCGGGATCGTCAAGACCTTCCCCGGTGTGCGCGCCCTCGACGAAGCAGGTCTGCGAGTCTATCCGGGCCAGGTGATGGCCCTGCTCGGTGAAAATGGCGCCGGCAAATCCACCCTGATGAAGGTGCTGACCGGCATCTATCAGGCCGATGCGGGCACTATCAGCTACCGCGGCCAGCCGGTCCACTTCAAGGGCCCCCGCGACTCCCAGGATCAGGGGATCAGCATCATCCACCAGGAGCTGAACCTGCTGCCGGAGTTGTCGATTGCCGCCAACATCTTCCTCGGCCGCGAGCCGCGCACCCGCTTTGGCAACATAGATCACAAACAGTTGCGTGAGCGGGCAAGCACCCTGCTGGCCCGTCTCGGCGTCAAGCACGGACCGGACACCCGGCTCGGGGACCTGTCGATTGGCGAGCAGCAGATGGTGGAGATCGCCAAGGCGCTGTCGTTCGATGCCAGCGTCATCATCATGGACGAGCCCACAGATGCCCTGACCGACACCGAGACCGAGCAGCTGTTCGTGGTCATCCGCGAGCTGCGCCAGCAGGGCTGCGGCATCGTCTACATCTCCCACCGCCTCAAGGAGATCTTCCAGATCTGCGACAGCGTTACCGTACTGCGGGACGGCAAGTGGATCGGCGAGCAGGCGGTGAGCGATCTCGACGAAGACAGGATCATCGAGATGATGGTGGGCCGCCGGCTGGAGGAGCAATACCCGCGCCTCGTGCGCGAGCTCGGCCCCGTCAGCCTGCAAGTCAAAGATCTGGCCGGTCCCGGCGTGCGCGGGGTGAGCTTCTCCCTGCGTCAGGGGGAGATCCTGGGCTTCAGCGGCCTCATGGGCTCTGGCCGTACCGAGCTGATGAAGCTCATCTACGGCGCCAGCCCCATCAGCAGTGGCGCTGTCGAGGTCGATGGCAAGGTGCTGGTACCGCGCACCCCGGCCGACGGATTGGCCGCCGGCATCGCCTATATCTCCGAGGATCGCAAGGGGGATGGCCTGGTGCTGGAGCTGTCGGTGCGTGAAAACATGAGCCTCTGCGCCCTCGGCGAGTTCATCAGTCACGGCAAGATAGATGGCAAGGCCGAGCGCCAGGCGGTGAGCGACTATGTGCGTCTCTTCAACATCAAGACCCCGAGTCAGGATCAGCTGATAAAGCTGCTCTCAGGCGGCAACCAGCAGAAGGTGGCCATCGCCAAGGGGCTGCTGACAAGGCCCAAGGTGCTGATCCTGGACGAGCCGACCCGGGGCGTCGACGTGGGGGCCAAGAAGGAGATCTACCAGCTCATCAACCAGTTCAAGAAGGAGGGGATGAGCATCATCCTGGTCTCCTCCGAGATGCCGGAAGTGCTCGGCATGAGTGATCGCATCCTGGTGATGCACGAAGGGCGAATCAGCGCAGAGTTCAACACCCGCGAGGCCAATCAGGAGAAACTGATGGCAGCGGCAGTCGGCAAACAGTGGCAAGCAGAGCAAGAGGCAGCACAATGACAACCCAAACCCTTCCCCGCCGTGGCGTCATGAGCAAGGCCTGGTGGATCGAGAACAAATCCCTGGTGGCGCTGCTGGTGCTGATCGGCGTGGTCTCCTTCTTGAGCCCCAACTTCTTCACCGCCGACAACCTGCTCAACATACTGCGCCAGACCTCGGTCAACGCCATCATGGCGGTCGGCATGACGCTGGTCATCCTCACCGCCGGTATCGATCTCTCGGTCGGCTCCGTGCTGGCCCTGTGCGGCGCCCTGGCGGCGACCATGGTGGCCATGGAGCTGCCGATCTGGCTGGTGGTGCCCCTCACCCTGGGTGCCGGTGCCCTGCTCGGCGGCGTCAGCGGCCTCATCATCGCCAAGGGCAAGGTGCAGGCCTTCATCGCCACCCTGGTGACCATGACGGCCCTGCGCGGCGTCACCATGGTCTACACCGAGGGACGTCCCATCTCCACCGGCTTCAGCGACGGCGCCGATCACTTCGCCTGGCTGGGGACCGGCTACCTGTTCGGTCTGCCGGTGCCCATCTGGCTGATGGCCATCGTCTTCCTGCTGGCCTGGTACCTGCTCAACCACACGCGCCTCGGCCGTTACATCTATGCCCTGGGCGGCAACGAGTCGGCCACCCGCCTCTCCGGCATCAACGTGGCCCGGGTCAAGCTCGCAGTCTACGGCCTGTGCGGCATGCTGTCGGCCCTGGCCGGGCTCATCGTCACCTCCCGCCTCTCTTCGGCCCAGCCGACCGCCGGCATGGGGTACGAGCTGGATGCCATCGCCGCCGTGGTGCTGGGTGGCACCAGCCTGATGGGGGGCAAGGGTCGCATCATGGGTACCCTCATCGGGGCACTCATCATCGGCTTCCTCAACAACGCCCTCAACCTGCTCGACGTCTCGTCCTATTACCAGATGATCGCCAAGGCCAGCGTCATTTTGCTCGCCGTGATGATCGATAACAAAAGCAATCGTTAATAACGTAAGCCATGCACACACAAGGAATGAAATGATGAAAAAGCTCAATACCCTGCTCGCTGCCGCCATCATGTCCGTGCTGGGTACCGCCCAGGCCGCCGATCAGACACTGGCCATGGTGGTCTCCACCCTCAACAACCCCTTCTTCGTCACCATGAAGGAGGGGGCCGAAGCCAAGGCCAAGGAGCTTGGTTACGAGTTGGTGGTGCTGGACTCCCAGAATGACCCGGCCAAGGAGCTCTCCAACGTGGAAGATCTCACCGTGCGCAAGGTCAATGCCATCCTGATCAACCCCACCGACTCCGAAGCCGTGGGCAACGCCATCCGCCTGGCCAACAAGGCCAATATCCCGGTGCTGACCCTGGACCGCGGCGCGGCCCAGGGTGAGGTCAAGGCCCACATCGCCTCCGACAACGTGGCCGGTGGCAAGCTGGCCGGTGACTTCATCACCGAGAAGCTGGGGGCAGGCACCAAGGTGATCCAGCTCGAAGGGATCGCCGGGACCTCTGCCGCCCGTGACCGTGGCGAAGGGTTTGCTCTGGCCGTTGCCGCCAACAAGCTGCAGGTGCTGGCTTCCCAGCCGGCCGACTTTGACCGCACCAAGGGTCTGAACGTCATGGAGAACCTGCTGGCGGCCCACCCGACCGTGCAGGCGGTGTTCGCCCAGAACGACGAGATGGCGCTGGGTGCCATCCGCGCCGTGCAGGCGGCCGGCAAAGAGGTGATGATAGTCGGCTTCGACGGCACCGACGATGGCAAGGCGGCGGTAGCCAAGGGTAAACTGGCCGCCACCGTGGCCCAGCAGCCGGCGCTGATCGGTGCCATCGGCGTGGAAACCGCCGACAAGGTGCTCAAGGGCCAGCCGGTGGAGAAATCCATCCCGGTACCGCTGCAAATCGTCAGCAAGTAAGCATGACGGGGGAGGCTCGCCTCCCCCTTTGTCTCCTGTACACAGGCAGAGCCTCCCGGCTTGGGCTCACTCAAGCCAAGATGTTCTCAATCAAGGGTGATCGATATGAATCGTCTCGTAGTTCTCGGCAGCGTCAATGCGGATCATGTGCTGCGCGTCCCCCACTTTCCCCGTCCCGGTGAAACCCTGACCGGTCACAGTTACCAGGTGGTCCCCGGTGGCAAGGGGGCCAACCAGGCGGTGGCCGCCGCCCGCCTCGGCGCCGCCGTCTCCTTTATCGCCCGCATCGGCGATGACGCCATCGGCCGTCAGATGAAAACGGGGTTTGCCAACGACGGCATCGACGTCAGCGCCGTCGAACTCGACGACAAGCTCCCCACCGGTATCGCCATCATCTATGTGAGCGACGAGGGGGAGAACAGCATAGGCCTCTCCACCGAGGCCAACGGCGCCCTCTCTCCTGCCATGGTCAAGCGCCATGAGGCCATGATCGCGGGCGCCCACACCCTGCTGCTGCAGCTGGAAGTGCCGCTTGAAAGCGTGTTTGAAGCCGCCAAGCTGGCTAGATCCCACGGCACCCGGGTGGTGCTCAACCCGGCGCCCGCCCAGCCGCTCTCCGCCGATCTGCTGGCGCTGGTGGATCTCATCACCCCCAACCAGACCGAGGCCGAGCTGCTGACCGGGGTCAAGGTGAGCGACGAGGCGAGCGCGGCAGAGGCGGCGGCCCGTTTCCACCAGATGGGGATAGCGGACGTGATGATCACCCTAGGGTCCCAGGGGGTCTATTGCAGCAACGCCAAGCAGCAGGCGCTCATTCCGGGCTTTCGGGTTGAGGCGGTGGACACCACGGCCGCCGGCGATACCTTCAACGGCGCCCTGCTGGCCGCCGAGCTGGCTGGCGCCGATTTCCACAGTGCGGTGCGCTTCGCCCACGGGGCGGCGGCGCTTTCGGTGACTCGCTTCGGAGCCCAGAGCTCCATCCCGGGCAAGCAGGAGGTCGACACCTTCCTCCAGTCCCAAACGGCGCAGGGGCACTGATGGCCAACATCAAGGAGGTGGCGGCGCGGGCGGGGGTCTCCACCACCACAGTCTCCCACGTCATCAACGAAACCCGTTTCGTGGCAGAAGAGACCCGGGAGCGGGTCTTCAGTGCCATGCGCGATCTCAACTATGCCCCCAGCCTGGTGGCCCGCAGCCTCAAGGTGAAGGAGACCAACAGCATCGGCATGCTGGTCACCACCTCCAGCAACCCCTTCTTCGCCGAGGTGGTGCGCGGGGTGGAACGCTACTGCTTCGAGCAGGGTTACAACCTGATGCTGGGCAACACAGAGGGGCAGGCCGAAACCGCCCTCTCCTACCTCAAGATGATGCTCAGAAAACGAGTGGATGGCCTGCTGATCATGTGCAGCGAGGGGCAGCAGGAGGTGTTCAACCAGCTCGACTGGCTCAAGAGCCTGCCGGTGGTGGTGATGGACTGGGGCATGGAGAGCAAGGAGGTGGATCTCATCGCCGACAACTCCCATCGCGGCGGCTATCTGGCTACCCGTCATCTGCTGGCGCTGGGCCACACCGATATCGGCTGCATCACAGGGCCCCACAGCCGCGCCCCCGCCAACCAGCGCCTGGCGGGCTTCGAGCAGGCGATGCAGGAGGCGGGGCTCACCGTCAATCCCGGCTGGATCCAGGAGGGGGATTTCGATTGCGCCAGTGGTTTCAGCGCCATGGAGCGGCTGCTTGCCCTGCCTGCACGCCCCAGCGCCCTGTTTGTGTGCAACGATATGATGGCCATGGGGGTCATCAGCGCCGCCCATCGCGCCGGGCTTCAGATCCCGCGGGATCTCTCCCTCGTCGGCTATGACAACGTGGCACTGGCCCAGTATATGTCCCCGCCGCTGACCACCATCAATCAACCCAAGGAGGAGCTGGGTCGCCTCGCCGTCACCCGGCTGCTGGCACGGATCAATGGCGAGCAGATTGATAATCGCATGATCACCGTGGACCCTGATCTGGTGATCAGAGACTCCTGCGCCCCCTTGTCGCCCTCCACCGGCCCCCAGCAGCATTGATTTTCGCACAATGACAAGGGCGGCCGAGGCCGCCCTTGTCATTCTCTATCCGTCACTACCAGGTCAACGGGGCTCCCCCTGTCTCCTTATCTCCCCTTCCTGCACCTCTGCCGGACGGCCCAGACGCAGCAGCCCCAGTTGCTGCGCCAGGGGCTGCAGCAAGGCATCGTGATCAGAGGGATCGGGCAGCCAGTAGCGCACCGGCCAGCCCGCGCGCAAGAGTACGGGGACCCGACTGCCCAGTTCACGCAATGCCAGCACGCAGCCGCGCTGGCTCAGCTTCTCCAGCAGCAGAGCATCCTCCGTCAGGGTCGGCAGCGCCAGGATGAGCGTCCGCTCTCCCAGGGGCGGCAGATAGGCCAGCACATGGGCCAGCTGGGACTGCTGATGGAGCACCAGGAGCAGCGGCAGCCGCGGTTCTGCGTCCGTCAGCAGCCGCGCCACCACGGGGCCCAGGATACCGCGCTCCTGCATCCAGTCCATGTCACACCTCTGCTGTCCCACCCGCCAGCGCAGGCCGATGCTCAGCACCTGTTGGCCCCGCTCGTCTTCCAGGATCTCCGAGATGGTCTCCAGCGGCGAGGGCGCGGCCCCCGCCAGCCACTCCCGCAGTTGATGCAGCTGGCGCTGGCCCATGTGCAGGGAAGCCTTCATCGCCGACTGGTACCAGATCAGGGTCGCATTGTCCCGCTTGGCCTGGTTCAGCGCCAATATGGCCTGCTCCTGCAGCTGATCCGCATCCTCTCCCTCAATGGCCCTGGCCACCCCGAAGCGGCAGGCCAGATCGAAGCTGCTCTCCCGGGTCACGAACTCGAACTGCAGCAGGCTCACCATGGCCTCCATCTCGGCTTCGAGACCGGGCTGCTCGCCGGCCAGGACCACGGCAAATTCATCCCCTCCCAGCCGGTAGGCCCGACCGGGATAGGCTTGCCGCAGTCTCGCGGCGACCGCCTGCAGCAGGCGATCCCCGACCTGGTAGCCGAGCAGATCATTGACCTGCTTGAACCGTTTCAGATCCAGCACCACCAGGGCCTGGGCATGATTGCGCTGCAGGGATTGCCTGAGCTGGCCCTGCAAGGCGCGGCGATTGCCGAGCCGGGTCATGGGGTCGAGCAGGGAGAGACGGCGATTCTGCAGATTGGTGCGGATCAGGGCAAACACCAGCACGCCCCCCATCACCAGCAGGATCAGTTGCCAGATCTGGATCCAGAACAGGCTCTGGCGCAGTTGATTGAGGGAGGCTTCCCGCTCCTGTCCGGAGAGGATCTGATCCCCTATCTGCTCCACCTGACGGGTCAGCTCGGCAATCCGGGCCTCAGAACGGTCAAGGGCCTGCCCCTCCTGCAGCGCACCGGCCTGCATCTGGGGCTCCAGCGCCTTGATCTCATCAAACAGCCCGGCCAGCACAGTACCCAGCCCATGGCGGCTACGCGCATCTGCGGTCTCGCTGCTGATCAGAAACACATCCAGCCGATTCCACAGCAGATCGTAATCCAGGCTCAGCGCCTCCATCTCGAGTCCCCCCGCCCGATAGAGGCGCAAGCCATAGAGGAAGCGTTGAGATTCCAGCATGACCTGGCTGATGTTCCAATGGGTGTTGCGATAGAAGATGTCGACCAGCTGCTCGTGCCGACTCTGCAGGAGCAGCCCCCAGACAGAGGAAAACAAAAACAGCAGGGAGATGGCCGCGAGCAGCAGATTATGGCGGTGACGGCGCGTCACGGGATGACCTCGATGCGCACCAGTTGCCACACCATGTAGCTGTGAATGGGAGAGAGATCGAATTCAGGGTATTTAGAGAAGGGCATCAGCAGCCAGACGGGACCCTTGTTGCGACGGGTCAGCGGCTTGTCATCCTGATAGCGCACCAGGCTCAGCGGCACCTCGGCAAACTGGGCGAGCTCGAATTGCTGCTGATAGCCATTGAGACCCGTCACCCTGACATGAGTGACATCCTTGAGCCCCTGCGCCGCCAGCATCGCCTTCAGAGTCGGGCCACGATAGCGGTGAACCCCTGTGGTCCAGGGGGTCGCCGTCTCGAACTCGGTCTGCGGCAAGGCGGCCAGCGCCGCCTCGTCCAGGGGGATCTCCCGCCTGTCTGGCAGGATCAAGTGCAATAGTGGTGAGGAAGAGCTTGCCTGAGTGCCGAACGCCGTCAGCACCAGCAGAATAAAAGCGATCCCATGCTTGAAAATGTTCATATCCCTTGCGCCAGCTGCATCTTCGATTTTACGGGTCAGTTTGGCGGCTTCATTGAGTCAATGCAACTATGTCATTTCTCAATAGTTATGGCCCGCGCATCTCCATCCAGT
Organism: Aeromonas sp. S16(2024); assembly: GCF_041403065.1. Taxonomy (NCBI): domain Bacteria; kingdom Pseudomonadati; phylum Pseudomonadota; class Gammaproteobacteria; order Aeromonadales; family Aeromonadaceae; genus Aeromonas; species Aeromonas sp. S16(2024). Next base: position 36,151 of record NZ_JBGLQX010000030.1, on the reverse strand, counting down.
TATGACCGTCGATCTGCTTGGGTTGATGCACCCCGCAGCTTTGCAGTAATTCGTCCACGAAGGCCGGCACCAGCAGGGAGGCCGGGCCATAGCGCTTCTCGTCAAACTGGCTGCCTACCTCGCTTGGCTCCAGGTTCAGCTCGACGGTGTGAGCACCGTTGAGACCCGCCTCGTGGACGAACCCCGCCGCAGGATAGACGGCCCCCGAGGTGCCGATGGAGAGGAAGAGATCGCATTGTGCCAGGGCCGAGTAGATGCGATCCAGCCCCAGCGGCATCTCGCCAAACCAGACCACATGAGGCCGCAACGGTTGCGGCAACTGGCAGCAGGAGCAGAGCTCGTGCTGATGAAGCTCCCCGCGCCACTCGATCACCTGCCCCGAGCTGGGACAGCGCGCCTTGAGCAGCTCGCCGTGCATGTGGATGAGGTTTTTGCTGCCGGCACTCTCGTGCAGATTGTCGATGTTCTGGGTGACCAGGGTCACGCGCCCCGGCAACAGGCGCTCGAGGCGCGCCAGGGCATAGTGGGCAGGATTGGGGTGGATCTCGGCGCGTTGCAACTGATGGCGCCGTGCGTTGTAAAAACGTTGCACCAGTTCGGGATCCCGGGCATAGCCCTCCGGGGTGGCCACGTCTTCCACCCTGTGCTCCTCCCACAGGCCGTCGCAGGCCCGAAACGTCTTGATACCGGATTCGGCCGAGATGCCGGCACCGGTGAGGATCACGATATGTTTGGCTGACTGCACCATGGTTGATTTCCTCCAACGGATCACAGGCTGACCTTAGCACAGCAGGCCGGCCCGGCACATTCGCCCTTGGTCTTAGGAATGCCGGGGCACCAGGGTGCCCAGTATGCTCAAGTCCAGCCTGGCAAACACCATCTCCCGCCCCGTCACCAGGGTCAGCGGCAGCCCCAGCCCCTTCAGCAGGGCCAGCATGGGCCTGTTCTGGCCGAGTACCTCGGCGGTCCACTCGCGGATCCCCTCCCCGTGCGCCAGCAGTGCCAGCGCCAGCAAGATGCGGCGTCCGGCCCCCCTATGCTGGAAATGATCCGCGACTATGCAGGAGAACTCCGCCCTGTCGGGATGCAGGCGCCGCCGGATAGACTGGGCCATGGCCAGCGGTCGGCCCTGTTCGTCGGTGAGCAGCAAGCCTATCTGGGGGGCTCTGGGGTAGTCGAGAAAGAAGGCGAGCTGCTCGGCGGTGGCGGGCTGCTTGGCGCGCATGAAGCGCAGGTAGACACTCTGCTCGCTCAGCGCCTCGTAGGCCGCCTTCAGCCGCGCGGGATCGGCTCCTGCCAGCTCCTGCAGCCGGCAGGGAATGCCGCCCACCTCCATCATCAGGGGCAGAGAGGCACGCGAGCCTGGGTGCACCCAGCCTGCCAGCGCTCTGTTCAGGCGCGCCTCATCGGGAGGCCAGCAAAGGTAGCGCGGCACGGGCTACCAGCGCCCCGCCATGCCGAGATCCTGCCACTGGGCGGGATCCTGCAGGTTGAAGGGATCGTCGAGATAGAGGGCCATGCCGAGCTCGCGGGCCCGCCCGATAAAGCGGGACAGCAGGGAGTCGGCGGCCATCGCCTCCAGCTCCGGCAGCAGATGCTGCCCCAGCAGCAGGCTCTGGATCGGCAGCCGCTCCAGCTGTTCGAAAGGAAGGTGCTGGGCATTGTCGAGCAGCAGGGCGAGCCTGGCCCCGGCAAGACTCGCCTGCAGCACCAGGGCGAAGCGATCCGCCTGGCCCAGCAAGTTATCCCGCCGATGAATGACCAGGGTCAGCTCGCTCGCCTGCCTGCCATGCTGCTCCAACCATGCCTTGAGGGGGTCCCAGTGAGGGGGCAGGCTGCTCACGGCCAGCCAGATTGGCAGGGGACAGGAGGCCGCATCCGCCAGCAGGCCAAGCTGGCCGCGGGCCTCTCCCTGCCAGCTGCGAATGGTGCGCTTCAGGCCACCCAGCCTGCGCTGGCGCTGCGGCCCCAGGTAGAGTGCCTTGAGCTGACGCAGTAGATCGTCGCTCTGCAGCGGCTTGGCCAGGGCGGCCAGCACGTTGAAGCCGGCGTCGTTCAGCAGGCGCCTGGCGCCGTCGATCAGGGTCTGATCGTGGGCGGACAACAGTATGATGGGCAGGCCGCTGTGACGGTACTGGGGATGGCTCATCAGGAGACTGATGGCATCCTGCTCCGCCAGGCTGAGATCGCAGACAAGCAGCCCCACCCCGCCCTCTTCCAGCGCCCGCAGGCAGCCGTCGCCATCCTGCACCCAGTGGCAGGGAAGTCCCAACGCCTGGATCTCCTGCTGGATGCAGGCCCCCTGGAAGGGGTGATCCTCGAGCAGCAGGATCTGGAGCCGGGCGAGCCAATCCCGCCACCCCTGCTCCCGCGCCTGCAACCCCTCAAGCCAGGGATCCGACAGGGGGTAGATCCCCACCCCGGGGATCTGCAACTGCGGCAGATAATCGGCCCCCTCGTGGGAGGCGGGATCGAACAGGGCGATGGCTCCGGCGGCGAACAACCCCTCCCACTGCCAGCTCGCGTCCGGCCGGGTACGGTGCAGGCTGGCATAGGCCGGCAAGCCCGCCTCCTTTGCCGCCTGATGGGAGACAGCGTCCAGGGCATAGACGCTGACGGGGTGAAACACGGGCTCCTGGCTGACATCAGATTCCAGCAACGCCAACAACTCTTCATCTGTGATGATCATCTCATGCTCTCTCGCCCAGTTGCCGGCAGACCTCTTCCACGGCCTGCTTCAATTCTTCCACCAGGGGTTGCCCGGGGGCTCGCTGCCAGCACTCGATCACCTGTACCAGGGCGGCGGCCCCCACCATTTTGGCGGCCCCCTTCATCTTGTGTAAAGCCGTATTGAGGGCGCCTTCATCCCCTGCCGTGACGCACCTCTCAATGTCGGCCAGATCCTGACGAGCCGACTCCAGATAGAGGTTGATGAGCGCCGGGTTGAGCAGGGTCGTCATGGGGGTTGCCTTGACGGCGGCCTCCACCAGAGGCGCACTGCTGCGACCCGAGACGGTGCGCAGCAAGATGGCCAGCTCCTTCAACAGGACGGGTTTGTCCAGATGGCCCTGGCAGCCGCAGTCCGCCAGACGCTGGGCCGCCTGCTCGCTGAGATCGGCGGTGATCACATAGACAGGCAGCTGCTGCCAGCGCGCCGAGGCCCGCAACTGCCGGCAGAGCTCGGCACCGTCCATCACCGGCATCTGCAGGTCGGTCAGCACCAGATCGACCGATTCCCGCGCCAGGATCTCGAGGGCCAGACGGCCATTGGCGGCGCTCAGCACCCGGGCACCCAGCTGACTCAGCTGCATGCTGATCAGCACCCTATTCACCTCGTGATCCTCCACCAGGAGGACCCTCATGCCGGCCCCCGGCAGATCCGCGACCTCCCCGCTCCCCTGGACCAGCCTGGGTTGCAGCAGACTCACCACGGCGCCGGGGATCCAGGGCTCCCCCTGCCAGGACCAGGCACGCAGACCCTGTTCATCCTGGATGGCGACAAGGCCGGGCGCCGTCGCCTCCTCGGTCACGCCAAACTCGACGAGCCAGGCCCGCACGTACACCAGCTCCTCGGGGGGGAGCTGCAGGGACATCTGTTTGAACCTTGGCTGCCAGGGCGCCTTCTCCTGCGTCTCTTTGAGAGGCCATGCGCAGATGAAGCGGCTGCCGCCAGTGGCCACCGGCTCGAACCGGATCTCCCCCCCCATCTGCTCCATCAGCTGGCGGCAGATGGCCAGCCCCAAGCCGGTGCCCTGGGCCCTGAGCTGACCCAGCTCCTCCCCTTGCTCGAAGGGCTGGAACAGCCGGGGCAGCAGCTCGGCACTGATGCCGGGCCCCTCATCATCCACCCCGCACCAGACCCAGTCCCCGTGCCGGCGTGCCCACAGCACCACCTCGCCCTGCTCGCTGAACTTGATGGCGTTGGAGAGCAGGTTGTGCAGCACCTGTTGCACCCTGTGGGGATCGAGCGCCATCAGGGCGGGCAGTGCCGGATCCAGGTTGAGGCGCATCTGCAGGTGTTTGGAGCGCGCCTTGGACCAGTGCACCGCCGCCACATGCTCGCACAGCTCTACCAGATCGGTCGGCTGCAGGGAGAGCCGCAACTGGCGACTCTCGTTGCGGCTGAAGTCGAGCACGTCGTTGAGCAGCCCAAGCAGCTCGTTGCCCGCCTGCCTGACGTGCGCCAGCACCGAGGCCTGCTCTGCGGAGAGCGCGGTCTGATCCAGCCACTCCAGCAAGCCCAGGATGGCATTCATGGGGGTGCGGATCTCGTGGCTCACGGCGGCGAGGAAGCGCCCCTTGGCGAGCACGGCTTGCTGGGCCTGCTCGTGGGAGAGTTGCAGGGAGTGCTCCTGCTCGACCCGGTTGGTCACATCCTGCACCACCCCAAAGACGCGCCACCCCTCCCCCTGACGGCGCCCCCTGCCGGAGAACTGCAGCCAGCGCGTGCCCTTGGCCGGATGCTGGTAGCGCAGCAGATGGGAGAAGGGGCGTCCGGCCTGCAACATGGTCAGCATGGGGGCGCGCATCTCCCGCCTGTCCTGGTGCGAGATGCGGGTGAGGGTCTCGTTGGGATTGAGGCGGATCTGCTGGCTGGCCAGCCCCAGCAGCTCATGGCTGCCGCGGCTGACGAACTCCACCCGGGTGATGGCGCCCCCTTGCAGGGTGAACTGCAGCACCACCCCGGGCACCGTATTGGTGAGGGCCCGCAGGCGGCGCTCCGCCTGGCGCAGCAAGCGGGTGCGCTCGCGCAGGGCGCTGATGTCGGACAGGGCGATAAGATCCCCGGCCGGCGACTGGGGCCCCAGGCGCAGCGGGATCTGGGCATAGGAGTAGACCTGATCCCGCAGGGCTATCTCCCCCTCAGCCCCTTGCAACTGCGGAGACGGCAGGACGAGATCGGTGGCGTAGCGCGCCTCCATCCGCTTGGCCCGCTTGTTGCGCTTGATCACCTCCCCCTTGTCATTGCGCAAGAACACCGGCACGGGCAGCGCCTGGAACAGGGACTCCCTGAACTTGCTCTCCAGCGCCAGCGCCTGCTCCGCCTTCTGGCGCTCCCGCGCCTCCTGGGCGAGCTGCTGGCGGGAGCGCCAGACTGACCAGATCACCCCAGCGCTAATAAGGAGTGCCAGCAGGACAGAGCCAAGCCAGAAGCCGTAACTGACCCCCTCCTGCTGGTTCAGGACCAGGCGCCGCCAACGCTGGACCAGCTCGCTCACCTGGCGATCGTTGATGGTCGTCAGGCTCTGCTCCAGCACCCCGGCAAGCCTTGGCTGATCCCGCCGGATGGCAAAGCCGAGGCTAAACACCTCCGGCAGCTCAGTGATGCTCAGCTCGCTCAGCTGGTTGCTGCGCAGCGGATATTGCAGTTGATAGAGCTCGGCCAGCATGGCATCGGCCTCACCGCTCTGCACCGCCGCCAGCCCTTGCAACAGATTGTCGGTCACCCCCCAGTCGTGTTGCCCGAACCGGGCCAGCAGGCTGGTGTCGTACAGCATGCGGGGCACGACCACCTTGCCCTTGACCGCGGCAAGGGTTTGATAAGCCCCCCGCTTGCGGCTGACCAGGGCGTAGCGACTGGTTGCCACCACACGAGTGAACTCGAACTCCTCGTGCAGTGCCGGCGACTCCAGCAGGCCGGCCATCATGGCGGCCTCCCCGCTGCGCAACCTGGCGAGCGCCTCCTCCTTGCTGGCAACCGGGATCAGCTCGAAATTCAGCCCCGTCTGCCGACTCACCTCCCGCAGCACATCGCCACTCCAGCCGATGAGCTCACCCTGCTGGTTGACGCCGCTATAGGGCATGAAGCCGGGATCAGCCACCAACTTGATGGTGCGCGCGCTGCCGACCAGCCAGGCCTGATCCTTGTCGGTAAAGTGCAAAGGGTTGATGTCCTGCTCGCTCTGGGGCAGATAGCGCCCCAGATCCCGATAGAGGCTGCCCGGCGGCAGGAAGCGGATCGCCGTGTCTATCAGCTCCTGCAACTGCGGCTTGTCGTCCATCATCAGCCGGTAGCTGATCACCAGATCGTCGCTGCGCAGCCGCCGCAGGCGCAGCCCCTCATCCGGGAACTCCCGCATCAGGTAACGCAGTTGCAGATAGTCACCGAGGTAGGCGCTGCCCCTGCCCGCCACCAGGGCCCCGTACCAGTTTTCCGCATCGGTCAGGCGCAGCTGGGACGAGTGGGGATAGAGCCGCCGCAGGGTCTCCTCTGCCTGCCAGACGGGCGAGACCAGGAAGGTCGCCTGCTCAAGCGCCCCCCGATAGAGGATGGCGGACTCCGCCTCCAGCATGGCGCGGCTCAGGGCCGTGCCGGGCAGGGTCGCCCGGGTTGGGCCCACATGGGGGATGAGATCGCACTGCCCGCGCTGCAAGCCCTGCAGGGTCGCCGCCCAGTTCGGCAGTTTTTCAAAGCGCAGCGGCACCGGCAGTTGCAGGGCCAGTCGTTTCATCTGATCGATGAGCAGGCCCCCCTGCGCTTCCAGATAGGGAGGGCGCTGCAGGGCCGGGTAGCAGAAAGTCAGCCCGCTGAGCGTATCGGCATAGGCCTGGGTCTCGGCTGACAGGGGAAGCGTGGCGGCACGCAGCGGCAAGGCCAGCAGCGCACCAAACAGGAAGAGGGTCTTTATCATCGAAACGCAAAAGCCAGGCATTTGCCTGGCTTTTCTTTACTCATTGGGTTCAACATTTTCTACCCTGGCCTTGAGCTTCTGGCCAGGCCGGAAGGTCACCACGCGACGGGCGCTGATGGGAATATCCTCGCCCGTCTTGGGGTTACGTCCGGGACGCTGGTTCTTCTCACGAAGATCAAAGTTACCGAAGCCTGAAATCTTGACTTGTTCACCGCGCTCGAGCGCCTGTCTGATTTCCTCAAAGAAGGCTTCCACCATGTCTTTGGCTTCACGCTTGCTCATCCCGAGCTGGGTGAACAGGTGCTCTGCAATGTCGGCTTTGGTAAGCGCCATAGATCAATCCCTCAAGGATGCATTCAACTCTTCACCAAGGGCCCGCACGACATTGTCTACGGTCTCGGCAATCTCTTTCTCCTCCAGGGTGCGCTGGGTGTCTTGCAACACTAGACTGATGGCCAGGCTCTTCTTGTCCTCTGCCATACCAGCACCCTGGTATACGTCGAACAAGTTTATTCCAACTAACTGATTTCCGCCAACTTTTTTAATTACTGCCAGGACGTCACCGGCCAGAACCGCAACGTCGACCACCACGGCGATGTCACGGCGGTTGGCCGGGAAGCGGGAAACTTCGGCTGCAACCGGCACCTTGGCAGGGGTCAGCTTGTCCAGCTCCAGCTCGAACATCACCGCACGGCTCTTGAGACCCAGCTTCTTCTCGAGGCTCGGGTGGATCACGCCGATGTGGCCGATGACGGCGCCATTGCGCAGGATGGCGGCGCTCTGGCCCGGGTGCAGGGCGCTGTGCTCGGTACGCTCGAAGCTGAAGGTGGCCCCTTCGGCGGTGAGATCCAGCACGGCTTCCAGATCCCCTTTCAGATCAAAGAAGTCGCTGCCACGGCTCTTGACGTCCCAGTGCTCGTCGCTCTGGTTGCCGGTGATGATGCCGGCCAGCATGGGCTCCTGACGGATGCCGTTCTCGGCGCTCGCGTCCTTGATGAAACGCAGGCCCTGCTCGAACAGACGCACGCGCGGCTGCTGACGGTTCTGGTTATAGACCACAGCCTGTACCAGACCCGGGAACATAGAGACGCGCATGGCGGACATCTCGACCGAGATCGGGTTCGGCAGCACTATGGCATCGCTCTGGGGGAACAGGGTCTGCTGGGCCTTGGGATCCACGAAGCTGTAGGTGATCGCTTCCTGGAAACCGCGGTCAACCAGCAGGTCACGCACCCGCTTCAGGGTCACCTGGCCTTCGGCCTGCTCAACCATGGCCAGGGAGGCGGCGGGTTTGAGGTTCGGGATCTTGTTGTAGCCGTAGATGCGGGCCACTTCCTCGATGAGGTCTTCCTCGATGGCGATGTCAAAACGCCAGGAGGGCGCGAGCGCAGTCCAACCGTCGGCATCCACGGTCACCTGCATGCCGAGGCGGGTCAGGATCTCGAGCACCTGGGCATCGGCCACGCTGATACCGATCACTTTGTCGAGCTTGGTGCGACGCAGCTTGATGGGTGCCGCTTTCGGCAGATGGGCATCGGATTTGACCTCGATGACCGGACCCGCTTCACCGCCACAAATGTCCAGCAGCAGACGGGTGGCTCTGTCCATCACCTTGGCTTGCAGCTCGGGATCCACCCCGCGCTCGAAGCGGTGGGAAGAGTCAGTGTGCAGGCCGTAGGCACGGGCGCGGCCGGTGATGGAGAGCGGCGCGAAGAAGGCGCACTCCAGCAGGATGTCGGTGGTGGTCTCGGAGACACCGGTGCGATCGCCGCCGAAGATACCGGCCATGCAGGCAGGGCCTTGGGCGTCGGCGATAACGAGCGTAGTCTCTTTGAGCTTCACCTCGGTACCGTCGAGCAGGGTCATCGGCTCATCGGCGTGGGCACGACGCACCACCAGTTCCCCTTCCAGCTTGGCCAAGTCGAAGGCGTGCATCGGCTGACCGTATTCCAGCAGCAGGAAGTTGGTGATGTCGACGATGGCGTCGATGGAGCGAATGCCGCCACGGCGCAGTTTCTCCTGCATCCAGAGCGGGCTCTGGGCGCTCAGGTTCAGCCCCTTGATGACGCGACCCAGATAACGGGGGCAATCGGCTGGCGCCTCAACCCGGATCGGGAAAGTTGCATCAATGGTTGCAACAGCTGGTGCCCAGGTCGGCTCGACCACGTCCACGCTGTTGAGCACGCCAATTTCACGAGCCAGACCGGCGATACCCAGGCAATCGGCACGGTTCGGAGTCAGATCCACGTCGATGGAGACGTCGTTGAGGTTGAGGTAGTCACGAATGTCGGTGCCGATGGGGGCATCGCTCGGCAGCTCTATGATGCCATCTGCTTCTACGTCGATACCCAGCTCGCTGAAGGAGCAGAGCATACCGTGGGACGGCTGGCCACGCAGCTTGGCTTTCTTGATGGTGAAATCACCCGGCAGGGTCGCGCCCACCTTGGCCACGCACACTTTGAGACCGGTGCTGCAGTTCGGCGCGCCGCAGACGATGTCCAGCAGATCGGCCTCGCCCACGTTGACCTTGGTCACCCGCAGCTTGTCGGCGTCAGGATGCTGGGCACACTCGACCACTTCACCCACCACCACGTTGTTGAACTGGCCGGCCACCGCTTCCACGGCGTCCACTTCCAGACCGGCCATGGTGATCTGCTCGGCCAGTGCGTTGTCACTCAACTCGGTGCGGACCCACTCCATCACCCAGGATTTACTGAATTTCATGTTCTCTCGCCCTTACTTGAACTGCTTGAGGAAGCGCAGATCGTTTTCGAAGAAGGCACGCAGGTCGTTGACCCCGTAACGCAGCATGGTCAGGCGCTCAACGCCCATGCCGAAGGCAAAACCGGAGTATTTTTCCGGATCGATGCCGACCGAACGCAGCACGTTCGGGTGCACCATGCCGCAGCCCAGCACTTCCAGCCACTTGCCGTTCTTGCCCATCACGTCCACTTCGGCGCTGGGCTCGGTAAACGGGAAGTAGGAGGGACGGAAGCGAATGGTGAGATCTTCCTCGAAGTAGTTGCGCAGGAAGTCGTGCAGTATCCCCTTCAGTTCGGTGAAGCTGGCATGCTCGTCCACCAGCAGGCCTTCGACCTGGTGGAACATGGGGGTGTGGGTCATGTCGTAGTCGTTACGATAGACACGGCCCGGCGCTATGATGCGGATCGGCGGCTGCTGATGTTCCATGGTGCGGATCTGCACGCCCGAGGTGTGGGTACGCAGCATCAGATCGGGATTGAAGTAGAAGGTATCGTGATCGGTACGCGCCGGGTGATGAGCCGGAATGTTCAGCGCATCGAAGTTGTGGAAGCCATCTTCAATCTCGGGACCGCGCTCGACCTTGAAACCCATCTCGCCAAACAGGCGTTCGATGCGTTCAATGGTGCGGGTCACCGGGTGCAGGCCACCGTTCTCGATGCGACGACCCGGCAGGCTGATGTCGATGGTCTCGGCGGCCAGCTTCTGGTTCAGCACGGCAACTTCGAGGGCTTCACGACGCGCGTTCAAGGCATCCTGAACCAGCTGCTTGGCCTGGTTGATCACGGCGCCTGCGGCGGGACGCGCCTCAGGCGAAAGGGCGCCCAGGCCCTTCATCTGCTCGGTAAAAAAGCCCTTTTTACCCAGATATTTGACCCGGATTTCGTCGAGGGCGGCGATGTCGCTTACGCCCTCAATTTCGGCCTTGGCCTGGCCGACTACTTCTTCAAGCTGTTGCATGTCTTCCTCGTCACCACTCCCGAAACAGGAGCCTTTAGGCTAAATAAGGTCAAGAGGGGAATAATACAAAAAAAGCCCCTTCGCTGACCATAGTTATGGCGGGCTTTTCTCCCTATAAATCATTTTGTTATATCAAGCGAGTCTCAAGCCCTCCCCCGCTCGCTTCAATTTTTGATGATCGACCTTGGTTTGTTGGCATATCAGACATTTTCATGTCGGCCACCAGGGCAGATGGCGCTGTACGGCACAGCACCATGAAAGCAAAAAACGGGCAACAAAAAAGGAGGCCTGAGCCTCCTTTTATCTTTCATAACAGAACCGGATTAAACCAGCGCTGCTTTGGCCTTTTCAACCAGGGCGGTGAAAGCCAGCTTGTCGTGAACGGCGATATCGGACAGGATCTTGCGATCGATCTCGATGGAAGCCTTCTTCAGACCGTCGATCAGACGGCTGTAGGACAGACCGTTCTGACGGGCTGCAGCGTTGATACGCGCAATCCACAGCTGACGGAACTGACGCTTCTTCTGGCGACGGTCACGGTAGGCATACTGACCAGCTTTGGTTACCGCTTGTACCGCTACGCGGTAGACACGGGAACGGGCGCCGTAGTAACCCTTGGCGGCTTTCATTACTTTCTTGTGACGAGCGCGAGCAGTCACACCACGTTTAACTCTTGGCATTTTTCACATCCCCCTTATGCGTACGGCAGACAAGCGACAACACGTTTGTGGTCGGCAGCAGAAACCATGAACTTCGGCCCCAGCTTACGCTTACGCTTACTGCTCTTCTTGGTCAGGATGTGACGCAGGTGGTTGTGCTTGCACTTGAAGCGACCTGAGCCAGTCTTCTTGAAGCGCTTTGCAGCACCCCGGTTGGTTTTCATCTTCGGCATTTCATACTCCGCATTGTGAGTGACAACAAAATCGCAAGGCGAACCGACTCATGGGGCGAACCCATGAGTCAATTTCTTGTGGGCCTTAAGATTTCTTCTTGGGTGCGAGGACCATCACAGCTTGACGGCCTTCGACTTTCGGGAACGACTCGACTACGGCCAACTCTTCCAGATCGTTCTTGACTCGCTCCAGAACCTTGATACCAAGATCCTGGTGGGCCATTTCACGACCACGGAAGCGCAGGGTGACCTTCGCCTTGTCCCCGTCTTCCAGAAAGCGAACCAGGTTGCGTAGTTTTACCTGATAGTCGCCTTCGTCAGTGCCAGGACGGAATTTGATTTCCTTTACCTGGACGACTTTCTGCTTTTTCTTCTGTTCTTTGGTGGTCTTGCTCTTTTCGTAGAGGAATTTGCCGTAATCCATGATTCGGCAAACGGGCGGCTCAGCGTTAGGACTGATCTCGACCAGATCCACTCCGGCTTCAAGGGCCAAGTTCAGTGCATCCTGGATGGTAGTGATGCCAATGGCCTCACCGTCCAAACCAGTCAGACGAACTTCTTTCAGACGGATCTCTTCATTGATCCGGTGAGCGCGGGCTTGCGGTTGCTTGCCCAGTTTTTTTCCGCCTTTTATAGCTTATTCCTCCACTTTCTTTTGTCCGCGGGTCTGAACTTCCTGGGTTAACAGAGCTATCAGCTCTTCAACAGGATAAGAACCCAGGTCAGCCCCTTTACGAGTCCGTACTGCAATCTTGCCGGCTTCTACTTCTTTATCGCCGCAGACCAGCATGAAAGGCACTCGCTTCAAAGTATGCTCGCGGATTTTAAAGCCAATCTTCTCATTTCTCAAGTCCGCTTTTGCGCGAAGGCCCGCATCATTCAATGCCTTGGCAACTTTCACCGCATAATCGGCCTGATTATCCGTGATATTCATGACCACGGCCTGAGTCGGTGCCAGCCAGGTCGGGAACAGTCCGGCGTACTCTTCGGTCAGGATACCGATGAAACGCTCGAGGGACCCGAGAATGGCCCGGTGGATCATCACGGGTACGTGACGTTCGTTGTCTTCGCCCACATAAGTGGCGCCAAGACGGCCCGGCAAGGCAAAATCGAGCTGCACGGTACCACACTGCCACGCACGATCAAGACAATCGTGCAGGGTGAATTCGATCTTGGGACCGTAGAAAGCCCCCTCCCCCGGCTGCAGATCGTACTTCAAACCGTTGAGCACCAGGGCTTCAGCCAGGGCGGCTTCCGCGCGATCCCAGGCTTCATCGGAACCGATGCGCTGCTCCGGACGGGTGGAGAGCTTGACCACGATGTTTTCGAAGCCAAAGGTGCCGTAGACGTCATAGACCATGCGAATACAGGCCGAGACCTCTTCCATGATCTGATCTTCGGTACAGAAGATGTGCGCGTCATCCTGGGTAAAGCCACGCACCCGCATCAGACCATGCAGGGAGCCAGAGGGCTCGTTGCGGTGGCAGGAGCCGAACTCGGCCATGCGCAGGGGCAGATCCCGGTAGGACTTCAGACCCTGGTTGAAGATCTGCACGTGACCCGGGCAGTTCATCGGCTTGATGGCGTACTCGCGGTTCTCGGACTGGGTGGTGAACATGGCCTGGGCATACTTCTCCCAGTGGCCGGAGCGTTCCCACAGCACGCGATCCATCATGAAGGGGCCTTTCACCTCCTGATAGTCGTACTCCTTGAGCTTGCCGCGGATAAAGGTTTCCAGCTCACGGAAGATGGTCCAGCCATCGTTGTGCCAGAACACCATGCCGGGGGCCTCTTCCTGCATGTGGTACAGGTCGAGCTGCTTGCCAATCTTGCGGTGGTCGCGCTTGGCGGCCTCTTCGAGACGCTGCAGGTAGGCCTTGAGCTGCTTCTTGTCGGCCCAGGCGGTGCCGTAGATGCGCTGCAGCATCTTGTTGTTGGAGTCGCCGCGCCAGTAGGCGCCGGACATCTTCTGCAACTTGAAATGGTGGCAGTGACGCATGTTGGGCACGTGGGGGCCGCGACACATGTCGACGTACTCTTCGTGGTGATAGAGACCGGGCTGGTCATCACGGGCGATGTTCTGATCCAGGATCTCGACCTTGTAGGTCTCGCCGCGGGCCTCGAACACATCGCGCGCCTCCTGCCAGGAGACCTTCTTCTTGACGACGTCGTAATCCTTGGCAGCCAGCGCCAGCATGCGCTCTTCCAGGGCAGCCAGATCTTCATCGGTCAGGGTGCGGTCGAGATCGACGTCGTAGTAAAAACCGTTGTCGATGACAGGACCTATGGCCATCTTGGTCTGGGGCCAGAGTTGCTTGATGGCATGACCCAGCAGGTGGGCGCAGGAGTGGCGCAGAATATCCAGACCGTCTTCGTCTTTGGCGGTGATGATGGCCAGGGAGGCATCGGCTTCGATCAGCTCGCACGCATCCACCAGTTCACCGTTCACCCGGCCGGCAATGCACGCCTTGGCGAGACCGGGACCTATGTCGGCGGCGACGTCCATGACGGAAACGGCGTGGGGAAATTGACGTTGGCTGCCGTCAGGCAGAGTAATGATTGGCATTAGGTGTTTCCTTATACAGTGGTGCCCCCTACCAAAGGGCACATGCAGGTTGGAGAAAACCTTTCATTTCAAGCAGTTCACTCTTGAGTTTCACCGTTCACAATACGGTTGCTACACAGCAGTGGCACACACCCTCTTGGGTGTGCAAAGCCATCAATTGACAGGTACAGCGGAGGATTGTATCAGACGTCACGACTCAGACAAGTTGCCTTGCCGATTTTGTATACCATGGAGGGGAAAGCGAGGTGCGCCGTCATCAGTTGATTTGTCTGGCGTCACAGAGGCAATCGGGACGACGCACATGCGATGCGGGTCCCGCCGCGCCCTCTCTGTGCTAGGGTTCCAGTGAGGCGTCTGCCTGAACAAGGAGAACATGATGTACACCTACGACATTTCGTTTCCGGAGCATGCGGAGAAGATTATCCACCCGGATCACCTGTTGACGACACACTGCCCCGTCCATCTCGGGGAACTGGTGATCCTGAGCGATGGCAGCAAGCGCGAGGTGTGCAGCATAGTGCACAGCGCCGATCGCAGTACCCTCTATGTCACTGACGTGACACCGGGCAAGGTCACCGCCAGTCGCTGAGGGGCTAACCGTCCCCCAGCAGTGACTGGCCATTGAAATCGAAGGCGCTGCGACCCTCCTCGGCCAGCGCCAACTCCTGCAATACCGTCAACGCCAGCTTGTTGCCCTTTTGCGAGGCCTGATAGAGCCACTGCTTGGCCTCGGCCATGTCGACCCGACCATTGGCCCCCATCAGATGCAGCACCCCCACCTTGAGCATGGCGGGCACGTCTCCGTTGCGGGCCGCCCGCTCCATCCAGTGAAAGGCGATACGCAGATCCCGTGGCCCCCCTACCCCGCGCAGATAGAGCTCCGCCAGCCGGTACTGGCCAAACGCATCCCCCGCCTCGGCGGACTGACGATAGAGGCGGATGGCCTGCGCCAGATCCTGCTCGCTCCCCTGCCCCAGCTCATGGCTCCACCCCATCAGGGCCTGCGCCCTGGGTTGACCCTGCTCGGCCAGCGGCTGCCAGATACCGGTCGCCTGCTCGAAGTGGCCCACCCGCCAGGCGCGGTTGGCCGCGGCCAGCTCCTGCTCGGTGGAGAGCGGGAGCTGACGCCAGGCGACCAGGGCAATGACGCCGATAAACAGCCAGCGGTAAGTGGTGGGACTCATGATGATTTCCGTGATCCAGTTCGCATTTTGTCTATGTAAACGAAATGTAGCGACAGATCAAGCAGGAGATCCCGTTCTTTGGCCGAGTGAAATAAGGGAAGAGTGGCCGGACTTGATGTTTGGCACCATCCCGAGCAGAATAACTGTATGTATAAACAGTATATGGTGTGATGAGATGGCAGGACGAGGCAGCACCCACAATATCGAGCACCGTTTCAGCGGCCCGCAGATCGATGCCGTCGACGATGGCTGGCAGGCCGTGGAATGGGAGGCGGCATTTCGTGCGTCCCAGCCCCAAACCGAGGTGCGGGAGATCCAGGCCAAGAGCATCATCAGCCACAACCTCTCGCCGGACGTCCCCTTCGGCCGCTCCATCAATCCCTATCAGGGGTGCGAACATGGCTGCATCTACTGCTACGCCAGACCCAGCCACGCCTATCTGGAGCTCTCCCCCGGCCTGGATTTCGAGACCCGGCTGTTTGCCAAGCTCAATGCCGCCGCGCTGCTGCGCCGGGAGTTTGCCAAACCAACCTATCAGCCGCAGACCATAGTGCTCGGGGCCAATACCGATCCCTACCAGCCCATAGAGCACCACTATCGCCTCACCCGCGAGCTGCTGGAGGTGATGCTGGCTCATCGCCATCCGGTGGGGATCATCACCAAGAGCGCCATGATATTGCGCGATCTCGATCTGCTGGCCGAGCTGGCCCGGGAGGGGCTCTGCCAGGTGATGGTGTCGGTCACCACCCTGAACGAGACACTGAGGCGACAGCTGGAACCCCGCGCCAGCACGGGAGCGGGTCGGCTCAAGGTCATCGAGAAGCTGGCACAGGCCGGGATACCTGTGGGAGTGCTGGCGGCCCCCATGATCCCCAGGCTCAACGAGCCCGAGCTGGAGCAGATCATCAAGGGCGCCGTGGAGGCAGGCGCCGGCTGCGCCGACTATATCCTGCTGAGACTGCCCCACGAGCTGACCACCCTGTTTTGCGACTGGCTGGAAGAGCACTACCCCGGCCAGAAGGAGGCCATCCTGAACCAGTTGCGGGCAAGCAGAGGGGGGGCGCTCAACAGCCCCGCCTTCGGGACTCGCATGCGCGGAGAGGGGCAATTCGCCGACTTGCTCGCCCAGCGCTTTCGGCTCATCAGCAAGCGGCTGCAACTGGGCAAGCGCCATATCGCGCTCAACACCTCTGCCTTCATTCGCCCCAACGAGCAGCTGCGCCTGTTCTGATGACTGCGGCTATCGCCGCTCAGCCCCTGGGCCTTGGCGGATGGGGGCGCACCGGCTTGCCCTGTGCGATCAGCTCCGCCGGCAGGCGCGAGGGCTCATAAGCGACCTCCTCCTGCTCGTCATGTGACAATGCCCTGGCATCCTCTCCCCACATCCGGCTCCACCAGATCTCCCACATGATCCAACTGGTCATACCCTGCTCCTTCTGGATGATATTGCCAACGCCGGGCTCGGGCATGGTCGTGCCCTTGTCCCACCTGAACAGCCGCAGTCTGTCCCGCCGGGATGACAGCCATATGACGCCGGGATGAAGGATTGAATGAGCAAGAGAGCCCGGATCGGGAAAATCCGGCGCCAGCACAGGAGATGAACGCAGGCAGTTTCGGATGACCGAGCGCCGCAGGAGGGGGTGAAGGCAAGACAAAAAAAGAGCGACCCAAGGGCCGCTCTTTTTTATCGAGGCAGGTAACGATTATTCGTCGTCAGCCGCACCCTCTTCGCTGGAACCTGCATCGTCGGCAGCACCGGCGTCTGGCGCAGTCTCTGCACCTTCCACCTGCTCGCCGTCGATGGCCATGCCCTCGGCAACCAGAGCGTCGTTCTCTTCCTCGTCGCTCTCGGCGATGCGCTGCAGACCGACCACTGTCTCGTCTTCACCGGTACGGATCAGACGAACACCGCCGGTGTTACGGCCGATGAC
The DNA here is from genome assembly GCF_041403065.1 of Aeromonas sp. S16(2024). Classification (NCBI taxonomy): domain Bacteria; kingdom Pseudomonadati; phylum Pseudomonadota; class Gammaproteobacteria; order Aeromonadales; family Aeromonadaceae; genus Aeromonas; species Aeromonas sp. S16(2024). The sequence goes on along the minus strand of NZ_JBGLQX010000030.1, from coordinate 19,226 downwards.
GCTCACCTCGGCAACGCGAGTACGCACCAGGGTGCCGCCGTTGGTGATCAGCATGATCTGGTCGGTATCTTCGACCTGGATCGCATCGATCACCTTGCCGTTGCGCTCGTCCACCTTGATGGAGCGAACGCCCTGGGTACCACGGCTCTTGGTCGGGTATTCGTCCAGTGCGGTACGCTTGCCATAACCGTTCTCAGTGGCGGTGAGGATGGCACCTTCACCGCGCGGCACGATAAGGGAAACCACCTTGTCACCGGCGCCCAGCTTGATGCCACGCACACCGGCGGCGGTACGACCCATGGGACGCACGCCCTTGAAGGTACCCTTGCTCTCGGTGCCTTCAGTGCCTTCGCCGTTGTCGCTGCCATCCTCGTCGTTACCGGCGTCTTCGTCGGTCTCGACGTCATCGCTGGCATCCATATCGGCTACATCGGCGCGACCGCTGCCTTCAGCGAAGCGAACCACCTTGCCCGCGTCGGAGAAGAGCATGATCTCGTTGCTGCCGTCGGTGATGTCCACCCCGATCAACTCATCACCCTCTTTGAGGTTGATGGCGCGAATACCGGAGGAGAGCGGACGGCTGAAGTCGGACAGGCTGGTCTTCTTCACGGTACCGTTGGCGGTGGCGAAGAAGACATACTTGTCGGCATCATATTCCTTCACCGGCAGGATGGCGGTGATGCGCTCACCCTCTTCCAGCGGCAGCAGGTTGATGATGGGACGACCACGGGCGCCACGGGACGCTTCCGGCAGCTGATAGACCTTGAGCCAGTAAACCTTGCCACGGGTGGAGAAGCACAGAATGGTGTCGTGGGTGTTGGCCACCAGCAGACGCTCCACAAAGTCCTCTTCCTTGATCCGGGTGGCCGACTTGCCACGACCACCGCGGCGCTGGGCCTCGTAGTCGGAGAGCGGCTGATACTTCACATAGCCCTGGTGAGACAGGGTGACTACCACGTCTTCCGGGGTGATCAGATCTTCGATGTTGATCTCGGCACTGGACATGCTGATCTCGGTGCGACGCTCGTCGCCATACTGCTCGCGCACGGCCAGCAGTTCATCGCGGATCACTTCCATCAGGCGTTCCGGGCTTGCCAGGATGAACAGCAGCTCGGCGATGAGATCCAGCAGAGATTGGTACTCTTCCAGGATCTTCTCGTGCTCGAGGCCGGTCAGCTTGTGCAGACGCAGATCGAGGATGGCCTGGGCCTGGATTTCGGTCAGGAAGTACTGCCCTTCACGGATGCCAAACTCCGGCTCCAGCCACTCCGGCCGTGCCGCGTCGTCGCCCGCTTTTTCCAGCATGGCGGCCACGTTGCCGAGCTCCCAGCCCTTGGCAACCAGGCCCGCTTTCGCATCCGCCGGGGTCGCACTGTGGCGAATGAGCTCTATGATGGGGTCGATGTTGGCCAGCGCCACCGCCAGACCTTCCAGGATGTGGGCCCGATCCCGCGCCTTGCGCAGCTCGAACACAGTCCTGCGGGTCACCACCTCACGGCGGTGCAGCAGGAAGGCATCCAGAATCTCTTTGAGGTTCATCACCTTGGGCTGGTTGTTATCGAGCGCCACCATGTTGATGCCGAACGTGGTCTGCATCTGGGTGTGCTTGTAGAGATTGTTCAGCACAATCTCGCCGGACTCGCCGCGCTTGATCTCGATAACGATGCGCATGCCGTCTTTGTCAGACTCATCGCGCAGGGCACTGATGCCCTCGACCTTCTTCTCTTTGACCAGCTCGGCGATCTTCTCGATCAGCCGCGCCTTGTTCACCTGATAGGGGATCTCGTGAACGATGATGGTCTCGCGACCCGTCTTCTCGTCCACTTCCACCTCGGCCTTGGCCCGCACATAGACGGAGCCGCGACCGGTGCGGTAGGCCTGTATGATGCCGGAGCGCCCGTTGATGATGCCGCCGGTGGGGAAATCCGGGCCGGTGACATAGGTCATCAGCTCGTCAATGGTGAGGGCGCCATTCTCGATCAACGCCAGACAGCCGTTGACTATCTCGGTGAGGTTGTGAGGAGGAATGTTGGTCGCCATGCCCACCGCGATACCGGAGGAGCCGTTGATCAACAGGGTGGGTACCTTGGTGGGCATGACAGCCGGGATCATCTCGGTGCCGTCGTAGTTCGGCACCCAGTCCACTGTCTCTTTGTCCAGATCGGCCAGCAACTCGTGGGAGATGCGCGCCATCCTCACTTCGGTGTAACGCATGGCCGCAGCGTTGTCGCCATCGACCGAGCCGAAGTTGCCCTGACCATCGACCAGCATGTAACGCATGGAGAAATCCTGCGCCATCCGGACAATGGTGTCATACACGGCGCTGTCGCCATGCGGGTGATATTTACCGATTACGTCACCGACCACACGGGCCGATTTCTTATAGGGCTTGTTCCAGTCGTTCCCCAACTCGTTCATAGCAAACAGAACGCGGCGGTGAACCGGTTTCAAGCCATCACGCACATCCGGCAGAGCTCGTCCTACGATCACGCTCATGGCGTAATCCAGATAGGAACTCTTGAGCTCTTCTTCGATGTTGACCGGCGTGATCTCTCTGGCCAGATCGCTCATAGAAAGCCTTAATCCCTAATTAGTTGTTCTTTGGCTTAAACAGCGCGACATGGTAACACACTGAGCCAAATACCTTAAGCCACAAATCCGGGTAACACGTCGGGCTGGTGTGACCAAGTCCGTCCGTTATAATGCCCGCCAGGACAATAGATTGCGCGCGCCCTGCCCGCTGCGCGCCCTGCCACAGGATCATCAAAAAATGAACAGTGATGCCAATGTCGATCTGACAGAAATCGCCAAATTTGAAGCCATCGCCTCCCGCTGGTGGGACATGGAGGGCGAGTTCAAACCCCTGCACCAGATCAACCCGGTGCGCCTTGACTGGATCACCGACAAGAGCGGCGGCCTGTTTGGCAAACGCGTGCTCGACATCGGCTGCGGCGGCGGCATCCTCTCCGAGAGCATGGCCCGCCGTGGCGCTCGCGTGACCGGCATCGACATGGGCAAGGAGCCCCTCGGTGTCGCCCGCCTGCACGCTCTCGAGCAGGGTGTGGAGCTCGAATACCGCCAGATGACCGCCGAGGCCCACGCGGACGAGGCCCCAGGCCAGTATGACGTGGTCACCTGCATGGAGATGCTGGAGCACGTCCCGGATCCCGCGTCCGTGCTGCGCGCCATCGCCACCCTGGTGCGCCCGGGGGGCAAGGTGTTCGTCTCCACCATCAACCGCAACCCGAAGGCCTACCTGATGATGATCCTGGGGGCCGAGTACCTGCTGAAGATGGTGCCCAAGGGCACCCATGATCACAAAAAGTTCATCACGCCCGCCGAGCTGTGTCGCATGGGTGAAGCCGCGGGCCTCTTGGTGCGGGACATGAGCGGGGTGCACTACGCGCCCCTCTCCAACAGCTTCAAGCTCGGCAAGAACGTCGACGTCAACTACATGGTGGCCTTCGTGCGCCCGGAGCAAGGCTGATGAGCACCGACAAGGCCCCCCTGCGCTGCGTGCTGTTCGATCTCGACGGCACCCTGCTCGACACGGCCCCGGATCTCGGCGCCGCCGTCAACCATGTGCTGATAAGCGAAGGCTTTGCCCCGCTGCACGAGGCCATCATCCGCCAGACCACCTCCCACGGGGCGCTCGGGCTGCTCAGGGCGGGCCTCGGCGACGAACTGCTGGAAGAGCTGGGGGCCACGCGCCTTCGCACCGCCCTGCTCGACCATTACGCAGCCAACCTCTGCGTCGGCACTCGTCCCTATGAGGGGATGCTGGATCTCATCGAATGGCTCGATGAGAAGAAGCTGCCCTGGGGCATAGTCACCAACAAGCCGGGTTTTCTCACCGAGCCGCTCTTGGCGGCCCTGCCGGCGCTGGCCAGCTGTGGCGTCACCGTCAGCGCCGACACCCTGCCGGTGCGCAAGCCAGATCCCGCCCCCATGTTCTTTGCCTGCGAGCGGCTCGGGGTCGAGGCGGCGCAGTGCCTCTATGTGGGGGATCATGTGCGCGACATCGAGGCGGGACGCAACGCCGGCATGCGTACCGCGGTGGCGGGCTGGGGCTACCTGAGCGATGACGAGGATACCGCCGACTGGGGCGCGGATCTGCAATTCGACACAGTACAGGCCCTGCACCATTGGCTGCGCTACGAGCTGACCTGAGTCAGACCTGTCCGGCACTGTTCTGCATAACGCTATAGATGGATCATCCGGGCAGCTTTAACGTCAGAGGGATACCAGATGAGTACGACGCTCATTCACCGGGCCGCACAATGGCAATGACAGGGGGCGCAGATGCGCCCCCTGTTTTGAGGTGATGACAAGTGCGTGCCTGCGGGGACAGAACAGCTTTTGACCCTGGCTGCACAAGGGATAACCAGGCTGAATTTGCTAGTAAAAACACCCTCTTTTCGCAAGCAAAAAAAGTTATTTAAATTTTCCATCTTCGATCATCGGACTTGCATTTGCCGGATCGGACGCATGAAAACCCACTCACTGTGAGCAGTCACTAACTCGAGCCCGAACACCCACAATTTATCCACAGCTAATGCGTTATCCACAGATTGCAATGCCGTGCCGACCTCACTATCTTGTAGTTCGAATTTAAAATAACACTATATCTTGTGATTCATGGCGCACTTCGCCCCCAGGCCACCCCAGAGAAGGGAACCCTGGATGCGTGGCGCCATGGTTTTTCGGGAATCAACTAAAGGTCATCAGCCAATGAACTTGTTTGTGACGAAGCGTAACGGCCACAAAGAACCCATCGATCTGGATAAAATTCACCGCGTGCTCGACTGGGCCGCCGAGAAGCTCGACAACGTGTCGGTCTCCCAGGTGGAGCTCAAGTCCCACATCCAGTTCTATGACGGTATCCGTACCGCCGATATCCACGAAACCGTCATCAAGGCCGCTGCTGACCTGATCTCCGAACAGAGCCCGGATTACCAGTACATGGCCGCCCGCCTGGCCATCTTCCACCTGCGCAAGAAGGCCTACGGCCAGTTCGAGCCGCCCCACCTCTACCAGCACGTCGCCCGTCTGGTAGACATGGGCAAGTACGACAAGCACCTGCTGACCGACTACACCCAGGCCGAATTCGAGGAGCTGAACGGCTACCTAGATCACTGGCGTGACATGGACTTCTCCTACGCAGCCGTCAAGCAGCTGGAAGGCAAGTACCTGGTGCAGAACCGCGTCACCGGCGAGATCTACGAGAGCCCGCAGTTCCTCTACATACTGGTGGCGGCCTGCCTCTTCTCCAAGTATCCGAAAGATACCCGTCTGGACTACATCAAGCGTTTCTACGATGCGGTCTCGACCTTCAAGATCTCCCTGCCCACCCCCATCATGAGCGGCGTGCGCACCCCGACTCGCCAGTTCAGCTCCTGCGTGCTGATCGAGTGCGATGACAGCCTGGATTCCATCAATGCCACCGCCAGCGCCATCGTGCGCTACGTCTCCCAGCGCGCGGGCATCGGCATCAACGCCGGTCGCATCCGTGGCCTGGGCAGCCCCATCCGTGGCGGCGAAGCCTTCCACACCGGCTGCATCCCCTTCTACAAGTACTTCCAGACTGCCGTGAAGTGCTGCTCCCAGGGCGGCGTGCGCGGCGGTGCCGCCACACTCTTCTACCCCCTGTGGCACACAGAGGTGGAGAGCCTGCTGGTACTGAAAAACAACCGCGGCGTGGAAGAGAACCGGGTCCGCCACATGGACTACGGGGTGCAGATCAACAAGCTGATGTACCAGCGCCTGATCAAGGGCGGCGACATCACCCTGTTCTCCCCGTCCGATGCGCCGGGTCTGTACGATGCCTTCTTCGCGGATCAGGACAAGTTCGAGCAGCTCTACGTCAAGTACGAGCAGGATCCGTCCATTCGCAAGAAGACCCTCAAGGCGGTGGATCTCTTCTCCCTGATGATGCAGGAGCGCGCCGGCACCGGTCGCATCTACATCCAGAACGTGGATCACTGCAACACCCACAGCCCGTTCGATCCGAGCGTGGCCCCGGTGCGCCAGTCCAACCTCTGCCTCGAGATTGCGCTGCCCACCAAGCCGCTCAACAACGTGGATGACGAAGAGGGCGAGATCGCCCTGTGCACCCTGTCTGCCTTCAACCTCGGCGCCATCGAGAAGCTGGAAGACCTGGAAGAGATGGCGGATCTGGCGGTGCGCGCCCTGGATGCCCTGCTCGACTATCAGGACTACCCGCTGAAAGCCGCGATGAAGGGCAGCATGAACCGCCGCACCCTGGGCATTGGCGTCATCAACTACGCCTACTACCTGGCCAAGAACGGTGCCCGCTACTCCGACGGTTCCGGTCTGGCCCTGACTCACCGCACCTTCGAGGCGATCCAGTACTACCTGCTGAAGGCCTCCGTGCAGCTGGCCCGCGAGTTCGGCCCCTGCCCTGCCTTCAACGAGACCACCTACGCCCAGGGCATTTTGCCCATAGATACCTATAAGAAGGATCTCGACAACCTGTGCAACGAGCCGCTGCACCTGGACTGGGAAAGCCTGCGTGAAGAGATAAAGACCGTGGGTCTGCGCAACTCCACCCTGACCGCCCTGATGCCGAGCGAGACCTCCAGCCAGATCTCCAACGCCACCAACGGCATAGAGCCGCCGCGCGGCCTGGTCTCGGTCAAGGCCTCCAAGGACGGCATCCTCAAGCAGGTGGTGCCTGAGTACCATCGCCTGAAGGATCAGTACGAACTGCTGTGGAAGCAGCCGAGCGTCGATGGTTACCTGCAGCTGGTCGGTATCATGCAGAAGTTTGTGGATCAGGCGATCTCCGCCAACACCAACTACGACCCGGCCCGTTTCGAAGGCAACAAGGTCCCGATGAAGCAGTTGCTCAAGGACTTGCTGACCGCCTACAAATACGGCCTCAAGACCCTGTACTATCACAACACCCGTGATGGTGCGGACGATGCCCAGACCGATCTGCAAGACGACGGTTGCGCCGGCGGGGCTTGTAAAATATAAGTCGCAGCACGATCTGATGAACCGGGCGGGAGCATGAAGCTCCCGCCCTCCTGTCTCCTCTCATTCAAGACATTCAAATCACCATGGCTTATTCAACTTTCTGCCAAACCCAAAACGACCAGCTCAAAGAGCCGATGTTTTTTGGCCAATCGGTCAATGTGGCCCGTTATGATCAACAAAAACACGACATCTTCGAGCGGCTGATCGAGAAGCAGCTCTCCTTCTTCTGGCGTCCGGAAGAGGTGGATGTGTCCCACGATCGCATCGACTACCAGGCCCTGCCGCCCCACGAGCAGCACATCTTCATCTCCAACCTGAAGTATCAGACCCTGCTGGACTCCATCCAGGGTCGCAGCCCGAACGTCGCGCTGCTGCCGCTGGTCTCCATCCCAGAGCTGGAGACCTGGATCGAGACCTGGGCCTTCTCCGAGACCATCCACTCTCGCTCCTACACCCACATCATCCGCAACATCGTCAACAACCCGGGTCAGGTGTTCGACGACATCATCACCAACGAGCAGATCCTCAAACGTGCCGGCTCCATCAGCCACTACTACGACGATCTGATCGAGGCGACCGCCCTCTACCACCTGCACGGTGAAGGCACCCACAAAGTGGGTGAGCGCGAGCTGACCATCACACTGCGCGGCCTGAAGAAGAAGCTCTATCTGTGCCTGATGAGCGTCAATGCCCTGGAGGCGATCCGCTTCTACGTCAGCTTCGCCTGCTCCTTTGCCTTCGCCGAGCGCGAGCTGATGGAAGGCAACGCCAAGATCATCAAGATGATCGCCCGCGACGAGGCGCTTCATCTCACGGGGACGCAGCATATGCTGAACCTGATGCGCACCGGCCAGGACGACCCCGAGATGGCGGAGATCGCCGCCGAGTGCGAACAGGCTTGCTTCGAGATCTTCAAGGACGCCGCCATTCAGGAGAAGGAGTGGGCCGAGTACCTGTTCCAGGACGGCTCCATGATAGGCCTGAACAAGGACATCCTCTGCCAGTACGTGGAGTACATCACCAACCTGCGCATGAGTGCGGTCGGTCTGCAGCCAGCCTTCGCCGGCGCCAAGCAAAACCCTATTCCCTGGATCAACACCTGGCTCTCCTCCGACAACGTGCAGGTGGCGCCTCAGGAAGTGGAGGTGAGCTCCTACCTGGTCGGCCAGATCGACAGCGAAGTGCACGCAGACGATCTCGGTGACTTCGAGCTGTGATGAGATTTACCCTGATGACCTCGGTGACGTCGCGCGGTGAGTGACGCAGTCAAGATGCGGGCCCCTGCCCCGCAGCGGGTCACGGAGCAAGGGGCACAGGCGCCGCTCGTCCATACCCGCGACGGCGCCCTGCTCGCCCATCCCGGCGAGAGCCTGCTGGAGACCCTGGAGCGCCACGGTCACAGGGTGGAGTTTCAGTGCCGCAGCGGCTATTGCGGCGCCTGCCGCACCCCCTTGCTGGCAGGCACAGTGCACTACCCCAGCGTGCCGCTCGCCTTTGTCTCCCCCGGGGAGTGCCTGCCCTGCTGCTGCCAGCCGGTCGGTGCCATCCGGCTGGATATCAAGAAGGGCTGACGCCGCCACAAGCTGGCAATTCGAGCAAAACAAAAAGCCGCCGGAGCAATCCGGCGGCTTTTTGCTGCGTCATCTGCACAGGGCGCCCAGTGCAGGCGCCCGACCCATCAAAGGGTCACAGCCAGGGAGCGGCGGTCGGCCCATGGTGCAGGCCCAGCTTCCAGACCCGGCCAAAGTGCTTGTAGTGACCGGCGGCCACACCGGCCTTCTCCCCCATGCCGTGATAGAGATCGAGGTGTCCTCTCTTCACGGCGCCACCCACGTCCAGCGCGATCAGCAGGCGCAGCTGGTGTTTGCCGGTCCAGTTGCCGGCTTTGTCGAGCAGCGGCACTTCCGCCAGGATGGGAGTGCCCATCGGCAGCAATGTCTTGTCGGCCGCCACCGCCGCCATGGGCAGCAGCGGAATGCCGGCGGCGCCCACCACGTCGTTGGTGGGGCGACGCTCGAAGAAGACGTAGGAGGGGTTCTGCTCCACCAGCTCCTTGACGTTCGCCTCCGGTTGGGCGTTGGCCCACTCCTTGATGGCCTTCATGGACATCTGCTCCTTGGGCACCTCACCCCGGTCGATCAGCACCCGACCTATGCTGACATAGCCGTGGCCGTTCTTGCCGCTGTAGCCGAGGTACTGCAACCTGTCGTCATCGCCGTAGTGGACAAAGCCGGAGCCCTGTACGTCCATCAGGAAGTTGTCGATGAGGGACTTGCTGTAGCCCAGCTCCAGCCCACGATTGGCCAGGGCCCCCTGATGGATCTCGGCACGACTCGGGCAGCGGCCACCGCACTTGGGCATGGCATAGATGGGGTACTTGTACTTGGCATCCGGGCGGTGACGCACCTCCAGCACCGGCGAGTAGTAGCCGGTGAAGAGCACGTTGCCCATGCGATCGGCGCCGCCGAGCTGGGCCAGGCTGATACCGTACTGGGTGATATGGGCAGGATCACCGCCATTGGCCACCCAGCGGGAGAGCTGGCGATAGAGCTCGCCATAGCGGCGGGTCATCTTGCCGGAGCGCTCCAGCACCAACCGGCTCTGGGGGCCGAACTTGCTGTAATCGGCACGCTGGCGACTGTTGACCCGCTCCACCCGCACCAGATCCCCTGGCAGGGCACCATCCAGATACTGCTTGCCCAGATTCTCGGGCACCTCGCAGTTCAGAAAACATCCGGATTCCGCCTTCTTCTGGGGCACCTTGGCGGGTTCAGGGTTGCCCGCACAACCGGCCAACCCCACCACGGCGGCGGCCAGCCAGTACGTATGTTTATTCATATGTCCTCATATAACACCGAGCATCATGTCCGGCGGGGAAGATGCCAAATTTGTCGGGGGAAAGCAAACGCCATCCACCCCCGGACACCCTATTTCTCCAAAGGGGATCTTCTGGGTTATAACAAGGTGACAAGATGTGAGAGGTCGTGGATGGAACAGCTCGAAATCTTCCCCCTGACGAGCCCCTGTGTCGGGGTCTGTGAAGTGAACAACAAGGGATATTGCAAGGGGTGCCTGCGCAGCCGGGAAGAGCGCTTCAACTGGCTCGTCATGACCCCGACCCAGCAGCAGGAGGTGATGCGCCTGTGCCGGGGGCGCAAGGCGCGGGTCGAAGCCGCCCGCCGCAAGGCCAGAGAGGGTGAACCCGTCGAGCCGCCATCGCAACCCGGCTGGGATTTCTGACCCCTTCCCTGCCCTCCTTCTGCCCACCAAAACAAAAGGCGGCCCGCAGGCCGCCTTGTCATTCATCAGATGGAACCAGTCAGGCCGTTGCCAGCTTGGCCTGCTCCTCGCCGCGCTTGAGCATGGCGTAGGAGACGCCGGTCAAGAGCGAGCCTGCGGCAATCGCCAGGATATACATCATCACGTGGCTGATGGCGTTCGGGATGAAGAGCACGAACAGACCGCCGTGAGGCGCCACCAGTTCGCAACCGAACAGCATGGAGAGCGCACCGGTCAGGGCGCCACCCACCATGCAGGCCGGGATGACCCGCATCGGATCCTTGGCCGCGAAGGGAATGGCCCCCTCGGAGATGAAGCACAGACCCAGCACGAAGGAGGCCTTGCCCGCTTCCTGCTCCGCCTTGATGAACTTCTTGCTGGCGAGGAAGGTGGCGATCCCCATCCCCAGGGCCGGCACCATGCCAGCGGCCATCACCGCAGCCATGGGGGCATAGGTCTTGGAGGCGAGCAGGCCGACCCCGAAGGCGTAGGCCGCCTTGTTGACCGGGCCACCCATGTCGAAGCACATCATGGCGCCTATGATGACACCCAGCAGCACGGCGTTGGCGGAGCCCATGTTGTTCAGGAACTCTGTCATGGCATTCATGATGCCGGCCACCGGGCCGCCCACCACGTAGATCATCACGAGACCGGTGAACAGGCTGGCAAAGAGCGGAATGATGAGGATGGGCTTGAGCGCTTCCAGGGTCACCGGCAGGCGCACCTTGTCACTCAGGTACTTGGCGCTGTAACCGGCGAGGAAGCCGGCGACTATGCCACCGAGGAAACCGGCCCCGAGGGAGCTGGCCAGCATACCGCCAATCATGCCGGGGGCGAGGCCCGGACGGTCGGCGATGGAGTAGGCGATGTAACCGGCCAGTACCGGGATCATCAGGGCGAAGGCGGATCCGCCGCCGATCTTCATCAAGGCCGCCGCCAGCGTCCCCTCTTCCTTGAACGCCTCGATGCCGAAGATGAAGGAGAGCGCGATGATGAGGCCACCGGCCACCACCATGGGCAGCATGAAGGAGACACCGGTCAGCAGGTGCTTGTAGGGGCCGGCCTTCTCCTCTTTCTTGGCCGCGGCGGCGCCGCTGTGGCGATAGGTCTTCGCCTCTGTCCACGCCTTGTCGAGCTCGGCGCGGGTCTTCTTGAGCGCAGCCCCCGTGCTGGTGCGATAGACGGGCTTGCCATCGAAGCGGGCCATGTCCACCTCGATGTCGGTGGCGAGGAACACCAGATCGGCGGCGGCGATCTCGTCCGCGGTCAGGGCGTTCTGGGCACCGACCGAGCCTTGAGTCTCAACGCGGATCTGATGACCCAGCTGCTTGGCCATGGTCTCCAGCGCTTCCGCCGACATGAAGGTGTGGGCCACCCCGGTCGGGCAGGCGGTGACCGCGACTATGCGCTTGGCACCGCTGGCCGCCTTGGGAGCGGCATTGGCAACGGCGGGCGCGGCCTGATGGCGATAGAGGCTGGCACCGCTCGCGGCAGCCTCCAGCAGGGCGGCCGGATCCTGCAGCGCCAGATCCATGCTGCCCTGATAGAGGCGCTTGCCGTCATAGGCGGCGAGATCCACCGGGGCACTGGCGACTACCAGCACCAGGTCGGCGGCGGCGATCTGCTCTTTCGAGGGAACCTGGCGGGGTTGTACGCTGGAGCCGACGTCAAGGGTGAGCTCCCAGCCCGCCAGCTTGGCCTGCTGTTCTATCCGTTTTGCAGCGAGAAAGCTGGTGGCAATGCCCGCCGGGCAAGCCGTAACCAGAATTGCTTTCATTGGGCATCTCCTGAGTGTGTCATCGAAAGGGGATTGGATTGAGCCGGTGCCAGGTCATCCAGACGCTGCACGCGCACCTGCTCGAGTAAGGGGGTGAGCACCTTGATATCGTCAAAGCCGACCGCCACCTGGCTCACCGCCAGGGCAGAGACGGCGGTGGCCAGGTGCAGGGTCTGCTCCGGCGACCAACCGAGGCTGAGGCCATGGGCCAGTCCCGCCACCAGGGAGTCGCCGGCACCCACTGTGCTGACGACCTTCATGCGCGGAGGAATGGCCTGCCAGACGGCATCGGGGCCAAACCAGATGAGGCCGTCGGCACCATTGGAGATCACCACATGGGGTATGCCCACGGCCTGCAACTCTCGCGCGCACTCGGCCTGCTCGTTCAGGGTCTTGACGGGGCGACCTGCCCATTGCTCAAGTTCTTCCAGGTTCGGCTTGACCAGGGTCGGCGCCGCCTTGATGCCCTCGCTCAGGGCCGCGCCGCTGCAATCGAAGATCACCTGCTTGCCCTTGGCCTTGAGCAGGCTGATGAGCTTGGCGCAGTAGCCAGGCTCGACCCCCTTGGGCAGGCTGCCCGCCAGCACGAACCAGTCGGCGCGCGGCGCCAGTTTCTCTATCTCGGCCTCCAGCGCGGCCACTTCCGCTTGGTGCACGTCAAGCCCCGGCAGATTGAGATCCGTGACCCGGCCCGATTGCTCGGAGATCTTGACGTTGATACGGGTGCTGCCCGCCACGCGCACGAAATGGTCTTCCAGAGCGCGCGTCTCGAACAGGGAAACAAAACTCTGCTGGTTGTCGGCGCCGAGCCAGCCCGTCAGTCCCACATCGCGGCCGAGATCTTTCAGGACCATGGCAACGTTGATCCCCTTGCCCGCGGCGCGCAAATTGGCTTCGCTCACCAGGTTCACCTCCCCCAGGCTCATGGTGCCCAGGCGGGTGGTGAGATCCAGCGCGGGATTGAGGGTGATGGTGACTATGTCCATCAGTGCGCCCCCTCGCCCAGACCGGCGGCAATGGCCTCGCCTATGCCCTTGAGGGCCGCCTCGGCATCCGCCCCTTCGGCGCGAAACGCCAGACGGTGGCCGCACTTGACGCCCAGGCCGATGACCTTCATCAGGCTCTTGGCGGAGACCGCTTCGCCGCTGCCATCCAGGTTCGCCACGCGAATGTCGGATGCATACTCCTTGGCCACCTTGACCAGCATGGCGCCCGGACGGGCGTGCAGGCCATGGGGGTTGATGATGGTGAAGGTGTCGGACAGACCACTGGCCGGGCCCGATTGCAACATGGCCAATCCGTCGCTCCCTGCGAGCGTCCCGAGTTGACCGGCGGCGGCCAGCTTGGCCAGGTTGTCCAGTTGTGGCAGATGGCTGCTGTCTGCGGCGCACAGCAGCAGCAGGGCACTGATCGGCAGTTCACCCGCAGTCAGCGTGCTGCTCGGGGTCGCCAGCACCCAGCCGGTCTGGGCCGCTTGCGTACGGGCCAGCCAGACGCCATCCCCCAGATAGGCGGGCTCGCTTGCCAGCAGGGAGGTCACCATGGCGGCCTCCCCCCAGCCGGCAGATTTGGCGCGGGCGGCGGCCCCCAGCAGCAACTGGTCGCGATCGTCGGCCGGGAAGTCCGCCAGGGTCAGGTATTGCACCTCTTTGGCCGCACTCGCGCCGGTCAGGATGTTGATGATGGTCTCTTCATCTGTGGCCTCTCTCAATTGCGCGGCTGCCTGCTCGTCACCCAGTACATGGGTGAGCTGGCGCAAGATGCCCAGATGCTCGTCGGACTTGGCGGCGATGCCGATGGCCACATAGGCAGTCTGCCCCTCATCCCACTCGATGCCCTGGGGGAATTGGGCCACCATGACACCTGTGCTCTTGACCAGATGACGGGTGTCCGTGGTGCCGTGAGGAATGGCGATGCCGCTGCCAAGATAGGTGGCGTGCTGGGCTTCCCGCGCCAGCATGCCATCCACATAACCGGCTTCCACCAGACCCGCTTCGGTCAGTTTGCCTGCCAGCAGGGCGATGGCGTCCGCCTTGGTCGTCACCGATTGTCCCAGCAGGATTTGCTGTCGCGCCAACTTCAACATAGAGATTCTCCATCAGGTCCGGCTCCGCCTCGCGGCACACCGGCTCAACTCAACTTGGATTTCGGGTAATTTGCCTGCTGACAATAGACGGGAATCTTCCCCCAGGTAGGCCGCTGCGGCATTTCCTGGTCGAACATTCATCGCTTACTGACAAGCTGAATCGTTTCACTTACACTCAGACTGAATCGTTTCAGCCAATTGTTCAAGATCCCACTGAGAGTGCTTTTCAATGATATGATCCCGCGCACACTTTTCGGTGCCCCCACCTGAAACCGTCGCGGGCCTTGCAACTCAAACAGAGCCAATATGATGAAACTGGATGAAATCGCCGCCCTGGCCGGTGTCTCGCGTACCACAGCCAGCTATGTGATCAACGGCAAGGCGGATCAATATCGCATCAGCCAGGCCACCCGTGACAAGGTGATGGCCGTGGTCCATGCCCACAACTATCAGCCGGACAGCCGCGCCGCCTCCCTGCGCGGCGGCCAGACCAGGACCTTGGGCTTTATCCTGCCGGACCTTGAGAACGCCAGCTACGCCAAGCTCGCCAAGCGCCTCGAGCAGGGCGCGCGGGCTCAGGGCTATCAGCTGCTGATCGTCTGCTCGGAAGACGAACCACAAACCGAAAAGGAGCTGGCCCGGATGCTGGTCAGCCGCCATGTGGATGCGCTGCTGGTGGCGAGCTGCCTGCCGCCAGCGGATCCTTTCTATCGGGAGCAGCAAGCCCATGGCGTGCAGATCCTGGCCATCGATCGGGCCCTGGCCGCCGATCACTTCATCACCGTGGCGAGTGAAAACCAGAAGGCGAGCTGCGATCTCACCGCCTCCCTGCTCACCCCCGCCCTTCGCCACGTGGCCCTGATCACAGCGCTGCCGGGTCTTACGATCAGCCAGGAGCGCCGCGCCGGTTTCGAGCAGGCGCTGAGCAGCCACGCCAGCGCCGCCCTGCTGACACCCCATGTCTGCGAGGGAGCCCACTTCTCCCGCGCCGAGGGCTATCGCCTGATCAAGGCGCTGCACCAGCAGCTCGGCCAGTTGCCCGAGGCGCTGGTCGCCACCTCCTACATATTGATGGAAGGGGTGCTCGACTATCTGCTGGAGCTGGAGGCCGACATGAGCCAGATTGCCATGGCCACCTTCGGGGACGATCGGCTGCTGGACTTCCTCCCCTTTGGCATCAATTCTCTGCCCCAGCAGCACGACGCCCTGGCCGCCCAGGCCCTTGCCCTCGCCTTCGAGGCCATCAACGGCCACTACCGCGCTGGCCTGCACTGTGTGAGCCGCACCCTCAAGCGCCGCCGCTGACGCCCCCTCACGCGCCGGCCGAGCCCTGCCACGCCGGCGCGCTTTTCCACCAGTCAACACCGCCTGCTGTCATCTTTTATTTCCACCTATTGCCACCTCACAGTACAAAATCCGCCTTTTCAGGCTTGTTTCCACTATTTTGATCCGTTAACTTGGCAACCATCTTTTACAATCCACGGGTTTTCGTAACGATGCGTCCACTCCGATATTGCTAGCCTCCGGTCCCGCCCCCGGAGGCACCTGGCCGACAGCGCCACTGGCACGCTTTTTTTACTACGCAGTTTCTCTATCTGGATGGACACCATGAATACCAAAACCCTGGGTTGCACCCTGCTTATCGCCGGCACCACCATAGGCGCCGGCATGCTGGCCCTGCCGCTGGCCTCCTCGTCGCTCGGCGGCCCCGCCACCTTGCTGCTGATGATCGGGCTCTGGGCCCTGATGGCTTTCACCGCCATGCTGCAGGTGGAGGCCAGCCTCAATACCGGCAAGTGGTACCTACACCAGTTGGCGGATCATCTGCTCGGCCCCTGGGGCAAGCGCATCGCCTCCTTCTGCATCCTGATGCTGTTCTACTCGCTCGCCTCTGCTTACATCAGCGGCGGCAGCAGCCTGCTGGCCCAGGCGCTGGCCGATGCGGGCACCACAGTCAGCCAGGAGCAGGCAGCCTGGGCCTTCACCCTGCTGTTTGGCGGCATGGTGTGTGTGGGCACCAAACAGGTGGATTACCTCAATCGACTGATGTTCACCGTGAAACTGGTGATCATGGTAGGGGTGCTGGCGCTGCTGCTGCCCCGCGCCGAGGGGCAACACCTGCTCTCCATGCCGCTCGGTCAGGGCTTGCTGCTGGCGGGCCTGCCGGTCATCTTCACCTCGTTCGGCTTCCACGGCTCCATCCCGAGCGTCATGCTCTACCTGGGCGATTGCCCCAAG
Organism: Aeromonas sp. S16(2024); assembly: GCF_041403065.1. Lineage (NCBI taxonomy): Bacteria > Pseudomonadati > Pseudomonadota > Gammaproteobacteria > Aeromonadales > Aeromonadaceae > Aeromonas > Aeromonas sp. S16(2024). The sequence continues at coordinate 2,847 of NZ_JBGLQX010000030.1, read as the reverse complement.
CAGTTGCGCCGTGTCTTCGTGTGGGGCTCAGCCCTGCCGCTCATCCTCTACGTGCTGTGGCAAGTGGCCATTTTGGGCCTGCTCGGCCAGCAGACCCTGATCCAGACTGGCGGGGCACTCGACAGCCTGCTCGCCAGCGTCGGCAACCTGGTCAGCTGGCCCGCCTTCAATCAGGCGATGCACCTGTTCGCAGATCTGGCGCTCGCCACCTCCTTCCTCGGGGTGACCCTGGGGCTGTTTGACTTCATGGCCAAGGTGACCCGCCGCAAAGACAACTGGCAGGGCCGCAGCCAGACGGGCATGATCACCTTCGTGCCACCCCTGCTGTTTGCCCTCTACTTCCCGCAAGGTTTCATCATGGCGCTGGGTTACGCTGCCATTGCCCTGGCTGTGCTGGCGGTGCTGCTCCCGGTGGCCCTGGTGTGGCAGAGCCGCAAGCAGGCCGAGGCGCACCACTACCGTGTCCCGGGCGGCGTGCTGGCCCTGGGCCTGGCCGGCGCCATGGGGGTGCTGATCGTCGGCGTCCAGGTGAGCGTCAGCCTCGGCATGCTGCCCGCACTCTAAGCCGCGACCTTTCCCTGCGGCTCGCGAGAGGCCCCGCCAACCGGGTTGGCGGGGCCTCTCGTCATTTGCCCGCCCAGCGATGGGACGCCGCACCTGCCGCTCCCTCTCTATCCGCGTCCCGATGTGAACAAAATGACGCATGTATGTACATATATGGACAACTTCGCCATACTGAGGACAAGGCGAACCCACGGTTCGCCCCGATGCAACCCATAAGGAGGAGCCATGGTCGCCACAGCACAAGCCAACCACCGGGACACTGCCGTCGATCCCAGCAAGGCGCTGCCGGTGGTGTTCCGCATTCTGGATAAATGGCGGTGCAGCACGGATGAACAACTCAAACTGCTCGGCATCTCTTCCCGTTCGACCTTGAACAAGTACAAGGAGGCGAGCGGTGGTATCCGTCTCAGCGCCGATCTGCAGGAGCGGATGAGCTACATCCTCAACATCCACAAGAGCCTGCGGGTGCTGTTCAGCGTCGATGAGAGCATCTACGGCTGGGTGCGCAAGCCCAACAGCCACCCCTTCTTCGCCGGGCGCAGCGCCATGGATGTCATGCAGGGGGGTCGCGTCGCCGATCTCTATGAGGTGGCCACCCGGTTGCACGCCTGGCGCGGAGGCATGGCCTGATGTCCGCTATGCCGCCATCGCGCGAGCTGCAGGATCAGCAGGCCTTTCGCATCATCCCGAGCCGCTACCCCCCCATCTGCCTCTATGAGGACGTGGCCAACGCTGAAGAGCTGGAGGCGGTCTGGGCCATCGAGGCCCTGACCAACGATCGCCTGCGGGAAGAGGCCGGGGAGCTGGCGCGAGTACCGAAAGAGGATTGGCTGGTGGGACTGGCCGGTGGCAGCTATGTGATGGCGGCCTTCACCCACCTCAATCCGGAGGGGGCCCGCTTCACCACGGGGGACTTTGGCGGCTACTACTGTGCCCCCCTGCTCGACACCGCGGTGAAAGAGACCGTCTATCACCAGGAGCGGGTCTTCGGCTACACCCAGGAACCACCCCAGAAGCTGCAGATGCGGGTGCTGCACACCGAGTTTTGCGCCAAGCTCGTCGACATCCGGGGGGATGATTACCTCACCTCCCCCCTCTATCACGCCACCGACTATGGCCACTCCCAGGCCTTCGCCCGGGAGCAGAAGCGCGGCGGGGCGGACGGCATCCACTACCGCTCGGTGCGCCACAGCGGCCACGACTGCTATGTGCTTTACCGCCCCCGCCTTATCACCAAAATTCACCAGACCCAGCATCTGGAATACCACTGGAACGGCAACGCCATCGCCAATGTGCTGCAGATCAGATTGTATGGGGAATGACTCTCCCATCTTGGCATAATAAAGCCCGCCAGATTGGCGGGCTTTATTATGCCATGAAACCCTGGAGCTATAGCGGTACAGTATTATCTAACTTGGTCCAAGCAAGGTATCAATTTCAGTCCGGTGCCAAGTAATAACTAGTTATGTACATACAATTGTTATCTTCTTTCATCAATCCAGCTCTTTATGCTTGTGAGAGGCTGCTGTCCGACAACGGTAGGATTCTGGTGCAAGATGCACCAGATTATCCCAGCTCCAAATAGCGATATAAGTGTGTTTTCACTATGCCTGCTTCTGAACCACAAGCTAATAAAACCCCATTGGCGAATTTAAAATAAATAACAATGACAACAATATATCCACCAACAAGCTAAACAATCACTTTTTTAAAAAGTCAGTAACTAAAAGATATAATGTAATCGATGTTCCAGCAATAACCCCGTATACTATAGCTCGCTCTACATCCTCCCAAGATGTGATTACCTGCCCCTTTGTAACATAAAAAAACAACGTTCCTACAACACCTAAAAAGAAACATAGAAAAATACAATACAAACATGAATAAACCCACACTTTAATGTAATCTTTCATTTTGTTACAACCTTTTTTCTTTGCCGGTATTATTATCTATATTTTTATTTGCAAAACCAGTGAATAGCTCACTTCCGAGAGCGCTTGTTGCCTCGAAAATAAATTCTGTAACTCTCCCATCACTAATAGCTTTTCCTACTACTTCAGGTGCATATCTACCATACCCCCTCCAGTGCAGAACCGGTTCCTTAAATAGCTTTTTTGTCTAGCTTGAAGTCGTCAATTATTAGAAGTGACCCAATGGCCACACCTATATCACCAGGGCAAACGCATGAGTGCTTATTTTTCATCCACCTCGTTAAAGCCACTCAGGAGCACTTGCTCCAGATAGCTGCTGTTCATTGCCGCTATCTTTTGCTTACGTCTGATG
>NZ_JBGLQX010000029.1:0-48086 GCF_041403065.1 Aeromonas sp. S16(2024) | reverse complement strand
GCCTGTGGACTGGTCGTCAGACGCACCAGCACATCCTGACGCCCCAGCTTGCGCACCACCTCGTATTGCGTGCCCTTTTTGAGTGGCAGCAGCCAGTGCCGCTCGTTGCCGATGGTTTGCCATGCATGGAGCAGGCCAAGCGAGTAGAACCCCTTGTCGAACAGGGTCAACGAGTGGTCTGGCGTGCGCGCGATAAGCTGCTCGGCCAGCACCATCTCGTTGACGGCGCAGCTTTCCATGACCGCTTGAACAAGCAGGTGGCTGGTGAGTTCCATCTGGCAGAGCATACGTACCTGCGGATAGGCAGTCTCCCCATGCTGGGTGCCGGGTTTGGCAAACGCAGCGGCATTGTCCGGAGTATCGGGGGTTCGCCACATTACGCCATCGACGGCGAGCAGTTGCAGCCCGGCCCAGCCGGGGTGATTGGCCTGCTGGTGCCAGCGCGAGGCGGTCTCGTGAAACACCCGCTCGATGCTGTTGTCCCCCAGTTTTTGGCGGGCTTGCAGGAAGGCGCTGGGGGCGACAAAGGGGCGGTCACCGGGCAACAGGATATCGAGCTGATTGACCAGCTGGGTCATGGGGACATGGCGGAAGATGGCCATGCCGATGATGGCCCAGACCAGGCGCTCCATGGGCATGCGGCGACGGCGCAGGGTCACGACATCCTCTTCGGCGAGCAGAGTCGTGATGAGCTCGGGGGAAATGAGGTTGGAGAGTGACTCAAACTGAGCGGTATTGCTGGCGTGGAGGAAGTCGAGAGCCTGGTCGATACGCATAAAAAATCCGAAACCAATCAACAGGTTTCGGATTTTTACACATCAGGAGGATCGGTCAATGGATCCTTAACTGATCGGCATTACCGATGACAGGGGCCTTTTGTCATGGTTACTCATCACCCTCAGGGCAATACCACCCGGCTCTCGCCGCCGCCGAGGGCCTCGACCCGGATCTGCACGCCAATCCGCTCCACCAGGGTCTGCACATGGGAGATGACGCCAATCTGGCGGCCCGCCGCCTGCAGGGAGTCCAGGCTGGAGAGCGCCAGATCCAGGCTGTCCGGATCCAGGGTGCCGAATCCCTCATCAATGAAGAGTGATTCGACCTGGGTCTGGCGCGACGACAGGCTGGAGAGGGCCAGCGCCAGCGCCAACGACACCAGGAAACTCTCGCCGCCGGAGAGAGAGTCCACAGACCGCACCTCGTCCCCCATGTCCAGATCCACCACTTGCAGCGCCAGATCCGTGCCGGGCACCCGCTCCAGCCGATAGCGCGGCGACAGTTCGCCAAGCTGGGCGTTGGCCTCCAGCAATAGACGTTCGAGTGTGAGGCTCTGGGCGAAGGTGCGCAGCTTGGCGCCGCTGGCGGAGCCGATTAGATCGGACAGTTGCAGCCAGTGATCCGCCACCGCCTGCTGGGCGGCCAGCGCCTCCTGCAGGTTCCCCGCCTTCAGTGCCGCCGCCTCGGCCTGAGCCAGGGTGCTCTTGCACTGGAACAACTGCTCTTCCAGCTCGCCGCAGCGGGCCTCGCAGGCCCCCAGACGCTCGGCAAGGGCCTCGCCCGTGAGGGCGGCCAGCTCCCCATGATGCTCCCGATAGCGCGCCAGCTTGGCCTCCTCCTGAGCCAGCGCCCGCTGACGCTCGGTCAGCCGGGTGCGGGCCTCGGCCAGGGCATCGTCCAGACGCTGCAAGGCGGTGCGGCGAGCCCTGAGCTCCTCCGGCATGATGGCCAGCAGTCGACGCAGATCATATTCAGCGATGCCGAGGGTGCCGGCATGGGCCGCCCAGCGCCCCAGCACCTCGCGGCGACGACGGCTGCTCACCTGCCTGTCCTGCTCGAGATGGGTCAACCTGGCCTTGAGCTCGGTCTGCTTCTCCCGGGCGACCCGCAGCGCGGTCACCGCCTCCTCGAGCTGACTGGCCGCCAGTTGCAGCCGCTGCTGCCACTCCTGCTCGACCAGGGCGATGGCACGGCCTCCGAGGCAGGCCTCCCGGCTGGCGAGCAGCCCCTGACGCTGCTGCTCATGCTCCTTGTAGTCGCGCTCCAGCTTGTGCAGCAGCTCGTTCTGGCTCTGCACCCGCGCCTCCTGGGCGCTCAGGGCAGGGGTCAGAGTGGCCAGCTCGCCCCCTAGCTGCTCCCATTCGCTCTGTCCGCGCAGATACTCCTCGCAGGTCTGCTGCCACTCCTGCCATTGCCGGCTGCCAAGCCACTGGCGCCAGGGCTCGGCCCCCATCTGTTCATCGAGACGGGCCTCCCCCAGTGCAAGGCGTTGGCGCAGTGACACCTCCTGCTCGGCCAGCGCCTTCAGCTCGGCCTCCCACTCAATCTTCTGCCGCTCGGCGTCCTGCCACTGCTGCTCAAACTGCTGATGGCGGGCGGTCAGCTCGGTCAGCTGGCTGCGCAGCCCCAGCAGCCTCTGCTGCCCCTGCTGGGCCTGCTGCAGTCGTCGCTGCCCTGCCACGAGATCCGACTCCAGAGCCTCTCCCTGTGCCAGCAGGCGAGCCAGCAGCTCGGTCCACTGCGCCGGGCTTTGCCGCAAGGGCAGCCCCTGCCCCAGCAGGGCATCCCCTCCCAGTTGCAGCCAGCGCTGGACCATCTGCTCGGAGCGCGCCTCCAGCTCGGGTTGATGCTGCTGACGGGCGACCAGCTGGCGAGCCAGCTCGACCCGCTCGCTCTCCCCCTGAATATGCTGATGGTTGAGCTGCTCCCACTCCAGATCCAGCTGACTGACACGCTCGGACAGTTGCGCCAGTATGCCGGCCACCTGGGGCTGGCTCCGGGTGTAGGGATGCTCCTCGGCGCCGCAGAGCGGGCAGGGCGTGCCATCGCTCAACACGTGGCGATACTGCTCGAAGCTGGCCACGGCGCGGGCCTGCTCCAGGGCATGGCGCGCCTCGCCGCGCTGGGTGGCGAGCCGCGCCAGCGCCGGAGCCAGCTCCTCATGCTGGGCTCTCAGCCGGGCAAGATGCTGCTCCAGCAGCGCCATCTCCTGTAGCAACCGCTCCTGCTGCTCGCTGTGGTTGCGGCCCGCCTGGGCCAGCTCCAGCAGTTGGCGAACCCGGGCCAGTTGCTCGGTCTGGGCCTGACGCAGCTCCTGCGCCCTGGCGACCTCGGCGTCCCACTCCTGCGCCTGCAGCTCATCGTGCTGCTGTTGCAATCGGGTACGCTCCTGCTGCCAGTAGTCGCGCTCCTGCTGCCCCAGCGCCAGCCGGCTGGCGAGATCCCGCAGGGCATGGCCCTTGTGCTCGCGACTCTGCAGCACCCGCTGCAGCAACTCTCTGTCCGCCGCCCAGTCCTGAATGGCCGCCAGCAAGGGCTGCCACTGGCGTGCCAGCGGGGCCAGGGCCTTGCGCTCATCGAGCCAGAGACCCCACTGCTGACGACGCACCGTCAGGGCCTCGACCCGGCTCGCCTGCTGCTGCCACTCCTGCTGCAGCGCCAGTTGCAGGGCGCGTGCCTGGGTCCCCTGCTGCCGGGTCTCCTGCAACTGCTGGCTCTTCTCCTTGAGCCGGGTATCGAGCTCCTGCGCCCGCTTGAGCTCGGGTTGCAGGGCGCCCCACTCCCGCTCGGCGGTAATCTTGTCGGCCAGCAGTTGCTGCTCGCGCAGCGCGGCCTGCTGCAACACGGGTTCAACCTGCTCCAGCTGGGACGCAAGCTGGCCTATCTGCTGCTCCTGTTGCTGCACCTCCAGGGTGAGGCGGGCCAGTTCGTCGTGATCGGCGCGTGCCACCTGGACCTGCTCGGCGCGGGCAAACTCTTCCCGCCCGGGCGCCGCCTCGCCGTGGGCCGCCTCGGCGGCGGCCAGCGCCTCCTGCCCCTCCCGGCAGGCCTGCAACTGGGCGGCAATCCGTCCGTTGAGATCCCGCAAATCCTGCAACAGCTGACGCTGCTGCTGCTCGTGCTTGAGGCTGGTGGAGAGACCCAGCTGCCGGGCGACCCAGTGCTCGCGTGTCTCGTCATCCATCAGGGCCACGTCGCCGAGCCGCTGCTGTATGGTCGCCAGCGCCTGCTGCTCGGCCCGCGCCCGCTCATGGGTCTGGATGGAGATGGCAGAGTAGAGCTCGGTGCCCGTCATCCGCTCGAGCAGGGCGGAGCGCTCATCGGCGCTCGACTTGAGGAAGGCGGCGAACTCCCCTTGGGGCAAGATGACGGCGCGGCGGAACTGCTCCCAGGAGAGGCCCACCAGCTCGTCGATGCGATCCTGCAGCTCCCGCTTGCTACCACAGAAGACCTGCCCCGACTCGACGTCGGTCAGGCTGCGCTCCTGAGCCTGGAAGCGCCCCTCCGAGCGATTGCGGGCACGGCGCACCGCCCAGCGCGCCAGCCAGATGCGGCCGTCGCAGCCGCGGAACTTCACCTCGGCACAGCCACTGGCGTGGCCACGGCTCAAGATGCCGCGCACGTCGTTGGCCTTGAGCTTCTCCTCGTCATCCGCCCTGCCCACTTCGGCCACGTGCTTGCGATTGGCGATAAAGCGCGGCATCTCGTCGTACAGCGCCAGGCAGATGGCGTCGAGCAAGGTGCTCTTGCCCGCTCCTGTATTGCCGGTGATGGCAAACAGCCCGGCGGCGCCCAGCGCCCCCTTGGCAAAGTCGATGGTGAAAGCCCCGGTCAGGCTGGCCAGGTTTTCCCCTGCCAGAGACAAGATTTTCATGAATGGCACTCCTTCATCCGCATCTCTTTATGCTCGGGGCGGCTTGCTCGGGCCTGGCCCTCACTGGGGAGCAACAAGATTTTCATGAGTTGGACTCCTTCACCTGCTCCAGGATCTCTTCAAACGAGGCGACCAACTCGGCCGCCGGCTCCCCGTCAAACTGCCGCTGATAGCAGAGGCGAAACACCTCCGTGGGAGCGAGTTCATCCAGCCTGCGTCGTTCGCGTCCATCGGCCAGCCCTTCCCCCGAGCCCTGATACTGGGTGCTGATGCGGGCGAGGCGCACCGGCTTGCCCGCCATGGCAGCCAGAATGCGCTCACGGATGCGCGCCTCGGGTTTGGGCAGCAGCAGCCGCACCTCGAGGAAGGGCTGCGCCTCCTGGGGACAGTCAGGCAGGGAGAGCGCCTCTATGGCTTTCAGCGCCTCCTCGAGTGTGCTCTGGGGCAGGCGGATCATCTCCACCGCACGGGGCACAGGGATCCGCTCCAGCCCCGCCAGCTTGCCCCCCTCAAACCTGACCTCCAGCACCTGGTGGTTGTAGTTGGCCTCGGCGAGGGAGAGCGGCAGCGGCGAGCCGCTGTAGTGCACCCCCTCGGCCGGGCTCTGGGCCAGATGGAGGTGGCCAAGTGCCGTGTAGTCGGCAGCCGCGAAGATGTCGGCGGGCAGGGCGTGCTGATTGCCGCCGAGCACCCGCCGCTCTGAGAGCTCGGAGAGCTGACCCGCGGCCAGGTAGGCGTGGCCCATGGCGATCAGGGCCTGACCGGGCTCGCAGCGCGCGCGGCCTTGCGCCAGCACTTCCTGGTAGATCTGGCGAACCCCTTCGATCAGCCGATCCTGCCCCTCTTCGAGCGGCTCCACCCGCAGGTCGCTGCTGCGAAGAAAAGGCACGGCGGCGCACCAGGCGGCAACCTTGCCCTCCCTGTCTTGCAGCGGCACCAGCAGGCGATCGGTTTCGAGCTTGCCCTCCCCGTCCCGGCTGATGCTGCCCACCAGATGCAGGTCGAAGGCCCGCAGCAGCTCGTGGGGAGCGTCCAGCTTGGAGGGAGAGTCGTGGTTGCCACCGATCAGCACCATGTTGAGGCGGGGCATCTCGGCGCGCAGCCTGGCCAGGAAGCGATAGAGCTGTTGCCAGGCGCTGGCGGGAGGATTGGCGGTATCGAACAGATCCCCAGCTACCAGCAGGGCGTCGATCTGCCGCGTCTTGATGGTGTCGGTCAGCCAGTCGAGAAAGGCATCGTGTTCGAAGCGGCGCTCATGGCCATGGAGTTGATGGCCAAGGTGCCAGTCGGCTGTGTGCAGGATCTTCATGAAAAACGGCTCGAAAGATAAGAGGGGAGGTGCCAGTGGTACCCGATGAGGACAAGATGAGGATACGCCCCTCTTTTTTCAAGCAAAACAGGCCGCTGACGTCAGATTCAGACGGGCTGGCAATGCATCTCATACTGGGGATGGCCGGTCAGGGGATCCGAGACCTCACCCCCTATCCTGAACCCGTGGCGGCGATAGAAGCGCACCGCCGGCTCGTTTTCCACGAAGACCCGGGTATGGAGCGCCCCCCCTTGCTGCTTGGCCTCCTGCAGCAGGGCATGGCCGACCCCGCGCCCCTGGCGGTCGGGTCGCACGAAGAGAGCCGCCAGGTAATCATCCACCAGGGCCATGAAACCGAGCAGCTCTCCACGCTCTTCAAACACCCAGATGCGGGCGTGATCGAGGTAGCGGGTACGCAGCTCCTCCTGAGCCTGCCACCAGCAGGAAGCGTCAACGAAATCATGGGCCTGCAAGGATGCCAGCAGCCAGATCTCGACGATCTCTTCCATGTCTTCCGGCCGGCTCGCTCTCAACATATTCGCATCCTTGTTAACAATTTGAACACTCGCAGTCTAGGAGAGTTCGATGACAAGACGGGCGGTCAAGATGAGGCCATGTGAAGTCGATCGCCCTTTATTTAGCGAGAATGATTGGCTGATCACAAAGCGCCTCTCTAGTACAATGCCCGCCGGACAATCTATGAGACCGAGGACGCCATGTGGTTTAAAAACCTGCAGATTTATCGCTTTACCCGCCCCTTTGACCTGACCGTGGATCAGCTGGAAACCCAGCTCGAGGCCTGTGCCTTCACCCCGTGCGGCAGTCAGGACATCTCCCGGTTCGGGTGGGTCAAGCCCCTCGGTAAATTTGGCTCAACCCTGACTCACAGCACCTCTGGCCATATCCTGCTCTGCGCCCGCAAGGAAGAGAAAATGCTGCCGGGCACAGTGGTCAAGGAGATGCTGGCGGAGAAGGTGGAAGCGATCGAATTCGAGCAGGGCCGCGCCCTCAAGAAGAAGGAGAAGGAGGCGCTGAAGGAGGAGATCATGCATACCCTGCTGCCCCGCGCCTTCAGTCGCACCAGCCAGACCTTCGCCTGGATAAGTCCCGCCGACAACCTGATGGTGGTGGACGCCGGCTCCGCCAAGAAGGCGGACGATCTGCTGGCGCTGCTGCGCAAGAGCATAGGCACCCTGCCCGTGGTGCCGGTGGCCCTCAAGAACCCGCCCGAGATCACCATGACCGAGTGGCTCAGCGAGGGCAATCTGCCCGCCAGCTTCACCCTGGAAGACGAGGCCGAGCTGCGCAGTGCCATGGAGCACGGCGGCATCATCCGCTGCAAGCAGCAGGATCTGATGAGCGACGAGATCAAGAATCACCTGGCCAACGACAAGCTGGTGACCAAGCTGGCCCTGAACTGGGGCGAGACCCTGAGCTTCGTGCTGGGGGACGATCTCTCCATCAAGCGCCTCAAGTTCAGCGAAGAGCTGCGCGAGCAGAACGACGACGTGACCAGCGAGGATCCCGCCGCCCGCCTGGATGCAGACTTCGCCCTGGTGACCGCCGAGCTGGCCCAGTTCATCCCGGCGCTGTTTGCCGCCCTGGGTGGCGAAGAGCAGTCCCTCTGAGTTGTCCCTGCCTGTAAAAAAACCGCCTCGGCGGTTTTTTTTGATCCCGGGCGGCCCGCCGACGCGGCAGAAGCACCCGCCTCAGAACGCGCCGCGCTCCTGCAACAGCCGGTGCAGTCGCTCGGCCAGGGCGCCATATCCCTGCGCGTTCAAATGCACGGCGTCGGACTTGAGCCCGGGGGTGCGCAGCAGCTCGCCAAGGCTGTCGTTGTCCAGCACCAGCCGATACTGCTCTGCCAGCTCCCCGTAGAGGGGCGCACCATCGGCAAACAGGGACTTGCGGGGCACGGCCACCAGCAGCACCTGGGCACCGCTGCCCTGCACCGCCTCAATCATGGCGGCGAGATTGGCCTTGAGCGCCACCTCACCACTGCCGCGCAGCATGTCATTGCCTCCCTCCAGCAGTATGACCAGAGCGGGCCTGTGCTCGGCCAGCAACCCGGGCAGGCGGGCCCGCCCGGCCCGGCTCAACTCCCCAGACACCCCGCCATTGATGACGGGGTGGCCGCTCAGGCTCGCCAGTACGCTGGGGTAGCTCTGGGCCGGGTTGGCACCGCGCCCCTCGGTCAGGCTGTCTCCAAACGCCAATATGGTCTCCCCCGCCGCCAGGGGTCTGAACCCCGGCTCCCCGCAGGCGGCCAGCAGCAGGCAGAACAGCCCCGTCACGCAACGCCTCACCAGTCCCTCTCTGTGCATCCTGGCTCCTCCTTGATATTTTTGTAACCATATGAGTATAAAGACAATCTTTCAATCGGGCTCCAACTGTGCCACATTTCGATGGTTGTACAAGAAACCGACAAGGAGCCTGTCATGTCCCTCAACCCCCTCGCCCTGCTGGTCGCCTTCGGCCTGCTCACCGGCTGCGCCCCCCAGAGTGCCTTTCATTATGTCCCTCCTCCCCAGACCCTGACAGCCCCCGAGGCGGCCAGCGGCTGGACCGACAAGGCGGGCTGGCAGGGGCGCGACTTCATGGTGGCCGCGGCCAACCCGCTGGCGGTGGATGCGGGCTACCAGATCGTCAAGGCGGGTGGCAGCGCCGTCGATGCGGCCATCGCCGTCCAGCTGGTATTGACCCTGGTGGAGCCGCAATCTTCCGGGATCGGCGGTGGCTCCCTCATGCTGGTGTGGGATGGCAAGCAGGTGGCGGCCGTGGATGGCCGGGAGACGGCACCGGCAGCGGCCACGGATCAGCTGTTCATGAAGGATGGCAAACCCATGGCGTTCTACGACGGCGTGGTGGGCGGCCGCTCGGTCGGCGCCCCCGGCACGGTGCGCGCCCTGGCGCTGGCTCACGAGCGCTATGGCAAGCTGCCCTGGGCCAGCCTGTTCGAGCCCGCCATCACCCTGGCAGAGCAGGGCTTTGTGATAAGCCCACGCCTGGCCACCCTGCTCGCCAAGGATCCCTATCTGGCCAAGGACCCGGATGCCCGCGCCTACTTCTACCAGGCGGACGGCAGCCCCAGGGCGGCGGGCACCCGCCTCACCAACCCGGCACTGGCCGGGGTACTCAGGACGCTGGCACGGGACGGTGCCGATGCCTTCTATCGAGGGCCCATCGCCGAGGCCATGGTGGCCAAGGTGCACGCCCATCCCACCAACCCCGGGGTGCTGAGCGCCGCGGATCTGGCCAGCTACAGCGCCAGGCTGCGGGACGGCCTCTGCTTTGACTATCGCCAGAGCGAGGTGTGCGGCTTCCCGACCCCCTCCTCGGGCACCCTGGCCCTCGGCCAGATCTTCGGCATGCTGGAGAGCCGGGACATGGCAGCGCTCAAACCCGTGCCCGGGCCGGACGGCCGGCTGGCCGCCTCGAGCGAGGCAATCCACCTTTACAGCGAGGCGGCGCGGCTCGCCTTCGCCGATCGCAACCAGTACGTGGCCGACGGCGACTTCGTCACCGTGCCGGTGCGCGGCATGCTGGACAAGGGCTATCTCGCCGAGCGGGGTCGACTCATCGGCGCCAAGTCCATGGGCGTCGCCCAACCGGGCACCCCGCCGCAGGCACTGGCCCGTGGCCAGGATGCCACCCCCGAACTGCCCTCCACCAGCCACGTCTCCATCGTGGATGGAGACGGCATGGCGGTCTCCATGACCAGCTCCATCGAGGACGGCTTCGGCTCCCGGCTGATGGTCAATGGCTACCTGCTCAACAACCAGCTCACCGACTTCTCCTTCACCTCGGTGGATGCCGCCGGCCTGCCGGTAGCAAACCGGGTGGAGCCGGGCAAGCGCCCGCGCTCCTCCATGTCACCCCTGCTGGTGTTCGACAAACAGAGCAAGCAGTTGGAGATGAGCCTGGGCTCCCCGGGTGGCTCGGCCATCATCAACTACGTGGGCAAGACGCTGCTCGGCACCCAGGACTGGGGGCTGAACCTGCAGCAGGCCATCGACCTGCCCAACTTCGGCAGCCGCAACGGCCCCACCGAGCTGGAGCAGGGACGCACGCCCGAGTCCGTTATCCAGGGGCTCAAGGCCAGGGGACACGAGATAGTGCTCAGCGAGCAGACCTCGGGCTTGCAGGGAGTGCAACGCAATGCCGGCGGCTGGTTTGGCGCCGCAGACCCGAGGCGGGAGGGGGTTGCCAGGGGCGAGTGAACCTTAGCGCACATCAACGGGGCGGCGCGCCCTCTGTGCCAACTGGCAACGCCCCCCTGGCGGCCCCCTCAAGCACATCCACCGCCCGACCGGTATGCGCATATTTGCGCAAATAAAAACCCGGGCCTGTTACCCGGGGCTTGGCACTGAACGGCAGGGGACAAGAGCCGCCATGCACGCAATGACGGGGACTACAGCAGATCGTGCTTGTCCAGCAGCCGGTAGAGGGTGGCGCGCGAGATGTCGAGGGTGCGCGCCACCTCCTCTAGTTGGTCCGGGAAGCGGGCCAGCGTCCGTTGCAGCGCCTGGCGCTCTGCCGCCTCGCGCACGGCCTTGAGCGAGCCATCGAGCAACAGGGAGTCCATCTTGGTCAGCTCCATGTCATCGGCGTCGATGAAGGGGCCCGAGCACATGACGGCAGCCCGTTGTACCCGGTTGCGCAACTCCCTGACATTGCCGGGCCAGCCATAGGACTGCATGGCCTGACGCGCCTTGTGGGTAAAGCTCAGCATCCGCCCTCCCCGCACTTCTGCCAGGATGTCATCGGCAAGCAGCTGGATGTCATCGGCCCGTTCGCACAAGGCAGGGGTGCGCAGCCGCACCACGTTGAGCCGATAGTAGAGGTCCATGCGAAATCCGCCGCTGGCCACCGCCTGCTCCACGTCGATATTGGTGGCGGCGATGACCCTCACATCCACATTCCGTGACAGATGACTGCCCACAGCCTCTATGCATTGCTCCTGCAAAAAGCGCAGCAGGGTAGCCTGGTCTTCCAATGGCAACTCCCCGATCTCGTCGAGAAACAGGGTGCCACCATCGGCCGCCTCAATCTTGCCTATCTTGCGGCTCTGGGCACCGGTGAAGGCACCCTTGACGTGTCCGAACAGCTCGGACTGGATCAGCTGATGGGGCATGGCGCCACAGTTGACGGCCACAAAGGGACTGTTTTCGCCAAAGGTGCTGTAGTGCAGCTCACGAGCCACCAGCTCCTTGCCGGTTCCGCTGGGCCCTGTCACCAGCACGGGCAGGCGACAATGTTGCAGCCGCATGATCTGGTCTCGCAACTGACGAATGGAGGTACTCTCTCCCTGAATGAAACGCAGCTGAGCCGGCATCTTGGGGCGATGGCGCCGGATCAGCTGCGCCATACCCAGCGCATGACCCAGGCTGTGGGAGAGTCTTTGCTGATCGAGCGGGAAGGTATGAAAATCATGGAAACAGGCAGCAAGCAGGTTGCGCAGGGCCTCGCTGGCCAGGCAATCACGCTCGATCAAGCCAATCCACAGGCTGCTGGAATGTTGGCCAATCAGGGAATACAAGGCTTCATGCTGCTCCGGCTTGATGACCACCAGCACCAGGGGATAAGCCTTTTCCTGTAATTTCTGTTCTGCCACCGCCAAGGAGCTCGCCTGCTCCACTTGCCACTCGCCTTTTACCAGCAGGCTTTCCAGCACGGCACATGAATTGATGAGTAACAATGCCGTTTCTGTCATATGGAAAACTCCTTGTTAATAGCCTCTGCACGAGAGAGTCCGACCATGGCTCTTTGAGGCTCACTCTTTCATCCGAAAAGCGCATGACGAACATCAAATGACACCAACTCAAGGTAACCAGACGATGATAACTATAAACCATCCCGCATTTAGACTGATGACACCACAATAATGAGACAGCAAAACTAATGGTGAGAAACAATAAAGTCATTGATAAACAATATGTTGACGAATGATATAAAAGTTCATTATCAAAATTGAGACTTAAAAACAAAAAACTCAAACACAAACCAGATATATATCATGCACTTATGATTTGGCATGTTCATTGCTCTCTCTAATAAGCCCTCCTGGCATATGGAGACAGAGCATGAAAACACATATTGCACTGGCAATTATTTCCCTTTCCGCCTTCGCGCATCAGGCACAAGCAGAGAATCGTGTTGATCTCGGCTCCCAAGCACTCAGCAATATTCGTGGCGCCACGGGTGTCAATATGGTTGCCGGTAATAACAATCAGCAGGGCAACCTCGCCGCCATCGCACTATCAGGGCCGGCCATCATTCAGTTTAGCCAGCAGAATCAAGCCACTACCAATCTCAATGGCAACCAGAGCGTTGCCATTCTGGGCTCGGCGCTGAGCCAGAGCCAGGGGCTGGTCGGGATCAATCAGGGCGCAGGTGAAGCCAACCAACAGTTGAATGCCTTCGCACTCTCGCTCGATGACAGCGGCCTTGGCGTGGTGACCGACATCAATCTCAGCACCAGTGTTGCAAAGACACCTTCAGGCAAGGTGCCCACCAACACAACTACCAGTATCTATCTGGATGACAACGCCCTGACGGGCAGCAAAGGCGTCATTCAGGTGAACCAGGTCACGGGACAGGGAAACCAGGCAGTCAATATGGTTTCCCTGCCTCTGGCTGGCGCAGTAACGGCATCCCCATGATGCCGCAGGGATAGGAAGCCAAGCCCGGGGGTGTTGGATTAGCCGATGGGCAAATCTTCCACAGAAAGTTCAATGGAGAGACTCATTATGCGTGGACTTATTTATAGCTCATTAGCCGCCGCGGTTGTCATGGCCATGTCGGGCACCGCATCCGCCGATTACCGTGGTGACAAGGATGAGACAGGGGCAACCTTGACCAAGAAGGTCAAGGCAGAGGTCGATGTAGAATACGAAGGCAGAGTCAATGTCGGCGGCTACATCAATGTCAACAAACTCGGCATGGCGGTCGTGGACAACCAGCAATCCAGTTCCATGATTGGCACGACCAATACAAGAACGGAGAACACGAGCAAGATTGACGGCTCGTTCAAGGGGGCATCCGGTAACGTCGGCGCCAACGTAGCGGCCGGTGATTCCAACGTACAAGGCAACAGTGGAGCCTTGGCCGCCTATGATGAAGTCGATGCCGAATTTATCATGGGACGTGGCCAGCAGCATGGCATGCCTGGTGGTTCTTCGGATGCCGAGATCTTCTCCACCCAAAGCGCCAGCAATAACTTGACTGCCAACCACGGCCATCAGAACAAGGCCGGGATAGGCGACGGGGCGTTCAAGGATGCCGCAGGCAACATAGGTGCCAATGTGACCTCTGGATCGGGTAACGTACAGGCCAACAACATGGCGGCCTCCGTGTCCACCGGCAACATGGCGGTGGCCACAGTGGCAAACAGCCAGAGCGTGTCCAAGAACATGACCGAGAACAAGAGCCTGAGCGCCACCAAGACCGTGGACTACAACCCCATCTTCCTCAAACTCAAAGCAGAGGGTGAGTACGAAGGGACGAGCAAGCAGTCCAACAACGTCTATCCGGAAATCTGGAAAGATGGGGACCATCCCAATGGCGGCAGCCTCTGGGGCCACATCGACTATGACAACCAGGATAACAATGGCAACAAGGACTCCAAGTTCAAGTTCGAGGAAGAGGGTGATATCAAGCTCAGTGGCTATGCCACCGGCTTCATCCCCGTGGTCAATACCTATACCAGCCGCGAAACCTTCAACCGGGCAACCATCGATGGCGGCGCCTTCAACGGTGCCGTGGGCAATATCGGGGTGAACGTGTCGTCGGGCAGCAACAACCTGCAAGCGAACAATCTCTCGCTCGCCGCAGGTTTTGCCAAGTAATCCATCTGAGAGGGGGCCTTTGCGCCCCCTTTTTTTTCAGAATCAGGGGGTATCAATGCGCTGGCTACTGCTGTTGTTATTCTGCCCTGCTGCCTGGTCGGCCAATCTGCCATTGGGAGAGCATCTCCCGGCACTGGGGGAACTCAACAAACCGGTACAGAGCATTCTGGAGCGCCGTTATGCCAATATCGAGCGCCAACATACAGATTTCAGCTGTGGGGCCGCCGCAGTCGCTACCATACTGCGCTACTCCTACGGCCATGTGACCAATGAACGCTGGGTGATGGATGGCATGCTAGCCATGGCAGACCCGGAACAGGTCAAGAACTATGGCTTCTCCATGCTCGACATGAAGCAATATTTGCAAATGCTTGGCATGCGCGTCAGAGGGTATCGCCTGGGGGATGAAAAATTGCGCCAGGTAAGAGTGCCCACCATAGTGCTGCTCAATATTCGCGGCTATCAGCACTTTGCCGTGCTGCGTGCCATCGATCGCCACGACCGTGTCTATCTGGCAGATCCGGCCCTCGGAAATCGTGTCATTACGTTCCAGGAGTTCAAGGAGAGCTGGAACGGCATACTGCTCGCCGTTATTGGTACTGGTTATCGCCCGGATGCGCCTCTGGCCAATCCTTCTCCTCCACTATCTGCCAGAGGAAAAGATGGGCTGTTCGCCCCCGTCAATGAAACATCCTTGCTGGAATTTGGTTTTCAGCACAAAGAGCTAATGTGAGGTCATCATGAATACCCGACCCGCCATATGCCTCATCTGCAGTCTGGGTGGCTTTGCCTGCCCGCTGCTGGCCAATTCGGATCCTCTGGCGTTGTTGTCAGACCATTTTGCCCCTGAGCTGGCCGATGGAGAGCTGGCCCATTTACGCGGCCGCTATGTCAGTACCCACGGGATCAGCTATTTTGGCATCGAGTTCATTTCAACCCTGACGACGGCTCAGGCCCAGCAAACGGCCGCCATGAATCTGGCGCTGAGCGTGGTGCAAAACAAGCCCAAGCTGGATGTGCGCATCAAAGATGAGGTCACGACAGTGACAACGACACCCCAGAGTGCCCCCGTACAAGGTGCGGGTTTGGTGCAAGTCGTGCAGTTGGAGGGAAGCGGCAACAGCTCGGTGAACCAGGCCGGTATTACATTGACGCCCCCCGACATGACGGGACAGATCGTCTCCGCGGGCAATTATGAGCATCAGGGGAACCTTGGTACTGCCAGTTACCGTGTTTCAGGCAATTATGCGGGGCTGCAACTAAACTCGTCCGATGGACGAGTCCGATTGGAGCAGAGTCTGAGAGGAACCGATTTCAGCCGAGGTCTGCTGCAACTCAATAGAGTCAAGGGTGACGGTTTGCAGACACTCAATCAGACCAGGATCTGGTTTTCTCGCTGAGAACAGATGAATCCCGTGGACTGAACTATAAAAAGGATAATAAACAACAAGGACGTATCTAAATGAAACAGTCTACCATGCTGTTAATTGCGCTGACCCCTTTCGCCTGCTGGGGCGCGACCGCAGAGGAAGAGGCCCTACAACAACAGCTTGATCAGCTGCGTCAGCAATTGATCCAGCAAAATCAGGCACTCCATCAGTTACAGGCCCGTCTGGAGGCCGTCAAGGCGGCAGGCGCCACGACGGCAACCACAGGGGCCGCCAGCGGGGCCGCCGTCGCAGCCTCAGCCCAGCAAGATCCCGCACGGCGCACGCCGGAAGTCGGTCGCAGTACCGAAGACCTGATGATCGAGCAGCACAACGTGTTCGATCGTGCGCTGACCCTCGACTTCGGTCTCTCTTATCAGCACTACAATCGCAAGGATCTCGCCCTGCGCGGTTTTCTTGCGCTGGACGCCATCTTCCTTGGCGAAATCAATCTGGACAGAGTCCGCTCCGATCAATGGACGGCTGACCTGGTGACCCGTTACACCCTCAATGATCGCTGGCAGCTGGAACTTGCCGTGCCCTATATGTATCGCAACACCAACTACCAGAGCACCGGCAAGGAGAACTCCAGCCGCGACTTTGAAGAACAAAGTGTCAGCGATGGTGGGCTCGGCGATCTCAGTCTCGCCATCTACTACAGAGTCATGGCCGAGAGTGAGGATTGGCCGGATCTGGTGTGGAACCTGCGGGCCAAGGCACCGACCGGCAAGGATCCCTACGGGATAGAGATAACAACCTCGGAGTCTGGCAACCTGATGGTTCCCAACGAACTCGCCACCGGCAACGGGCTCTGGCAACTGTCCACCGGTTTCTCCCTGGTCAAGACCATGGATCCCGCCATCCTGTTCGCCAACCTCAACTATGGCCACAGCCTCAAGCAAGACTTTGACGATGTCTCCTACCAGCCCGGCGATCAGCCAGGCAGCATCCAACTGGGTGACTGGTATGAATATGGATTGGGAGTCGCGTTTGCACTGAACGAACGCTTCAGCCTCTCCTTCAACATCAACCAGCGTATCACCCTCGAATCCAGCCAGGGAGCCGAAGGCTTTGATATGGAGAAGGTCACCGGCTCCGATGCCAACGCCGCCAGTTTCGGCATGGGGTCAACCTGGGCCATTTCTGACAACCTGTCCATGGCAGTCAACTGGTCGGCAGGGCTCACCACGGATGCGCCTGACTACAGCATTGGGCTGCGCTTCCCCTATAGATTCTGAGACTGGCTAGTCGATGCAGCCTGAGCTGGCTAATGATGCACACCATTGAGGCTGGTTCAGGTTGTTCACCCAGAGCACAGAGGGAGGCATGATGCCTCCCTCTTTAGCTTCATCTGCCTCCAGGCTGCCAGCGCTCACCGGCTGGCAGCTTAGTCTCCCTGAGAGGAGTGTCAGGGGCGCACTCGCACTCAACGCAACTCAGCCCAAAAGGGGGTGGCTTCCCCCCTACTATTCGGCCGCCATATCACCAAAAGCGCAGGTCCCTCGCCATTCGGCAGTCATGACGCCATAGTGCGATCATCGTTTATGAACACCCCAAGTTTGCCCAGCAGAGTAGGCGGCCCCTCTGCGGTACAGGGAATGGCTTGCCACACCCCTTATGCGACAGCCGTATCACCAAAAGCGCAGGTCCCTCTCCATTCAGCAGTCATGACGCCATAACGCGGGGGCCGTTATGGGATCCCCCAGTTTGCCCAGCAGGGTAGGCAGTCTCCTGCGGTGCAGGAATGGCTTGCCACACCACCCTTATTCGGCCGCCGTATCACCAGAAGCTTATGCCCTTCACCACTCGGCAGTCATGACGCCATAGCGCGATGCATTATATGGGCGTCACACACCCAGCCTGTCTCGCAGGGTATACCAGGCGGCTCCGGCGGCGGTAAAGGGGATGCGCAGCAGACGGCCGCCTGGGAAGGGGTAGTGTGGCAGCCTGGCGAAGGCGTCGAAGCGCTCCGCCTGACCGCTCAGCACCTCGGAGAGCAGCTTGCCCGCCAGATGGGTACAGGTGACGCCGTGGCCGCTGTAGCCCTGCATGTAGTAGATGTTAGGGCCGATACGGCCAAACTGGGGCAGGCGCGACAGGGTCAAGAGGAAGTTGCCGGTCCAGGTGTACTCCACCTTGACGTCTTTGAGCTGGGGGAAGGTTTTTAGCATCTTGGGGATGATCAGCCGCTCTATGTCCGCCGGATCCCGCGCCCCATAGACAACGCCGCCACCGTAGATCAGCCGGTGATCCCCTGTGGTCCTGTAGTAGTCGAGCAGGTAGTTGCAGTCCTCCAGGCAGTAGTTCTGCGGCAGCAGGGCGCGGGCTCGCTCCTCCCCCAGCACCTCGGTGGCGATGACCTGGGTGCCGCAGGGCATGCTCTTGCTCGCCAGCTCGGGCACCAGATTGCCGAGATAGGCGTTGCCGGCCACCACCACGAAGCGCGCCTTCACCGCCCCCTTGGCGGTTTTGACCAGAGCCGGCTGACCGGGAGTGATGCTGGTGACGGCGGATTGCTCGAAGATGCGACCACCCAGGGTGCGGATGGCTTCCGCCTCCCCCAGCGCCAGGTTGAGAGGGTGAATATGGCCGCCGCGCTTGTCCAGCAGGGCGCCGACGTAGCGATCGCTTGCCACCACCTCACGCACCCCTTCGGCATCGAGCAGCTCCAGCTGATCGTTGCCCCACTTCTGCCAGCGGGCATGTTGTGCCTTGAGCTCGTGGAGCTGCTTCTCGGTCTCGGCGGCAAAGACACCGCCCTGCTGCAGATCGCACTGGATGTTGTAGCGCTGGATCCGCTCGCGGATGATGTCTCCCCCCTCAAACAACATGGAGCCGAGCAGCCTGGCCTGATCCGGCGGGCAGTTCGCTTCTATGGTGTCGATGTCGCGGCTGTAGGAGTTGACGATCTGGCCGCCGTTGCGGCCGCTGGCGCCGAAGCCGACTCGCGCGGCTTCCAACACCACCACCTTGTAGCCCTTCTCCACCAGATGCAGGGCACTGGAGAGGCCGGTATAACCCGCTCCTATGACGCAGACGTCGCACTCAAGCTGTTCGGTGAGCATCGGGTAGGGGGCGTGCGAGTTGGCACTGGCTGCGTAGTAACTCTTTACATGTTCGGTCATGATCCCTGTTTCCTTACCGGTTCGTTTCCAATGTTCGTGCTGTTGAATGTCAAAAGCTGGCGGGGGTGTGGGCGCTGACGATGCGGCAGACCTGCCCCGACGGATTGCTGAAGCTGTGGGGCTCGCCGGTGTCGATCACATAGCTGTCCCCGGCGCTGAGCTGATAGGTCTGCCCCGCCAGGCTCAGCACGACAGAGCCCTCCAGCACAGTGCCCACCTCCTCCCCCAGGTGCTTGACCTGGCCCCCGGTGTCCGTGCCGGGGGCATAGGTCTCCAGCATGAAGCCGAGTTGACGACGATTGTTGCCGTTGTGCACCAGCTTCATGGAGACCCCCTGGCTGCCCAGCTCGATCAGCTGCTCTGCCTTGATCACCACGCTCGGCGCCCGCGCCTCCTCCTCGGCGAAGAAGCGGGAGAGCGGCAGCTCGTAGACGCAGAGCAATTTTTGCAACGAGGCGACCGAGGGGCTCACCTTGTTCTGCTCTATCATGCAGATGGCGCCGTGGGTCAGACCGCTCAGCTCGGCGGCCCGGCGCTGGGAGAGCCCGAGACTACGGCGAAGGAGGGCGAGCCGCTCCCCCATGGTTTTATCCATCCCTTTGTCAGACAAGGGGTTATCCGTCATGGTCTGCCACTGGACCTCACCTTGTGGTTGCTGCATCCCCACCTCCTTGTATGGCCATTCGAATACCTTGTGGCGGCTGGTTAATATAATGCGTCAATCCCGGCACCCTGTTCGCTATCCTGCACAGTCGAGATCTGTTCATTATTTTGCACACCCAACACAATGGGAAACGCTAGAATCGTCCTGACAGCCCCATTTCTAGCATGCGCCGCCCCGTTCACTCAAATATATTTAACACTTGAAAAACATTTCGGCTCACTTTATGGTCGTTGCGTGCTTATTATTCTATACGGTGGCACCACGGGATGAGTTGGCCACCCAGACCCACAATCGAGGCTTCCTATCTATGTCAGCATCACAACCCGCTCTCTCCTTGATCAAGTCCCTTGCCTATATAGATGGCCGCTGGTGCGAGGCCCATGGCGGACAACGTTTCGAGGTCCTGAACCCGGCGACCGGCCAGCTCATCACCCAGGTACCCGACATGGGCGAGGCGGACACCCGGCTCGCCATAGCGGCGGCTCACAATGCCCAGCCCGCCTGGGCCGCACTCACCGCCAAGGAGCGCGGCAGCCGGCTCCACGCCTGGTTCGAACTCATCATGGCCAACCAGGATGAACTGGCCCGCATCATGACCTGCGAGCAGGGCAAACCGCTCGCCGAGGCCAAGGGCGAGGTGGCCTACGGTGCCAGTTTCATCCAGTGGTTCGCGGAAGAGGGCAAGCGCGCCTATGGCCGCACCATTCCCGGTTTCTCCGGCGACCGGCGCCTGGCCACCATCAAGCAGCCGGTGGGCGTGGTGGCCGCCATCACCCCCTGGAACTTCCCCATCGCCATGATCACCCGCAAGGCCGGGCCTGCACTCGCTGCCGGTTGCACCATCGTCATCAAGCCCGCCGCCGAGACGCCCCTGTGCGCGCTGGCGCTGGCGGCCCTGGCCGAGCAGGCGGGCATCCCCGCCGGGGTCATCAACATAGTCACCTCCCATCAGGCCTCGGTCGTGGGCAATGAGCTGTGCAGCAACAAGAGGGTGCGCAAGCTCTCCTTCACCGGCTCCACCCGCATCGGCAAGCTGCTGATGCGCCAGTGCGCCGATACCATGAAGCGGCTCTCCCTGGAGCTGGGTGGCAACGCCCCCTTCATCGTGTTTGACGATGCCGACCTCGACGCCGCCGTGGCCGGGGCACTCGCCTCCAAATACCGCAACGCCGGCCAGACCTGCGTCTGTGCCAACCGCATCCTGGTGCAGGCCAGCGTCCATGACGCCTTCGCCGAGAAGCTGGCCGCCGCGGTGCGTGGCTTCAAGGTGGGGGATGGCATGGGTGAAGGCAACCAGATCGGCCCCCTCATCAATGCCGCCGCCGCCGACAAGGTCGCCTCCCTGGTCAGCCAAGCCGAGGCCGCCGGGGCCAGCGTGCTGGTGGGGGGGCAAGTCCACCCCGCCGGCCCGCTCTTCTACCACCCCACCATCCTGACCGGCGTGACCCGGGACAACCCCATACTGCAGGAAGAGATCTTCGGCCCCGTCGCCCCCCTGGTGCGCTTCGAGACCGAGGCCGAGGCCATCGACATCGCCAACGACACCCCTTATGGCCTGGCCGCCTACTTCTATGGCCGGGACATTGCCCGGGTGTGGCGGGTGGCCGAGCAGCTGGAATACGGCATGGTGGGCATCAACGAGGGGATCATCTCGACCGAGCTGGCCCCCTTCGGCGGCATCAAGGAGTCGGGACTGGGTCGGGAAGGGGCGGCAGAGGGGCTGGAGGAGTACCTCGAGACCAAATACCTCTGCTTTGGCGGCATCCGTTGATGCCCATGGCCCGCAGAGGCATCGCTGAAAAAGATGTCTCTGACACCAGTCCATCGTTTTTATAGATAGACATGGGCGCCAGCTCGGCCTCACGAGAGCCTCGACGGCGCCCTGGGGTACGCCACCCGCGCCCCGCACCAGACATGCCGCCCTGCCAGATGGCAGTGCGCGGTTCAATCGATGAACAGATTGCACAGGAATATCAGGGGCCCATGCCCCTCAGGGAGGAAAGATGAGTCAGTCAGAACAGCACTCAAACCAGGCGTGGCAAGCGCGCCGCGAAGCGGCCGTGGTACAGGGCGTAGGTACCCTGCTGCCGGTCTTCATCGACCGGGCGCAAAACGCCGAGCTGTGGGATGTGGAGGGCAACCGCTACATCGACTTTGCCTCCGGCATCGCCGTGCTCAACACAGGCCACAACCACCCCAAGGTGGTCGCCGCCGTGCGCGAGCAGCTCGAGAAGTTCAGCCACACCTGCTTCCAGGTCACCCCCTACCCGGGCTATATCAGGCTTGCCGAGAAGCTCAACGCCCTGGTGCCGGGCCCGACCCCCAAGCGCACCCTCTTCCTCTCCACCGGCGCCGAGGCGGTGGAGAACGCCATCAAGATAGCCCGCGCCCACACCGGTCGCAGCGGCACCATCGCCTTCAAGGGGGGCTTTCACGGCCGCACCATGATGGGGATGGCGCTCACCGGCAAGGTGGTGCCCTACAAGACCGGCTTCGGCCCCTTCCCGGGGGAGGTCTATCACCTGCCCTTCCCGGCCGACTACCTGGGGGTGAGCGAGGCCGATGCCCTTGCGGCGCTGGATCTCTGCTTCAGCGCCGACATCGAGCCGGCCCGGGTGGCCGCCATCATCATAGAGCCGGTGCAGGGTGAGGGGGGCTTCTATGTCGCCTCCCCAAGCTTCCTGCAAGCCCTGCGCAAGATCTGCGATCAGCACGGCATCCTGCTCATCTGCGACGAGATCCAGAGCGGTTTCTGTCGCACCGGCAAGACCTTCGCCACCGAATACAGCGGCGTCGAGCCAGACATCATGACGCTGGCCAAGAGCCTGGCGGGCGGCTTCCCGCTCTCCGCCGTGGTGGGCAAGAGCGAGGTGATGAACGCCGCCAAGCCCGGTGGCTTGGGGGGCACCTATGCGGGCTCTCCCATCGCCTGCGCCGCCGCCCTGGCGGTGCTGGAGGTGATCGAGGAAGAGCAGCTCAACCAACGGGCCCAGGCTCAGGGCGAGCAGATCAAGGGGCGCCTGCACCAGCTGGCGGAGCGGTTTGACAGCATAGGCAACATCCGCGGCCCCGGCGCCATGGTAGCCATGGAGCTGGTCAAGGGGCGCGATGCCACCCAACCGGACCCGGATCTCACCAGGCGGCTGGTGGCAGAGGCCGGCAAGCGCGGCCTGGTGCTGCTGGCCTGCGGCGTACGTGCCAACGTCATCCGCTTCCTCGCCCCCCTCACCGCCTCCCCGGCGCTGATCGACGAGGGACTCGACCTGCTGGAGCAGGCGCTGACCGCCGCCAGTCAGGGTTAGTGCCTGCGTTTCTCGCTGGCACGAACAATATCGTCAGATAACGACAGGCCATCCATCGCGGATGGCCTGCTTATACGGTATCATCTCGCCCCCAAAAATGATGGCAGGAGCACTTGGCTCCCTCAGTGACTCGTCACCCTGTCATGGGGCCCTGTCCCTGCTCGGCAGGCGGGCCCTTCACCACTGCATTCTTAGGAGACAGGCCCCATGGCCCCACGCCCCGCGCGACTGAAACAAACCCTGACCCTGTGGCAAGTGGTCGTGATGGGCCTGGCCTACATGACCCCCATGGTGGTGTTCGATACCTTCGGCATCGTCACCGACATCACCCAGGGTCATGTCACCACCGCCTACCTGCTGGCCCTGGTCGGGGTGCTGTTCACCGCCTCCAGCTACAGCAAGATGGTGCGTCACTACCCGATCGCGGGCTCGGCCTACACCTATGCCCAGCGGGAGTTCTCCCCCGTGGTGGGCTTCATGGTGGGCTGGTCCTCCCTGCTCGACTACATCTTCCTGCCGATGATCAACATGCTGCTGGCCAAGATCTATCTGAGCGCCCTCTTCCCCGGCGTCGAGCCCTGGATCTTCATCCTCGGCATGACGATGCTGATGACCGCCATCAACCTGCGCGGCATCGACCTGGTGGCTAACCTCAACGGCCTCATCATCTTCATCCAGGTGGCCATCATGCTGGTCTTCCTCGGCCTGATCGCTCATGGGGTCTATCAGGGGGAAGGGGTCGGCACCCTCAGCCTGCAGCCCATCTACAGCGACAACACAGAGATCTTGCCGCTACTGACCGGGGCCACCATCCTCTGCTTCTCCTTCCTCGGCTTCGACAGCCTGAGTGCGCTGTCCGAGGAGACCCCGGAGGCCGGCAAGGTGATCCCCAGAGCCATCATCCTGACCGCCCTGCTTGGCGGCCTCATCTTCGTGGTGGTGGCCTATGCCCTGCAGCTCTACTTCCCGGACGCCTCCCGCTTCAAGGCGCCGGATGCCGTGCTGCCGGAGATCGCCCTCTACGTCGGCGGCAAGCTGTTCCAGAGCGTGGTGCTGGTCTGTGCCTGCGTGGCGGTGCTGGCCTCGGGGCTCTCCTCCCACGCCGGAGTCTCCCGCATCCTCTACGTGATGGGGCGGGACAAGGTGCTGCCCCAGCGCACCTTCGGCTACATCCATCCCAAGTGGCGCACCCCGGTGTTCAACATACTGCTGGTGGGTCTGCTGGCCCTGTCGGCCATCAGCTTCGATCTGGAGATAGCCCTGGCGCTGATCAACTTCGGCGCCCTGGTGGCCTTCACCGTGGTCAATCTGTCGGTGATCTCCTGCTACTACGTGCGCCTGGGGCGCAACAAAACCTGGCAGGATCGCCTGCAATACCTGGTGCTGCCCCTGCTCGGCGCCGGGACTGTGGCCATACTCTGGCTCAACCTGGAGCAGACCTCCCTGGTGCTGGGGCTGATCTGGGCCGCCATCGGCGGGATTTACCTGTTTTTGCGCACTACGCTCTGGCGGGTCTCGCTGCCGAGCCAACAGGCGGCAAGCCTTGCCAGCAGCGGGCTGGCACCCCTGTCATCGACCCCGGAATAGCCGTGGTTTATTGATGTAAACCCTGTCCTTGCGCATTCTCTTGCCGGGAATGCCGATCCTGGCTTGTCATCCCCCCCCATCTGGGGCAAAATGCGCGCCGATTTGAATAACCGATGTGATCCTCACATCGGTTATTTTTCATTTTGAAAACAAGTGTCTACTTCGAGGCCGGAACCATTCCGGAAATGATATCTAGGTTCAGATGGACCTAATGCCGCAATGAGGAAAAACATGGGGCTCTTATTGGCTTTGTCTCCGGTTGTCACCGGAACCTGCTTTGGTCGCCACGCGACCAACGTCTGTGGTTTGCATAGCGATGCGATGCGTATGCGAGAAACCAGTCCCATGGCCTCACGCCATTTCACCTCCTGCCTGCCGTGCAAGGAGGAAGCCTGAATGAGCCAGCAACCCGTTCGTCTGATAAAAACCCTCAGCATGTGGCAAGTGGTGGTGATGGGCCTGGCCTATCTGACCCCCATGGCCGTGTTCGACACCTTCGCCATCGTCGGTGACATCACCGAGGGCCGGGTCGCCACCGCCTACCTGCTGGCGCTGGGCGGCATCCTGCTGACCGCCTTCAGCTACGGCCACCTGGTGCGCCGCTTCCCCTCGGCGGGCTCCGCCTACACCTATGCCCAGAAGGTGTTCCACCCCTATGTGGGCTTCATGGTGGGCTGGTCCTCCCTGCTCGACTACATGTTCATGCCGATGATCAACATCCTGCTGGCCAAGATCTATCTGACCGCCATGTTCCCCGGCGTCGAGCCCTGGATCTTCATCTTCGGCCTGGTGACGGTCATGACCTTCCTGAACCTGCGCGGCATCAAGCTGGTGGCCAACCTCAACGGCTTCATTGTGTTTATCCAGGTCGCCATCATCCTCACCTTCCTCGGCCTCATCGCCTGGGGACTGCTGCACGGCGAAGGGACAGGCACCCTGCTGAGCAGCCGCCCCTTCCACGTTGAGTCCGCCAGCATGCTGCCGCTGTTCACCGGCGCCACCATTCTCTGCTTCTCCTTCCTCGGCTTCGACGGCCTGAGTTCGCTGTCGGAAGAGACCCCGAACGCCGGCAAGGTGATCCCCCGCGCCATCGTGCTGACGGCCCTCATCGGCGGCATCATCTTCGTCACCGTCTCCTACAGCCTGCAGCTCTTCTTCCCGGATCTGGCCCGCTTCAAGGAGCCGGACGCCGTGCTGCCGGAGATCGCCCTCTACGTCGGCGGCACCCTGTTCCAGAGCGTGGTACTGGTGTGCACCACGGCGGCCGTGCTCGCCTCCGGCATGGCGGCCCATGCCGGCGTGTCGCGCATCCTCTACGTGATGGGGCGCGATCGCATGATCCCGGAGCGGGTGTTCGGCTACATCCACCCCACCTGGCGCACCCCGGCCATCAACGTGCTGCTGGTGGGAGCCCTGGCCCTCTCCGCGGTGTCGTTCGATCTGGACATGGCGCTGGCGCTGGTGAACTTCGGCGCCCTGGTGGCCTTCACCTTCGTCAACCTGTCGGTCATCGGCCAGTTCTGGGTGCGCGAGAAGCGCAACAAGAGCCTCAAGGAGCACCTGCTGTTCCTGGTGCTGCCGCTGCTGGGGGCCGCCACCATAGGCGCGCTCTGGATCAACCTGGAGCAGAGCTCCCTGGAACTTGGCCTCATCTGGGCGGGGATCGGGGTCACCTACCTCTTCCTGCGCCTGGCGGTGTTCCGCATCCCCTTCCGTCAGTACGAGGAAGCGGCCGACGGCCAGTAAGCCCGGCCGGACGACAGCCAAACAGAAGGGGAGCCCATGGCTCCCCTTCTTGCATTCAGACGTCCGGCGCGCGGACCATCACCCCTGGTTGAGCACCGCGGTGGCGGCCGCCTTGACCGGATCCCTGGCCACGGCGTTGACATCCTTGCGGGTCTGGTTGAGCTGCTGCCCGGCCTCGTTGACCTTGTGCTGGGTCGCCTTCACATCGCTCTTGCCCTCTTTGAGGCCAGCGGTCTTCTTGTCCAGCACGTCAGTGGTGTTCTTCTTCACTTCCGCCTTGGCCTTCTCTTTCTGCTGACGCACCAGCTTGTCCGCATCGCAGTTGCCCTTGACCCCCAGGGTCGCATTCATCGCCTCGTTTCTGGCCGCCTTGTCGAGGTTGCACCCGGACGTGAGCACGTTGGCCTGCGCACCGGCAGACAGCAGACCCAGAGAGAGACACAAAACCCATGCACGCATCATCACTTCCTCAGTTTGAAGACAGGAAAGCCCGGCAGCATATAACCCAGGGATCTCGGTGCAAGGACGGGGGCCGGTTATGAGCCGGATGGCGCCATATCGGCGTTTGCTCCGACACCTTTTGTCTGCGACTTGTCTGCGGCGCCCCCTGCCGCCCCGTCATCAAAGCATCATAAAAGTGTCACTTTGTCATATTTCTGTCATGGAGCGCTGCTGTAATGCGCCCGTCCATTTCAACGCAGAACGACCCCAAGAGGCCATATGCACAGCACCGCATCTTCCGCACTCCAGCAGACCCGCCGTCCCGGCCCCCTGTTCAACTGGCTCGCGGTGATCACGCTGATCTACCTGATCCTGGTCGCCGTTGGCGCCGTCTCCCACGGCTTCAAGGGCTTCTCCGGCGGCGCCGAGGGCGCGGCCCAGATCTTCGCTTTCGCCAACAACCCCTTCGTCGCCCTGCTGCTCGGCATCCTGGCCACCGCCCTGGTGCAATCCTCCAGCACAGTCACCTCGGTGATCGTCGGCCTGGTGGCCGGTGGCCTGCCCATGGAGATGGCGGTTCCCATGATCATGGGAGCCAACCTCGGCACCACCATCACCAACACCATAGTCTCCCTCGGCCACATCCGGGACAGAGGCGAGTTTCGCCGCGCCTTCGCCGCCGCCACGGTACACGACTTCTTCAACCTGCTGGCTGTCTTCATCTTCCTGCCGCTGGAGCTGATGTTCGGCCTGCTGCAGCAGAGCGCTGAGTGGATCTCCGGTCTGCTGATGGGCTCAGCCGACATGTCGATGAAGGGGATGGACTTCATGAAGCCCCTCATCTCGCCGTCGCTGGATCTCATCGATGGAGCCGTCGCCTTCCTGCCAGGCAAGGGCCCAGCCATCGCCACCATAGTCATCGGCATACTGCTGATCCTGGGTTGCGTCACCAGCCTCGGCAAGGTGCTGCAGCAGGTCATGGTGGGCCGCGCCAAGGAGCTGCTGCACAAGGCGCTGGGCCGTGGCCCGCTCACCGGCATCGCCTCCGGCACCCTGGTGACCGTCATGGTGCAGTCCTCCTCCACCACCACCAGCCTGATGATCCCCCTGGCCGGCGGCGGCGTCTTCACCACCCGTCAGCTCTACCCCTTCACCCTGGGGGCCAACATAGGCACCACCATCACAGCCCTGCTGGCCGCCACCGCCATCAGCGGTGCCGGTGCCCAGCTGGCGCTGACCATAGCCCTGGTCCACGTGCTGTTCAACCTGTTTGCCGTGGTGCTGATATACGGGGTCCCCGTCCTGCGGGAGCTGCCCATCAAGGCCGCCGAGACCCTGGCCCGGGTCGGCAGCGAGAACAAGCTGCTGGCGCTGGGTTACGTGGGTGGGCTCTTCTTCGCCCTGCCCGCCCTGATGATGGTGGCGGTGAAGTAATCCGCTCTCATGAGACGAGGGGTCAGATCCTGGCCCCTCGTCCTCTGTCTGTCCCGTCACATCCTCCTGCGTCCCGACTCGCCCTCCCCCTCCGACTGGGATAAGATGCCGCTCTCATTGCACTCTTTGTCTTTGCATTTCTAGGAATAGGAAAACCTGATGAAATTCATTCTGATCGCCTTGCTCGTCGCCGGGGTGGCCTACTACTTCTACTCCAGCAGCAACAACAAGAAACTGGCCGAAGAGAACGTGCGCAAGGGCGCAGAGTTCCTCGCCAGCAACAAGGAGAAGCCCCTGGTGACCACCACGGCCTCCGGCCTGCAGTACGAAGTGCTGACCCAGGGCAGCGGCACGGTTCACCCCACCGCCACCAGCAAGGTGAAGGTGCACTACGAAGGCAAGCTGCTGGATGGCACCGTATTCGACAGCTCGGTCGCCCGCGGCGAGCCCATCGAGTTTGGCCTCAATCAGGTGATTGCAGGCTGGACCGAAGGGGTGCAGCTGATGGTGGAAGGGGAGAAGACCCGCTTCTACATCCCCGCCGATCTGGCCTACGGCGACCGCGCCGCTGGTAAAATTCCACCTGGCTCGGTGCTGATCTTCGACGTGGAGCTGCTGGGCATTCAGTAAGACTTCTGGCTCGACCACCAGGCGAGAACCCGCCGGGCATCCAGTAATACCCGGCAGATGAAGAACAACGGGGCCAGCATGGCGATGCTGGCCCCGTTGTTTTAGGGCCATCTCCCGTCTTCATCTATCAACTCATAGTGAACAGTGCTTATACATATGGCCACATTGTTAACTTCCTATCGGGGGCAGATAATGACCCCATCGTCAGTGGCCCCTTGCCCTGACCCGGCTCCCCCTGCGTGCCGGCCTCATTGATAGGAGTCTCCCTATGGCTATCGCCCCCGTCTGGTTTATCTCTCACGGCGCCCCGGATCTGGTGCTGCGGGATCAGCCTGCCACCCGGTTCCTGAAACAGCTGCGCCTTGAGGGCGTCAGGGGGCTGGTGGTTCTCTCGGCCCACTGGTTCAGCCGCAGCGAGCTGCAGCTCAACGTCGAGCCGAGCCCGGCCCTGATGTACGACTTCTACGGCTTCCCCGAACCCCTCTATCAAATCCGCTGGCCGGCCAAGAGCCCCCAGTGGCTGCAGGAGGCGGTGGGCGATCAGCTGCTGCTGGCGGGCCTGCCCGCCACTGCGGTACACCGCGAGCTGGATCACGGGGTCTGGTCGCCCCTCTCCCTGATGGATCCCCAGAGCGAACTCCCCCTGGTGCAGCTCTCCATCCCGGCCGGCTTCACCCCGGTCCAGCTGTGGCAACTGGGGGAGGCGCTGCAGGGCCTGCGCGCCCAGGGCATAGGCATCCTCGCCTCCGGCGCCATCACCCACAACCTGAGGGCGCTCGGGCCGGACGACAGCCCGGTGCCACGCTGGGCAAGCGCCTTCGTGCACTGGCTGGAGCAGACCATGGATGAGGGTGACAGGGCGGCGCTGGAAGATTATCGGGCCCGGGCCCCTGGCGCCGTGGAGTCCCATCCCCATGACGATCACCTGCGCCCGCTGTTCGTGGCGCTCGGGGCGGCGGGAAGCGACAGGCCGACCAGGCTGCACCAGAGCTGGGACTATGGCAGCCTCTACATGGGCGCCTACCGGTTCGGCTGATCCCGACCACGCCTGGGCATGGATGACTGCCTGTTCAAACCCATAGGTCTCGCCCGCATGCGCGCGGCGCTGACCGACCCCGGCCAGGAGGCATGACGGGGTGCTACCTGGGGCAATCGCGGGTGTGGAGAGGGGAAGAGAGAGGTTCTGGATAGGGGCCAAGGCGGGTGCCTGCCCGACAGCAAGCCCGGGGCTGGCTCCTCAGCCAGGCAGGAAAGAGGCCCATGCCGGGTTGCCGGCCATAAAAAAAGACAGCCTGGGCTGTCTTTTTCACTGTGGGCAGGGGATCAGTAGAAGATCCGCTCACCCCGTTCGCTCATCTTGAGCCACACCGGCTTGGTGCTGGTCTTGTTCCAGATCCGATGCAGGTAGCTGTAGAAGCGGGCGCGATCGCGGCGAAACAGCATCACCGGGAAGGCGATCAGACCCACCATCAATACCAAGATGCGGCGAAGGATTATCTGAGTCAGGGAGAAGGGATGAAACATGATAGCACTCCTTACTGGTAAGACCACTGAGCAAAGATTACTCCACAATCTGTAGGATTACTACACCAACAAGCCCGTTTTTTTATAAAAAAACCGCCTAAAAACCAAAAAGTGAAACCGGGTTACATTATTTAACCAAAGAGTAACAAGGCTGGCAAAAACCACGCCTTGAACAAGAGTTAATGCATGGGCAGGTAAATGGGGGGAGAAGCGAATGAAACTGGCAGAAATCGCAGTCCTGAGCGTGCTGGGTCTGCTCGCCTGGACACAGTGGCAGGAGTGGCGGCTCAATCGGAATGACGCCATCACGCTGGCGTACCAGGGGGTCCCTGTCGTCAGTCTGTGGCAATGCGGCCTGCTGAAGCAGAAGATGGCCGATCTGACCGACCACGCCGCCGAATTGCAACTTCAGTACCGGGGACAATCTCTCGACGAGATAAGTCACTATCTGCAAAGAGAGTGGCGCCATCAGGGCTGCGAGCTGTTGCTGACCCAGCAAGGATATTGAACGCAAGGGGATATGCCGAAAGACGTTTCTGGGATGAAACAGGGCATGAAACAAGAATGAAAAACAGTAAGAAGATGGAGGCACGTTCCGGAGTCGAACCGGACTAAACGGATTTGCAATCCGCTGCATAACCGCTTTGCTAACGCGCCATGCTGACAAGACTGATTGTCTTGAAAGTGATATCCATGATTGGTGCCATGGAAAATTGGAGCGGGAAACGAGACTCGAACTCGCGACCCCGACCTTGGCAAGGTCGTGCTCTACCAACTGAGCTATTCCCGCCTGACTGCCGTGTGCCAGTTGCCTGACAACGAGGCGCATTATACGTACCCCGAGCCCGGGCACAACCCTTTTTTCTCACTTTGCGCGCTTTTCCGGACCGTTTGCTCAGGCTTTAAACGCCTTGGTCGAAATTCCCGCCATTCCCTGTGACCCGACGGGCGAATTTAAGATAAAGCCATTGAAATAGTTAGTCTTTAATCAGAAACTCACTCCGCTTAGTAACTGGATTCTCAATTGAAAATCACACCATGAAATGGATCTTTAGGCCTCGTGGGCTCAGACCACAGCTGATGCTGGCTTTCTTCATGTTGGGCCTGGTGCCCTTCCTGGTGGTCACCCTGTTTTTCCTCTATAGCCACGGCAAGGATCTCACCACCCAGACTTCCAACCATCTGGTATCGGTGCGCAACATCAAGAAGAGCCAGCTGGAAGACTACTTCGGCAACCTCAAGGAGCAGATCATCAACTTCTCCCAACAGGACTTTGCCGGCAACAGTATCGGTCGCTTCTACGGTTTCACCGGGGCCTTCGAAAAACTCGGCACCACGCCCCAGGAGGCTCGCGCCCGCGCCCAGGCCCGCTATGTGGCCGGCTCCTGGGACAAGCTGCAACAGCCGGACAGCCAGGTGGAGATCGAGCCCTCCATCAGCGCCCTGATCCTGGCAGACGAGATGTATGGCCGGGTGCATCAGCGCTTTCACCGCGGCTACGCCGACATTGTGCGCAAGTCCAACTTCAGCGACATCTTCCTGGTGGACCTCAACGGTGACGTTGTCTATTCGGTCACCAAGCACCCCAACTTCGCCACCAACCTGCTCTCCGGCCCCTATCAGGCCAGCGGCCTTGGCAACACCTTCGCCAAGATCAAGCGTCGCCTCGACGGCGGCCAGAAACCCCAGCAGATCTTCGAGTTCACCGACTTTGGCCGCAACGAGCTGACCGGCCAGGTGGTCGCCTATCTGGCCGCCCCCGTGATGCAGTACGACTATGTGCGCGGCGTGGTGATCTTCGAGCTGCTGCCGGACAAGCTCAACCAGATCATGGCGGAGCGGGAGGGGCTCGGCGAGACCGGCGAGACCATCCTCATCGGCCCGGACAAGCGGATGCGCGCCAACGCCTGGCTGGCCCCCGAATTCAGCGTGGAGAACAGCTTCAGCCCCGACTTCCGGCCGCTGCAGACGCCGCTCGTCATCAAGGCCCTCTCCGGCGAGCAGGGGGTCGGCCCCTTCCTCTCCTACCACGATGACGAGGTGCTGGCCGCCTACACCCAGGTCAAGGTGTTCGACACCGAGTGGGCCTTCATCGCCGAGATCTCCACCAGCGAGGCCTATGCCCCCATACGCCAGCTGGAGACCCTGGTGATCCTGCTGGGGGCGGGCTCATTGCTGCTGCTGATCCTCTTCTCCCGCTGGCTCTCCCACTCCATCACGGCGCCGCTGCGCTCCCTCACCGCCGCCGCCGAGCAGGTGGCCGACGGCGCCCTGGAGCACCCCATCACCATACCCCGCACCGACGACGACATAGACCGGCTGGCTCAGGCGTTCCGCCACATGCAGCGCTCGGTGAAAGACAAGATTGAGCTCATCGAGCGCCAGACCCAGGAGCTGCAACAGCAGGTCAAGCTGACCCACAAGCAGAACCTCAGCCTGCAGCAGGCGGACAAGCTCAAGGACGAACTCCTGGCCAACACCTCCCACGAGCTGCGCACCCCCATCCACGGCATCAAGGGGATGGCGGAGTCCATGCTTGCCAGCCAGCAGGATCTGACCGAGGGGCAGCAGAAGCAGCTCGGCCTCATCATCAAGAGCGCCGACGGCCTGGCTCGTCTCGTGGACGATCTGCTCGACTACCACCAGATGCGCTACGGCCAGCTGGAGATCCATCCCCAGCCGGTCTCCTCCAAGGGAGTCATACGGCTGGTGCTGGATCTCTGCCAGCACCTGGTGCAGGCCAAGCCCCTCACCCTGGTGGACATCAGCCCGGCGGAGCTGCCGCCGGTACTGGCGGACGAGCAGCGCCTCGAACAGGTGCTCTACAACCTGGTGGGCAACGCCATCAAGTACACCCCCCAGGGCAAGGTGGTGCTGAGCGCCCTGGTGGAGGGCAACTTCCTGCGCATCAGGGTGACAGACACCGGCATCGGCATCGCCAAAGATCATCTGGAACACATCTTCGAACCCCTGGTGCAGATGAGCCCGGAAGTGAGCAAGCAGGGGGCTGGGCTCGGGCTTTCCATCACCCGCCAGCTGGTACACCTGATGGGGGGCGAGCTGTTCGTGGAGAGCGAGCCGAGCGTCGGCTCCACCTTTGCCTTCACCTTGCCGCTCGCCAGCGGCAAGGTGGGCAGCCTGACCCTCGACAGCCGCCAGATAGAGCATCAGCTGGTGCGCCAGCAACCCCTCATCTTGCCGGACTGGGAGAGCGACGATCTGCCCCCGCCCCCACCAGACGCGCCCCTCATCCTGGTGGTGGATGACGAGCCCATCAACCTGCATATCCTGCGCCACCTGCTGCAGCCCTGCGGCTACCGCATACTGCCGAGCAGCGACGGCCACGACGCCCTGGCCAAGCTGGCCCAGGAGCCGGTGGATCTCATTCTGCTGGACGTGATGATGCCAACCCTGTCGGGCTTCGACGTCTGTCGCCGGCTTCGCCAGCAGCATCCCAAGGAGAAGCTGCCGGTGCTGCTGCTCACCGCCCTCAACCAGCCCAAGGACATCGAGGAGGGCTTCAACGCCGGGGCCAACGACTATCTGGTGAAACCCTTCTGCAAGGAGGAGCTGTTTGCCCGGGTCAGGGCCCTGCTGGAGGCCAGCGCCGGCCGCGCCTCCCTGGTGGAAAATCACCTGCTCAAGCAGGAGATAGAGCACCGCCTGCGCCTGCAGGCTCAGCTGCATCAGGATCAGGAGCGGCTGCTGGCGCTGCTCGGGGAGGGGGCAGACCCCATGGTCTTCATCGACGAGCAGGGGGTGGTGCTGTTTGCCTCCCGGGCCCTGGCCCGCTTGCTGGGCCAGGAGCCGGAAGCCATGGAAGGGCTGCCGCTGGACGAGTGGCTGGCGACCCCGCTGGCGAGCCAGTGGCCCGACATGACGGCGCACCCGGAGCAGGATCTGATCTTCCTGGTGGCGGGCCAGAAGGACGGGCTCAATGCCCGGGCCCTGCCCATCAGCCTGGGGGGCCAACACGCCTTCGCCCTCACCCTCAGCACCGAGCAGCGCCAGGATGACAACAGGGTGATGGCCCTGGAGAACGCCCTCAAGAGCCTGTCGCGCCAGGCCATCATCGAAGACGGCCAGTTGCTGGGTGAGCTGAGCCGGCTGGGGGGCGAGTTTAGATCGCTCGCGGACAACCTCATTCGCCAGCAGGATGACGAGCCCCTGCGCCGGGCCCTGGTGGACACCATGCGCCTCACCCTGGAGACCTGGCAGCAGAGCACTGGCAAGGGCAAGATAGTGCTGGCGGAGAAGAGCAAGCTGTGGCGCGTCTACATGGACAGATCCAGCCCCCAGACCCGCACCCTCGACAAATATCTGAGCCTGGACACCCTGCCCAAGGTCCCGCGCTGGAAGACGGTGGTGGCCAGCGCCGAATACGTGCTCAAGCAGTGCCCCTTGAGCGAGGTGCAGCAGCAGAGCCTGCACCAGAGCACCCAGCTGCTGCGTCAGCTCGCCAGCCGCAAGGGCTGAGCCCCGTCCTGCCCCACGCCATGGGGCCTCGCACAGGGCGGCAGGCTCGCCGGCCTGTCGCCGCCACAGGCAGAAACGGCCATCCTTCGGCGTCTGCCTTCAGAGTTTCAGCGTGTCGATGAGGGCTATCAGGGCGGGTGATACGTTGCGATGAGGATAGTAAAGATACATACCTTCCAGACGGTGGCTAAACCGCGGTAACACCCGGATCAAGGTTCCGCGTTCCAGTTCATCGGTGACCAGCTCCTCAGGCACATAGGCCAACCCCAACCCCATTCTTGCTGCCGCCGCCTCCATGTAGCTGTCGGAGAAGACCCACTGTCCCTGCGGTCGATGCTTGACGAGTTTGCCCTCCTGCCACAGTTCCCACTGATAGAGACTGCCATCGGCAAACTGGTAGGCAATGCAGGGGTGGACCGCCAGCTCGGCCGGCGTCTGCGGAAAGCCGTATTGCAGAAAATGATCCGGCGTCGCCACCATCACCATCTCCATATCAGGGGTAATGCGCACGGCCACCATCCCCTCGTCCACCTCGCCGCCCAGTCGCACACCGGCATCGAAGCGCTCGTCGATGATGTTCACGAAGCGGCTTTCGCTGATGAGCTCCAGTCGAATGTCAGGGTAACGCTGTCTGAAGATGGCCAGCTTGGGCAGCAGCACCTTGTCGATGGCGTGCTGACTGGCGTTGATCCTCACAGTGCCGGAAGGGGTGTCGCGAAAATGGGCTAGCGTAGCCAGCCCAGCATCCAGGGACTGAAAGCCGCTCAGTGCCGTGCGGTACAACTGCTCGCCAGCCTGGGTCAGTGACAGACTGCGGGTGGTGCGCACCAGCAGTTGCACCCCAAGCCTGGCCTCGAGCTCCCGGATGGTGCGACTGATCCCGGACTGGGCCAGTCCCAGTCTGGCTGCCGCCCGGGTAAAGCTGCCTTCCCGGGCAACCAGCATGAAGACGTGGAGATCGTTGTAATTCTCGCGGCTTGTCATCTTGTTCCACCCATCTATTTTCAGCCAACCATGGCCTGTTCAACGCCCATTGAACGCCACATTAAGAACTATTTCGCATTAATGTTATCAAAAAAGCCCGCCTAATCATCACCAGCAGTTCTAACTAGAATGCAGTGCCTGGGTCACAACACCATCAAGCCCTCCTCAGGACCACGAATCAGAAATCCGAATTCAAGGAGCTTTACCATGAATGTTCTCCCCAAGAAGCTGACAGCTGTCGCGTCTGCCCTGCTGCTGGGCGCCGCATTAACCGGAGTCTCCACCATGAGCCATGCCCAAACGGCCAATCCCACAGAACCTGTCTCCATGCTGACCCAATGGGACAAGACCTTTGCCCAGAGCGACAAGGTCGAGCATCGCAAGGTGAGCTTCAAGAACCGCTACGGCCTGACCCTGGTCGCCGACCTCTATCTGCCGAAAAATCGGGGGGCTGCCAAGCTCGCCGCGATTGCCTTGGGCGGTCCATTTGGTGCCGTAAAAGAGCAGTCGAGCGGTCTCTATGCCCAAACCCTGGCCGAGCGCGGCTTTGCCACGCTGGCGTTTGATCCCTCCTACACCGGCGAGAGCGGCGGCCAACCGCGCAATGTGGCCTCGCCCGACATCAACACCGAAGACTTCAGTGCCGCCGTCGATTTCCTCGGCCTGCAAAAAGAAGTAGACCCTCACCGCATTGGCATCATAGGTATCTGTGGTTGGGGCGGCATGGCCCTCAATGCGACCGCTGTGGATAAGCGGGTCAGAGCCGTGGTCGCCAGTACCATGTACGACATGACCCGCGTCATGTCCAGGGGCTACAACGACAGCATGACCCTTGATCAACGAACCAAGGTACTGGAGCAATTGAGTCAACAGCGTTGGCAGGATGCCGAAAAAGGTGCGCCAGCCTACCAACCCGCCTACAACACCCTTAAGGGTGGCGAGGCGCAATTTCTGGTGGACTACCACGACTACTACATGACCAAGCGCGGCTACCACCCGAGGGCGGTCAACTCAGGTAACGCATGGACCCAGACCACACCGATCTCGTTTATGAATATGCCGATATTGAGTTATATCAAGGAGATATCGCCACGTCCGCTGCTGCTGGTTCACGGTGAAAAAGCCCATTCACGCTACTTTAGCGAGACAGCTTACGCGGCAGCCAATGAGCCTAAGGAGTTGTACATCGTCAAAGGCGCCAACCACGTCGATCTGTACGATCAGGTGGACAAGATCCCGTTTGACAAGATTGAACTGTTCTTCCAGACCAACCTGAAGTAAGTGTCGAAAACGCGGCGGACCCTTAGCCGCGTTTTTCTCATCTGACTGATCCGCGCCCATGTAGGGAGACGAATGATGATCAGAGGCGTGTTCGCCTGTGCGATAACCCTGCTCCTGGTGGTGACCTGCGCGTCAGCCGCCACCCGAACAGCAAATCAGAACCCAAGAGAGACCATGAATATCAAGATGACGATCGCCGGCCAGATCATCACGGCCAGGTTGGAAGATAATCACAGCGCCCGGGACTTTTTCGCCATGCTCCCCCTGACGCTGCCGATCGAGGATTACGCCGAGACCGAAAAGATTGCCTATCTGCCGCGCCAATTGACCACGCTGGGCGCCCCAAAGGGCATAGACCCGGGCGTGGGGGATCTCACCTATTACGCCCCCTGGGGAAATCTCGCGATCTTCTATCGGGACTTTGGCTATTCAACCGGACTTATCAAGCTGGGGCGCATTACATCGGGTCTGGATGCCTTGACCGCCCAACCCTCAGGCACTCTTACTATTGAAGCCGTCAAATGACGCACCACCATTCCTTCAATATCAGGTCGTGAAATGAAGACTCATCATGCCGCTGTCGGATCCGCCCCCGTGGTACAAGAGCATTGGGGGGCCGTGGGGGCCATG
This sequence comes from Aeromonas sp. S16(2024), assembly GCF_041403065.1. Lineage (NCBI taxonomy): Bacteria > Pseudomonadati > Pseudomonadota > Gammaproteobacteria > Aeromonadales > Aeromonadaceae > Aeromonas > Aeromonas sp. S16(2024). The sequence goes on along the minus strand of NZ_JBGLQX010000029.1, from coordinate 11,028 downwards.
TCCCTCTGCGTGGCCCTGCTGATCGCCGCAGAGTTTATGCCGGTCAGCCTGCTGACCCCGATCGCCCGCGATCTCGGTGTCAGTGATGGTCAGGCGGGCCTTGCCATCTCCATCTCGGGTCTCTTCGCCGTCATCGCCAGCCTGCTGGTCACCCGGGTCTGCGCCCACCATGAGCGGCGCCATGTGCTGATGGTATTGACACTGGTGATGCTGCTATCCCTCATCCTGATCGCACTGAGCCCCAACTTTGCACTGCTGATGCTGGCCCGGGCCCTGCTAGGGATAGTCATCGGCGGATTCTGGGCACTGGCCACCGCCACCCTCATGAGGCTGGTGGCCTCCGACTCGGTGCCCAGAGCCCTCGGTCTGATGTACACCGGCAATGCCGTCGCGACCGCCTTTGCCGCTCCGCTCGGCAGTTATCTGGGTGGCATCATCGGCTGGCGGGGCGTGTTCTGGCTGCTAACCCCGCTGGTGGTGCTGAACCTGCTGTGGATGGCGGCCAGCCTGCCCTCGATGCGAAGCGAACGCCGCGTGACACAAGCGTTGGGACTGCTTAAGCGGCCCAATGTGGCGATGGCCATGCTCGGCGTCATGCTCACCTTTGCTGGCGCCTTCTGTGGGTTTACCTACTTCCGGCCGTTTCTGGAGACGCGTACACAAACAAGCCTGCCGGAGCTCTCCTCCCTGCTGCTGGCACTGGGAATGGCCGGTTTCGTTGGCACCACAGTGGCCAGCGCCACCCTGCATCGCCACCTCTATCGGCTGCTGCGATGGCTGCCCCTGATACTTGGTCTCATCACCCTTGGCCTGCTCGCCATGCAGCACTCCTTCTGGGGCGTCGCGCTGATGCTGACCCTGTGGGGCGCCATCAATGCCGCCATTCCAGTGGCCTGGTCCGCCTGGATAGCCCGGGGGATCCACGACGCCCCCGAGAGTGGTGGCGGCCTCATCGTTGCCGCCATCCAGCTCTCCATCATGCTGGGGGCTGGCATCGGAGGCTGGCTGCTCGATCACTACACCATAGACGCCACCTTGACTGGCAGCGCCGTGCTGCTGATGGTGGCCACGCTGGTGGTAGGCAGCGGCAAGCGGCTGCAACCAGCCCAGATGAACGGATAACGGGAAGGACGGATGAGGATCCGCTCCCAGACCCGGCCCGCTCAGGTGCCGCACCTGGCCGCTCGAGCGATGTGAGCGAATGCCTACGGACTGGTCACGAACGATGACTCGCTTTTTCAGCCGCCTTGCGGCTGTTTTTTGTCTTGGACAGATGGCGGAGGGGAGCCCCGGGCGGGGCCTGTGCAGGCGACGATCACGGACAAGCTCAGCTCGCCAGGCAAAGGGGCGGCCCTGGATCCATGCCATGCGGGAGGACCGCACCACGACAGGCGTATAAACAAAAAACCCAACCTGTTGAACAGATTGGGTTCGATAAATGGCGGAGAGACAGGGATTCGAACCCTGGGTGGCATTGCTGCCACAATTGATTTCGAGTCAATCCCGTTCGGCCACTCCGGCATCTCTCCGCGGGCCCTCATATTGACCCAACCCGAGTCGGGAAATCAACGTAAATCTCGTTGTAGATCAGACGACTGGCTATTAAACCGTCAGCCTGTGGCGGATCACGCCCCTCCCCTTGCTGGTTGCTGCGCCCAGGCTGGCTGAGGCAGCTAGCCGCTCCCTCTGTGTCAGTAGTGGTCTCTTGGCCTATTCCCCCGCCACCGGCGCAGGATTATCCGCCTTTCCCTGAAAAACAGGGGGATGAGGGCCGAAAATCCCCCTCAGCATGCCTCAATCCGGCCCGTGAGGGCGCGGTCTGGCGCTGGTAATCCCCGGGCGATTGGTTGACAATCTCTGCTCATTTTTTGGGAGGGAAGCGCTTCCCTCGAGAACTGCCGATAGGAAAAACCATGCGCAATACCCGTATCGTCTCACTGCTGCTGGCCGCTGCCAGCCTCTGGACCGCGCCAGCCTGGTCAATAACCTATCCGCTTCCGCCGGCGGACAGCCGTCTCATCGGTGAGCTGGAAGACTACATAGTCCAACCTGGCGATCATCTGGAGCTGGTCGGCAAACATACCCAGATTGGCTTTTTGGCGCTGCTCGAGGCAAATCCCGGGGTAGACCCCTATTTGCCCACACCCGGCACCCGGCTGACCCTGCCGACCCAGATGCTGCTGCCCGATGTGCCGCGGGAGGGCATCGTCATCAACCTGCCGGAGCTGCGCCTCTATTACTTCCCCAAGGACAAGGCTGAGGTGATGGTGCTGCCCATCGGCATAGGTGACATAGGCCGCGAGACGCCCGAGATGACCACCACGGTCATCGCGAAGAATCCGAACCCGACCTGGGTACCCGGCCCCATGGTGCGCAAGTCCTGGCTGGAGCAAAAGGGCATAGACCTGCCGGCCGTGGTGCCCCCGGGCCCGGATAATCCCCTCGGCAAGTTCGCCATGCGCCTGGGCTATGGCAACAAGGACTACCTCATACACGGCACCAACAAGGAGTTCGGGGTCGGTCTGCGGGTCAGCGCGGGCTGTATCCGGCTGCGCCCGGATGACATAGAGACCTTGTTCAGCCTGGTGCCTGTCGGTACCCGGGTGCAGGTGATCAACCAGCCGGTCAAGATGGCGGTGGAGCCCGATGGCCGTCGCTGGCTGGAAGTGCACTCCCCCCTCTCCCGTACCGAGGAGGAGATGTCCGAGGGGGCGCCCCTGGTGCTCTCCCCCGAGGTCGAGCAGTTCATCGCGGCCCCCGAGATAGATGGCGCCCGGGTGACTGCCCTGCTCGACGACAAGAACGGGCTGCCCCGCCCCATCAGCGGCTAAGGCCCTCCCGGTGATCATCATGACGAGATGCGGCCTTCCCCTGCTGGCGCTCCTGTTGACCCTGCTGCCCGGCTCAGCCGCGATGGCGGACATACTGTGGATGCAGAACGGCGATCGCCTGACCGGCACCATAGAAGAGATCACGGACGAGCAGATCCGCATCAAGCCATCCTACAGCGAAGTCCTGACTGTCCAGCGCCATGCCATCAAGCGCTGGCGCCTGGACAAACAGGAGAAACTCAAGCCGCTGACCAAGACAGGGATACCCTTGCTGGACTCCCCTGACGAAGTCAATGCCTGGCTCCTGACCGGCACCGGCGATCTCAACATCAAGCTCAAGGAAAACACCAAGAGGACCAACAACGTCAACCTCAAGGTCTCCACCGAGCTGGCCAATCTGGACTGGCGCTACAGCCTGGATGGCGAGTACATCTATGAGACGGCGAACAACATCACCGACAGCCACGAATACAAGCTCAAGCCCAAGCTCGACTTCTTCTTTGACGAGAACTGGTTCCTGAGCTCCTCCGTCGACATCGACTACAACCTGATCGATGCCGGATATCTTGAAATAGACTATGCCTCTGGCCCCGGCTACCGCTTCTGGAATGACAAGAAACGCCGGCTTGAGCTCATCACCCAGCTCGGTCTGGAGCGGGCCTATTTCAGGCCGGAGGTGTGGAGCAACTCGGGTCTGTTCAACGAGCGGATCATCAACTACCCCTTCCTCAGCCTGGGGTGGGACTACCGTCAGCCCCTCGATCTGTGGCAAGAGAAGTTTGAACTCTTCAGCAAGGGGAGTTACGAGAAGTTCATCGACCAGCCCTCACCCTATCTGACCAGAAAGCAGTCCATCAGCGGCGGCCTGGGGCTTCGTTACTATTTCAACGATCACCTGCGCCTCTCCTGGTCGAGCGAGCTGGATTGGGACGATGCCTGGCTCGACTATCAGGACTCACAGACGAGCCTGAGCGAGAAGGAGTGGCGCCATATCATCACCCTGGGCGCCAGCTTCTAGGGACCCGGAAACGACACAGGCCCACCGAAGTGGGCCTGTGTTCATCGCCGGGAGGGACGGGGGTCAGAAATAGATCCGGGTGACCGACTCGATGACGCAACCGGGGCGACGGATCCCCTCGATCTCTATCTTGATCTCCTTGAGCAGCTCGAGCCCGCCCTTGATAGGGGTGACGCGCGACAGCCTGGTACGGGCACGGATGTTGCTGTCCACCTTGATGGGGTACGGGAAGCGGACCTGCTCCAGACCGAAGTTCACCACCATGCGGGCGCTCGGGAATTCCGGCGTCGCCTCGTCCACCGAGCCGGTGAGTTGGGGCAGCAGGGCCAGGGTCAGGAAACCGTGGGCAATAGTGGTCTTGAACGGCGACTCGGCCGCCGCACGCTCGGGGTCGGTGTGGATCCACTGATGATCCCCGGTCACCGCCGCGAACTGATCGATCAACCCCTGGCTTATCTGCAACCACTCACCCACATGGGTCTCTTCCCCGATCCGGGCCTGCAGCTCGGCGTAGAGGGTGGCGGCTTCACCACTCAGCTCCACCGGGTTCTCTTCGATCAGGGTCGGCTGGCTGTTGACCGCCTGAGCCTGGGATGCGCGCTGCTGCCGCACCAGCGACTGGTCGGCCTGCAGATCCAGCACTCGCCCCAGCAAAGGGTGAAGGTGTGCCTTTTGCTGAAACTCACGCCAGTAGTCACGGATCGCCGGAGAGAGCCAATCCTTGAGCTCAAAGGGGTGTTGCGCCAGGATTTCGCGCTTGTGCTTCAGAAAATCGACAACTTTCATGTACCGATCCCTATTCGATTCAAAGCCTGTAAAGAGGTCTAACCAGTCCCATTTTATGAAAGTTTCACAGGTAAGTACAAAAAAATCTCGGCGTACAACTGTACCGGGGATGAAAGTGGTCACTAACACGCAGGGAAAAACGGACAGGTATAAAGCGGAAAAACGATTGCCGTGACGGCTACTGGCCGGAAACCGTCAAGGCAGGAAAAGGAGGCTGTCTGGGGTATTTTTGCTCTCAACACCCCCTTTTTCCTCAGCGGCCGGGAGCAGACCACCAGGCGGTTCGGCTCGCTTCGTCCAGGAAGCTCCAGGCCAGGATCCGGCTCACCTTGTTGCCCTGCGCCATGTCGATCACCCTGACATCCTGAGCCCCCACCCGAGCCAGCGCCTTTCGTGCGGCAGGCAGATTCTCCTTTTTCGACACCAGCGAGCTGAACCAGAGGCACTGGCCTGAAAACTCCTTGCTCTGCTCTATCATGCCGGCCAGAAACGCCGCCTCGCCACCCTCGCACCAGAGCTCCGCCTTCTGTCCGCCGAAGTTGAGCACGGGAGTCCCTGTCAGCGCCTTGCCGAGGTTGCGCAGCTTGCGCTCAGTCCCCTTGCTCGCCTCCGCCAGAGAGGCGTGGAACGGCGGGTTGCACAGGGTCAGGGCGAAGCGCTCCTTCGGCCCCAGGACGCCGCGAAAGATCTGCTTGGGGTTGTCATGATGGCGGCACGCTATCTGACTGCCCAGACCATTGCTCGCCGCCAGCAGGGTCGCCGCCTTGACCGACACGGGATCGATGTCCGACCCCACGAAGCGCCAGCCATACTCACGGGCCCCCAGCAGGGGATAGATGCAATTCGCCCCGACGCCTATGTCCAGCACCCGCACCCCCTTGCCCTTTGGCACCTCCCCCGCACTCTCGGCCAGCAGATCCGCCACCCGATGCAGGTAATCGACCCGGCCCGGGATGGGAGGACAGAGGTAGCCCGGCGGCAGATCCCAGTGCTGGATGCCGTAGTGCAGCGCCAGCAGGGCCCGGTTGAGCGCCTTGACGGCGGCCGGATCGGCGAAATCCAGGGTCCGGGTGCCATGTTCGTTGACGAACAAGAAAGGCAGCAGCTCGGGAGTACGCTGACAGAGAGCATCAAAATCGTAAGGGGTCTGATGGCGATTGCGCGGGTGCAATCCGGATTTGTGCTGGGTCTTCATGCTGGGCCTGCCGAGGATCGAAGGGGGCCACACTATAGAGAGTCGGCCAGGGAAAGTCTAAACGAGGGCCATAAAAAAACCGGGCTTCGAGGAGCCCGGTTTAAGTGAGGTTGGAAAAACAGTCCGTACTGCGAGCCGTTTGTCCAGCCTGACTCAGATATCGATCCGGCGTGCCTGCCAGAACTTGCTGCGCCAATAGGCGTTGTCTAGCTTGGAGCGGGTCACCCCGGCGCGGGTGGAGGCGTGGATGAACTCACCGTTGCCGACATAGATGCCCACATGATTGAGGCGGCGGTTGATCTTGAAGAAGACCAGATCCCCTTCCACCAGATCCTGCTTGGAAACGCGGGTGCCTTCATGAACCTGGGAACGGGTATCGCGGGGCAATTCGATGCCGACGGCATTGCGGAACACTTCACGGGCGAAGGCGGAGCAATCTATGCCTCGCTGGCTGCTGCCCCCCATGCGGTAAGGGACGCCACGCCACTCTTTGTATACGGTCAGGATTTCGTTGACATCTGGTGTGGGTGAAACTTCGGGTTCAATCACGGGTTCCATCATGGAAACCTCGATCTTGCTCGCGACCTCGGTCTGGGGTGCAGAAGCACAACCCACCATTCCGAGCACGACCAGCAGTAGCATCAGGTGGCGCAATCCTTTATCCCCGCAAATAGAGTGAAACTTGTTAAAATGCAGCCCGACAGGGCAATTTATAAGGCAACAGCACCCGACTATATCCAAGAATTCTATCGAGGCAAGCGAAAATCCCTATCGACCTCACATTTTTGCAAGGAAATGCACTGTTTTGCATGATTAATGTGATCATGGCCAAACAATATACAATCGCAAAAGTAGCGGTTTTGCCCTGTCAAAACGGATCGTTATCGCTGTTTCGACCTCATTTTAAAGTGAAATATTATGCTCTATGCGGATCTCTATTTGTTAAAACCGGCGCTTATCGACGCCGAGCAGTTGATCGGGCTGCAATCAGAGCTCTCGCCGGACGAATTTCCCCATTGGCATGAGATCCGCCAGCCTGGCCGCCAGCGAGAGTACCTGCTCGGCCGGATACTGCTGCGCCGCCTGCTGGCCGAGCGGCTTGGCTGTCCGCCCGATGCGCTGGTGTTTCGCACCAGCGAGCACGGCAAGCCCACCCTGATCAGCCATGACTGGCAGTTCAATCTCAGCCACAGCGGGGACTGGCTGGTGCTCGCCCTCTGCCAGCAAGGTCCCCTCGGCGTGGATGTGGAGATGGGCTTGCGCCAGCGCCCCGTCCTGCCATTGGCCCAACGTTTCTATGCTCCTGAGGAATATCAGTGGCTGCTTGCCCTGCCATCCCGGGAGCAGGCCTCGGCCTTCTATCGGCTCTGGTCACGCAAGGAGGCGGTGCTGAAAGCCCAGGGGGCCGGCATCGCTGCGGGGCTCGACAAGGTGCGCTTTGTACCGGAAGAGGGGTGGCGGCTGGATAACCGGCTCGATACCCGGAGCTATCAGGTGCTGGACTGGCGTTTTGGCAGCGGCTGGCTGAGCCTCGCCGCCCCGACTCGCCAGATCAATGGCTACCTGCTGGACGAGCGCTTGAAATCCACGCCCCTGGACCCCATGTTGATCCACACCATTTTCCGAGAGTCAGCCTCATGATCGTCGACATCAATCCCCAGAACTTCCACGCCGAACTGATCGATGCGTCCATGAAAAAGCCGGTCGTCATCTATTTCCACGCCCCGCAGATGCCAGAATGCCAGGGCATGACCCCGCTGGTGGAGACCCTGGTCGGCCCGGCCAATCCCGCGGTCACCCTGGCCAAGGTCGACATGAACGATCCCCAGTTGCAACCCCTGGCCAGCCAGCTGGGTCTGCGCGCGCTGCCGGCGCTGGTGCTGTTCCATCAGGGGCGCCCGGACGAGCAGGCCATCCTGGAAGGCCCGCAGGATGAGGCCACCCTGCGCCAGTACTTCGCCGCCTTCGCCCCCAAGGAAGAGGAGCTGCTGCTCGAGAAGGGTCAGCAAGCCCTGGCTGAGGGTCAGGCAGATGTGGCCCATGCCCATCTCACCCAGGCCCACCGACTGGCCCCCGAGCGTCATGACATCAGCCTCTGGCTGGTGCAGGCTGCGCTGGATCTGGCTCTGCTGGATGAGGCGCAGGCCCTGCTCGCGGCCATCCCCATGGTGGCACAGGATGATCACTATCAGACCCTGAGTTCCCGCCTGGCCCTGGCGCTGCAAGCCAGCGACAGCCCGGAGCTGCGCGCCCTGGAGCAGCGTCATGCCGAGACACCGGACGACGACGCCCTCACCCAGGAGCTGGCGGTGCAATACAATCAGGTTGGCCGCCAGGAAGAAGCCCTGGCATTGCTGTTCAACATTCTCAAGCGTGACATGGCGTTTGGCGATGCCAAGAAGATCTATCTCGATATCCTGACCACCATGGGTGCACACCCGGCGGCGCAGAGTTATCGCCGCAAGCTTTATAGCCTGCTTTATTAATCGATGAAGAAATCAGGGGATGCCGAGCAATCGGCATTGCCTTGTTCAGGCAGGCAGTGCAGTAATAAGGGAAATGACGAATTTCAGGCAAAAAAAATGGCGCATTAAAATGCGCCATTTTTTCGCATGGATTACTTCTTGTAGGAAGTAGCCATGTTGTCGATGCGCTGGTTAGCACGAGCTGCTTCTTGGTTAGCAGTTGCGATATCAGCAGCCATCTTGGATTGATCAGCACGAACTGCGCTAACATCTTGAGCCAGTTGGTCAACTTTGTTAGACAGATTCTGAACGGAAGTTTCCAGTTCGCTGGTGTTTGCACAACCGCCCAGCAGGGCAGACAGACCAACAACACCTACCAACAACATTTTCTTCATTTTTAAAGCTCCCTTTAACTCGCCAGACGTTTAGCAAGCGGCGTGATTATGGCACAAATAAATACGAGTTTGGATAGGCCCCATCACAGATAAATGCATTAAAACCCTCATTTTTTTTTAAACGCACACTTTTTGTGCAAATTTAAGTCAAAAACGAGTGCACTGGATGAGGTTCGCACCAAGCGTAACCAAAAAATGCCCTTAATACAATTTCGTATGAAGCTTAAGCTGAACGTTCAGACAGCATTTGACGATATTGCACCAGATCTTCGATGGTCAGCACCGGCATCCGGTGCAGGCGACCGAAGGTCACCAGATCCGGCAACCTGGCCATGGAGCCATCGGCCTTGGTCAGCTCGCACAACACCCCGTAAGGCTTGAGACCGGCCAGCTGCATCAGGTCCACCGTGGCTTCGGTATGACCGCGCCGGGTCAGCACGCCGCCGGTGCGGGCACGCAGCGGGAAGACATGGCCCGGGCGATGCAGATCAGAGGGTCGGGCGCCGTCGGCGATGGCGGCCTGGATGGTGGTGATGCGGTCGGCAGCGGAGACACCCGTGGTGACGCCCTGGGCCGCTTCTATGGTCACGGTGAAGGCGGTCTGATAATGGCTGGAGTTGGCCTCCACCATCATGGGCAGCTCGAGCTGGCGAACTCGCTCGTCGGTCAGGCAGAGGCAGACGATGCCGGAGCATTCGCGGATCATCATGGCCATCTGTTCATTGGTCATGGACTCGGCGGCGAAGATGAGGTCACCCTCGTTCTCCCGATCTTCATCATCGGCCACCAGCACCCCTTGACCGGCACGCAATGCGGCCAGCGCGGCTTCGACACGGGCAATGGGATCACCAAATTCACTGAGTAGAGACTGATTCATGGTAAGACTCCTAAATAAGACAAGGACCAGAATCAGGGCATGGAAAGGCAGACAGAGATAGGTATGCAGCAGCCGGCCTGCGGGGAGCCATGACTGCAATATCTGTCTTATCCTCTTTCATCCGGACTGTGACCGTCGGCTCCGGCATCTCACCGGATCTGCTGACCCCGACCCCGGTTTGAAACCGGGGTCGGGCGCTCGCGGGCTCCCCGAGTCAGATCGGGATACCGCCGGTGGGGAATTTCACCCCGCCCTGAGAATAAGCGCAGACAGCCTAAAGAAAAAAAACCCAGGATACCAGCCCAAAACCCATCAAAGATGAATAGGATGCAGCACACCGCCCCCCACTGGCGACTTGCCACTCAGGTGCACGGCGCGCTGTCCTTTCTGATTTTGTTTATGGCATAGTGCCAGCAAAAACGTGCAGCCCGCGCAGACTCGGGCGCCAACACCACAAACGGAATCATGACAGAGATGGAAAAGAAAATACTGCTGACCGATTGCCCCGACGCCAAGGGACTCATCGCCAAGATCACCAACATCTGCTACAAGCACCAGCTCAACATCAACAAGAACGACGAGTTCGTGGATCACGAAAACGGCCGCTTCTTCATGCGTACCGAGCTGGAGGGTCGCTTCAATGACGAGACCCTGCTGGCGGATCTCGACGACGCCCTGCCGGCGGGCGCCCAGCGCCGTCTGGTCAAGGCGGGCAAGAAGCGCATCGTCATCCTGGTCACCAAGGAGACCCACTGCCTCGGCGACATCCTGATGAAGAACTACGCCGGCGCGCTGGACATGGACATAGTGGCGGTGATCGGCAACTACGACACGCTCGCCGAGCTGACCGGCAAGTTCGACATCCCCTTCCATGCCGTGAGCCATGAAGATCTCAGCCGCACCGAGCATGAAGAGCAGGTACGCGCCCTCATCGACGGCTACCAGCCGGATTACGTGATCCTGGCCAAGTACATGCGGGTGCTGACCCCGAGCTTCGTGGAGGCCTATCCGCGCAAGCTCATCAACATCCATCACTCCTTCCTGCCCGCCTTCATCGGTGCCCGCCCCTATCGCCAGGCCTTCGATCGCGGGGTCAAGCTGATCGGTGCCACCGCCCACTTCGTCACCGACGATCTGGATGAAGGCCCCATCATAGAGCAGGACGTGATCCACGTGGGCCATACCTTCAGCGCCGACGACATGGCCAAGGCGGGACGGGATGTGGAGAAATCCGTGCTGAGCCGTGCCCTGGAGCTGGTGCTGAACGAGCGGGTCTTCGTCTACGGCAACAAGACGGTGGTGTTCAAGTAACCCTGCCCGTCGTTCGACGCCCAGCAAAAAGGCTCCCGAGGGCTGTCTCTTATACAAAAATCCCCAAGCATCGCTTGGGGATTTTTTTGAACTTATCTCCCATTGCGTGATCTGAACCTTTCATCACTCTCCCTCTGGTTCTAACATGCC
>NZ_JBGLQX010000028.1:0-48874 GCF_041403065.1 Aeromonas sp. S16(2024) | reverse complement strand
TTATCTGGGTTGGCGAAGGATGTTGGAGCGCTACGGGCGGGAAGTGAATATCCCAAGTTGCTTGCATGAGGCGCTGGGGCGCCCCATGCAACACGTAATTGGGACATAGCCAAAAAAAAGCCCCTCAGCTGAGTGAGGGGCTTGGCAGTGATGGACTGGCTTGGTCGTGGGTATTTGCTTATCTGCGCATATCCGTCAGCCTGTCAGTAACTCTGCTGGTGGACGTCCATCACGGCGCGGCCTGAGGGATCGGCCATCTCCTTGAACTTGGCATCCCACTCCAGCGCGGTCGGGGTGGAGCAGGCGACCGACTTGCCATAGGGCACGGTGCGGGCGGCGGACTCCAGCGGGAAGTGCTCGTCGAAGATGGCGCGGTAGAAGTAGGCCTCCTTGGTGAGCGGGGTGTTGATGGGGAAGCGGAATGCGGCCGCCTCGAACATCTGATCCGTCACCTCGGTCTCGACCATGGCTTTGAGGCTGTCAATCCAGGAGTAGCCCACGCCGTCGGAGAACTGCTCCTTCTGACGCCATGCCACCTCGTGGGGCAACAGCTCCTCGAAGGCTTCCCGCAGGATGTGCTTCTCGATCTTGCCGTTGCCGCACATCTTGTCGGCGGGCTGCAGGCGCATCGCCACGTCCATGAACTCCTTGTCGAGGAAGGGCACGCGACCCTCGACGCCCCAGGCCGCCATGGACTTGTTGGCCCGCAGGCAGTCATACAGATGCAGGGAGGCCAGCTTGCGCACGTTCTCCTCGTGGAACTCCCGGGCGTTGGGGGCCTTGTGGAAGTAGAGGTAGCCGCCGAACAGCTCGTCGGAGCCTTCGCCCGAAAGCACCATCTTGATGCCCATCGCCTTGATGTAGCGCGCCATCAGATACATGGGGGTGGAGGCTCGGATGGTGGTGACGTCATAGGTCTCGAGGTGATAGATGACGTCGCGCAGGGCATCCAGCCCTTCCTGCACGGTGAAGTGGATCTGGTGGTGGATGGTGCCGAGGTGATCTGCCACTTTACGGGCGGCGGCGAGATCCGGCGACCCTTCCAGGCCGACGGCGAAGGAGTGCAGCTGGGGCCACCAGGCCTCGCTCTTGCCATCATCCTCTACCCGGCGGGCGGCATAGAGCTTGGTGATGGCGGAGATGACGGAGGAGTCCAGACCGCCGGAGAGCAGCACGCCGTAGGGCACGTCACACATCAGCTGGCGTTTGACCGCCGCTTCCAGCGCGGCTTTCAGCTCGGCCTTGTCGCTGACGTTGTGCTCGACCGCGCCGTATTCCATCCAGTCGCGCTTGTACCACTGTTTGAGCTCGCCATCCTTGCTCCAGAGGTAATGTCCCGGCGGGAAGGTCTCGACGCTCTTGCACACCGGCACCAGGGCCTTCATCTCGGAGGCGACATAGAAGTTGCCGTGCTCGTCGCGGCCGGTATAGAGGGGGATGATCCCCATGTGGTCGCGGCCAATCAGGTAGGCATCCTGCTCGGCGTCATAGAGGATGAAGGCGAAGATGCCGTTGAGATCGTCCAGGAAGGCCGGGCCCTTCTCCTTGTAGAGGGCGAGCAGCACCTCGCAGTCGGAGTGGGTCTGGAACTGGAAGTCGACCTTGAGGTTCTTCTCCAGTTCCTTGTGGTTGTAGATCTCGCCGTTGACGGCCAATACGTGAGTGCGCTCCGGGTTGTAGAGCGGCTGGGCGCCATTGCCCGGATCGACGATGGCCAGGCGCTCGTGCACCAGGATGGCCTTGTCGGAGCTGTAGACGCCGGACCAGTCAGGCCCGCGGTGACGCAGTCGCTTGGACATCTCCAGGGCCGATTTGCGCAAGGTGGCGGAGTCGGTCTTGATGTCCAGAATGCCGAAAATAGAACACATTGGCGGTAATCCTCTTGATTTTTATATGAGCCCCCCACGTTCGGGCTCGAAATTCCATTTACATTCCTCGCCAATCACAATGCCTAGCGCAAAAACCTTTTGCAAGCGGGAAAACCGCAGAAAATCATGCCGCCAACGTCAAGTCGGCGGATGAGAAGGGGGGCAGGAAAGAGGGGCTTGCTTGACGTGCGCGTCAGGTCGCGGCGGGTTCGAAGATCACATAGAGCTTGCGGCAGGCCACCAGGGTCTCCCACTCGCCGACGAAGCCCGCCGGGATGACGAACTGATCCCCTGGCTTGAGGTGCAGTTCGCCCCCCTGGCCGTCGTGGATCCGCGCTTCCCCTTCCAGCAGCTGGCAATATTCGTGCTCCGTGTAGTGCACAGCCCAGCGCCCCGGCTCGCAGGCCCAGAAGCCCACGTGAAACTGCTGGCTGGGGTCCGAATAGTGGTTCCAGAGGGTCTGGCTCGGGTTGCCGGCCCGGATCCGCTCGGGAGCGGGCATCAGCGGGGTGGGGGAGACGGGGTGCTGGTCCAGCAGGATCCAGTCGTTCAGGCTCTTCATGGTGCGTCCTTGGGGTGGCGAGGGGAGCGTCCTGCTCCCGTTTAGTTTGTTTAACAATGTTGCGCTTACGTTAAACGATGTGCGCCACCTTGCCAAGGGGAAGCCGATGAGGGGGATCAGACGATATCGATGTCCACTACTGAGTCGAAGATGTGGTTCGGTCTGAACGGCATGCGGTCGATGTCCGCAACCTTGCTCACCCCGGAGAGCACCAGCACCGTCTCGAGGCCGGCCTGGAAGCCCGCCAGTATGTCGGTGCGCAGGTTGTCACCGATGATGATGGTGTCGTCGGAGTGGGCCTCCATCCGGTTCAGGGCCGCGCGTATGATCCAGGCGCTCGGCTTGCCCACGTAAAACGGCTTCTTGCCGGTCATCCGCTCGATGGGGGCGCAGAGGGCGCCGCAGGCCGGGTGCATCATGGGGCCGTGGGTATCGGGGTTGGTGGCGATGAAGCGGGCCCCCTGATCCACGAACTTGGCCCCCAGCTGCATCATGGTCCAGTTGTAGTTGCGGGTCTCCCCCACCACCACGAAGTCGGGGTCGATGTCGGTGATGGTGAAGCCGGCCTTGTAGAGCTCGTGGGTCAGGGCCCCTTCGCCAATTACATAGGCCTTCTTGCCATCCTGGCGCTTGAGAAAGTCGGCGGTGCCCATGGCGGAGGTATAGAAGCACTCCTCCGGCACCTCGATCCCGGCGGAGCGGAAGCGGTTTTGCAGATCTTTCTGGGTCTGGGCCGGGTAGTTGGTGAGGAACAGGAGCTTGCTGCCCTGCTCCAGCAGGCGATGAACGAAACGGTCGGCGCCGGGCACCAGATCGTTGTTGTGCAGGATGACGCCGTCGATATCACAGATGACGCTTTTCTTCATGGAAACTCCTTGTAGGGGGAGGTGGTTGCCAACCTCGAATGTCTTCAATCACTTATGGCTTTTTTGTGCCGCCATTATAAGGCGCTTTGATGACAAGTCTCCCCCGGCGCGCCAGATGGGTGCACAATGACCGCAGAGAGAGGGCGCCGTCGGCGCCTGGACTTGCCTTAACCATCAGGCGCTGACGATGGAGCCGTCATCATGGAGAACTTTATTGCCGGCTTGCCCAAGCTGGAGCTGCACCTGCATATCGAGGGCACCCTGGAGCCCGAGCTGATGTTTGCCCTTGGCCAGCGCAACGGGGTGACCCTGCCCTGGCCCGACGTCGAGAGCCTGCGGGCCGCCTATGAGTTCGACTGCCTGCAATCCTTTCTCGATCTCTACTACCTGGGGGCCAGCGTGCTGGTCACCGAGCAGGATTTCTTCGACCTCACCTGGGCCTATCTTGAACGCTGCGCCGCCGACAAGGTGGTACACGTGGAGATCTTCTTCGATCCCCAGACCCACAGTGCCCGCGGCATCCCCTTTGCCACTGTGCTCGGCGGCATAGAGCGGGCATTGCAGCGCGGGGAGCGGCAGCTTGGCATCAGCTGGCGGCTTATCATGAGCTTCTTGCGCCACCTGAGCGAAGAGGATGCCTTCGCCACCCTGCGCGAGGCCGAGCCTTATCTGGCCCGGCTGCACGGGGTCGGCCTCGACTCTGGCGAGCTCGGCAATCCCCCCGGCAAGTTTGCCGGGGTCTTCGCCCGGGCGAGGGCGCTGGGGCTGCTTGTGGTGGCCCACGCCGGGGAAGAGGGGCCGGCCGACTATATCTGGCAGGCAATTCGGGAGCTGGCGGTGCGCCGTATCGATCACGGGGTGCGCTGCGCCGAGGATCCCGAGCTGGTGCGCTACCTGGCCGACACCCGGCTGCCGCTCACCGTCTGCCCTCTCTCCAACGTGCGGCTCAAGGTGTTTGGCACCATGGCGGAACACAATGTGCTGACCCTGCTGGAGCAGGGGCTCTGCGTCACCATCAACTCCGACGATCCCGCCTATTTCGGCGGCTATCTGGGGGCCAATTTCAGGGCCCTGGCCGACGGGCTCGGCGCCACGCGGGAGCAGCTCTGCCGCCTCTCCCTCAATGGGGTGGAGGCGAGCTGGCTGAGCCTGGCCGACAAGGTGAGGCTGACCCAGGAGATCAGGGGCTATGGCGCCTGCCACGGGGTGGCTCTCTACTAGGCGCCTGACGTTCAACAACAACGCGCCCGCCGATAAGGGCGGGCGCGTGGCATGGCTAGGCTGGTTGCCAGTCTCAGGCAGGCTGCTGCGCTGTCTCGGCCTGGTAGACGGGGTAGTCGATGAGCCCCTGCTCGCCGCCGCCAAACAGGGTGGCGGGATCATGGGGGGCAAAGGGATAGCCGTGACGCAGCCGGTTCGGCAAGTCCGGGTTCGCCACGAAGGGGCGACCGAAGCCAATCAGGTCGGCCCAGCCCGCCTGCAGCGCGGCTCTGGCCCGTTCGCCGTCATATTTTCCCGCATAGATGAGAGTGTTGGGGAAGGCATCCCGCAGCCCCTGCTTGAAGCCCTCCGCCATCAATGGGGCATCGTCCCAGTCCGCCTCGGCGATATGCAGGTAGACGATGCCTATTTCCCCCAGCAGCTTCGCGGCAGCCAGATAGGTCTCCTGCGGGTTCGCATCCACAGTGCCGTTGAGGGTGGTGAGTGGCGCCAAGCGCACGCCCACTCTGTCTGCCCCGATTTCGCTGCTCACCGCCTCGGTTACCTCTTTCAGGAAGCGCAACCGGTTCTCAAGGGATCCGCCGTAGTTGTCGGTGCGGGCGTTGGACTCGGAGTCGAGGAACTGGTTGATGAGGTAGCCGTTGGCGGCGTGCAGCTCTATGCCGTCAAAGCCGGCCTCCATGGCATTGCGGGCAGCCTGGCGGAACTGGCCCACCACGGCGTCTATGTCGGCCTGGGTCATGGCACGGGGAGTGACCGTCTCCACAAAGCCGGGGGCATCGCTGCCGTTGTCGACAAAGACCTTCACCCCTTGCGCCTTGATGGCGGAGGAAGAGATGGGCTGGGCGCCGCCGATGTTGTCCGGGTGGGTGACCCGGCCCACGTGCCAGAGCTGGGCAAACATGATGCCCCCCTTGGCGTGCACCGCATCGGTCACCTGCTTCCAGCCCGCCACCTGTTCGGCGCTGTGGATGCCCGGGGTCCAGGCATAGCCCTTGCCCAGGGGATCTATCTGGGTGCCCTCGCCGATGATGAGGCCAGCGCCCGCGCGCTGGGCGTAGTAGGTGGCCATCATGGCGTTGGCCACGTCACCAGGCTGGCTGGCACGGGAGCGGGTCATGGGCGGCATGACGATGCGGTTGGAGAGGTGCAACTGGCCGAGGCGAAGGGGGCAGAACAGGGGATCGTGGTTCATGGTGAATTCCTCGTGTTGGGATGGAGGAGACTCTAGAGGGGATTGTCATTGTGAAAAAGAGGGGTAATTGCAGAAGAGAATTGCCATTGGCACAGCAATGGGCCCGAGGCCATGAAAAAGAGGGCCTGTTGGCCCTCTTCAGTGTCGCGGCAGATCAGGCGGCGCTGGCGCCTATCGGGGTGACCCTCACCCGCTCTATCCGCCGCTCGCTCACCGCCAGCACCTCGAAGCAGAGCTGACCGAGGCGCAGTTGCTGGCCGCAGGTGGGCAGGCTGCCGAAGTGGGAGAGCAGCATGCCCGCGAGGGTCACGTACTCATCGCTCTCGCTCACCAGGCCGTCATGCCCCAGGGTCTGCTCTATCTGGTGGATGTTGGTGCTGCCGTTGATGAGCCAGCTCTCCCCCTCCTGGACTATGTCCGGGGTCTCATCCTCATCCGGCAGCTCGCCGACGATGGCCTCCAGCAGATCGTGGTTGGTGACCAGCCCCTGGATGATGCCGAACTCGTCCGCCACCAGAATGAGGCTGCCCCTGGCCTTGCGCAGCTCCGCCAGCAGCCGGATCACGTTGATGGTCTGGGGCACTATGATGGGGTCGTTCTGCTTGGCAAGCTCGGTCAGGGACTGCCCCTCGTTGAGGGCAAACAGCAGATCCCGCGCCTTCATCACGCCGATGATCTCGTCCAGCTCACCGTCGCAGACCGGGAACAGGCTATGGGGGGCCCGCTGCAGCAGGGCCCGTATCTCGTCCGGGGAGTCATTGACGTCGATCCACTCCATCTCGGCGCGGGGTGTCATTATGGTGCGGATGGAGCGCTCGGCGAGCGACAGCACCCCGGTCACCATGTAGCGCTCTTCTTCTCCGAAGCTGATGGGGCGGGGGGCATCCTGCTCCTCTTCCTCATCATCTTGCTGCGGGTGCTGGTTGGCCCGGCTTCCCCCCATCAGTTTGAAGATGGCGGCCGTGGTGCGCTCGCGCAGGGGCTGCCTGGATTCGTGGCGCTGGGCACTGCGCTGGGCGAGCTGGTTGAAGAACTCGATGAGCACGGAGAAGCCGATGGCCGCATAGAGATAGCCCTTGGGAATGTGGAAGCCGAAGCCCTCCGCCACCAGGCTGAAACCTATCATCAGCAGGAAGCTCAGGCAGAGCACCACCACTGTGGGATGGGCGTTGACGAAGCGGGTCAGGGGCTTGGAGGCGATCACCATCACCACCATGGCGATGGTCACGGCCGCCATCATGACGCCCAGGTGTTCCACCATGCCGACCGCTGTGATGATGGAGTCCAGGGAGAAGACCGCATCCAGCACCAGGATCTGGGCGATCACCACCCCGAATCCGGCATAGACACCGACCGGGCCCTGCTCCTCCGGTTTGGCTTCCAGCCGCTCATGCAGCTCTGAGGTGGCCTTGAACAGCAGGAAGAGGCCGCCCCCCATCAGGATGAGATCTCGCCCCGAGAAGGGGTGATCCCAGATGTGCAGTATGGGGGCCGTGAGCGTCACCAGCCAGGACATCACGCTCAGCAGGGCGAGGCGCATGATCAGGGCCAGTGAGAGGCCGATGAGCCGGGCCTTGTCCCGCTGGGCGGGGGGCAACTTCTTCACCAGGATGGCGATGAAGACCAGGTTGTCGATCCCGAGCACTATCTCGAGGATGATCAGGGTGAACAGACCGACCCAGATAGACGGGTCCAGCAAAAATTCCATTAGGATGACCTCAATAAAAACAGACGCAGTGGATGTCGCTCACGGCAAGGGGCCGTGGCAGGGCAAGGCTGTTTTCAGAGGCGCTGGTTGAGCAGGTACAGATAGGTTTTGATGGGGAAAAACGAAGGGCTACTTCGGGGGGTGTCCATGATGGGCAATAAAACCTCGGGTCAAAAGTGAGCCCTGATGATAACGGGAATCCCGCATTTGGCAAGCACCGGGCGCACGAGAGATGAGCGGCTACCGGGCATGGGGTGCCTGCGCTGCCGGGTCGGCCTATGGAGAGTCTCTCGCCATATGGATGAGAAAAGCCCATAAAACGCGGGTCATGTATATATCTGCGAGTGGATAATGTGTAACAACTTATTTCAGGTGCCTATCATCGGGTGCTTGTTTTAATAAGTGTCAGCTTATTTTGTTATATAAGGGAGCGCGAACAGGTAGCGGCTGTTTTTGGAGTGACGAAAGGGGGAGGTTATTTTAAGGGAGGCTGGCGACTCAATATAAAACTTCGAAGATGAAGACAGGGAAGTTGGCGCTTCAATATAAGGCGTTGAACCTGAAGACAGGGAGGCATGGCCTCCCTGTCGGTCAATCCCGTCATGTCATGGGGATCTGATGTCGAGCGCAATGGAACCCGTCACTGGCCCGTGTAGGCGGCGCCCTGAACATGGCCCTTCTTGTCACTGAGGCAGGACCAGGGGGCATCGGCACCCGGCACCTTGATGGTGACGCCGACCCCGGCTTCGGAGTCCATGACGTCAGTCACCTGAAGCTGGGCCTGGGGCACGTTCGTCTTCTCGGAGACCGCCTTCAGACAGGCTTTCTCCGCAGGGCTGGCAGGGCTGGCAGGGCTTGCCGAGGCCGCAGGCGCTGCTGACGTGGCTGCCGGCTGGCAGACGCCCGAGCCTTGCTTGCTGTTGTAGGAGACATCGTACTGGCCCCCGGTGTTGCTGATGGAGAGGGTGACTCCCGAGCCCTTGGCCTCATAGAAGTCATCGCTGAACTTCTTGAGCTTGGCCTCCTTGCCATTGATATAGACGGGGCCACCCTCATCGCTGTGCATCTGGATCTGACCCGGGCACTCGTAATTAAGCTGGGGAAGGGCAGCACTGGCGGTGCCCGCCATGGTCAATGCAAATACTGTGATCAACACCTTTTTCATGGGACTTACCTTAACTGTTTAACAAAGTGGAATAAGTGTATTTGTTTTTATTGTCCGGTGGATAACAACATCACTGTATTTCGGCGCGCAGTCTGCCGTTTGTCCTTGGCGAAAATAGATAGCTGGCCGACTTAATTTTAGCAACGAAATTTTCGTAACTTTTTGTGCCGTTGAAAATGGTTATTGATTCAAGGGACTCGGCAAACGGTTTTCCCTGTCAATGGTTTAAAGATTAAAAAAAGCAGAGAAATAACGGGCAGGAGAGTGGCGACGAGAGTGAAGCTGGGCGAGGCTGCGGGGCGGGTTGCAGTAGGCCCTGTTTGGGACATTTGTCACGCGGGGCGACGGGGCCCCGCGTTGCATCAGGATGGCAAGCGCCGGATCAGAGCCAGCGTTTCTCGCGGGTGAAGCAGACCGAGAGCCAGGCATCCCCCAGAGTCTCGCCGAGGCGGGACCAGAGCTCCTGGCGCAGGGCATCCTGGCGCTCGACAGGCCACTCCTGATCCGGGGCCACCAGTATGTTCAATTCCAGATCGAAGCGGCGGCCGCTTTTCGCCAGATGGCTATAGCACTCGATGCCATGGCGCAGGCGCAGGGCCTCGATTTCGCTGGCCACCAGCTGGGAGACATCCCCCTTGGGGGCGATTTTCAACACTTCCCGCAGGTTGCGGCCGAGCACCTTGATGGGGATCAGGGTGGCGCACAGGGCGAGCAGGGTGACCAGTACCGGGTCTATGTAGCGGTTGTAGTGGCCGTAGCCGAGGGCGTCGAGGCCGATAGCGACCACGAAGCCGATGAGCAGGGTGGCGCTGAGCAGGGTGTCGACCAGCCACTCCTTGGAGTCGACCCGCACCAGTTCGGAGTCGATCCGCTCGGCGACGCCCGCCTCGATCCGGTAGATGATGGCGCAGAAGAAGGTGCAGACGGCGGCGTAGATGAGGGCGTGGCCAAGGTCTATCTCCCGTCCCCCTTCGAGCAAGGAGGTGATGCCGCTATAGAGGGCGCCGAGGCAGAGCAGCAGTATGATGGTGCCGTTGATGACGTTGGTGATGGGCTCGAAGTGGGCGTAGCCATACTGGAAGCGCGCATCTGAGGGGCGGGTCACCAGGTAGGCGGTGATGAGTCCGAGGCCCGTCATGCCCATGCTGAACAGGGTGAAGATGCCATCGAGCATGATGGCGTTGGAGCCGACGAAGAGGCCGTAGCCGATCCCGAAGATGGCGAAGCTGATGCAGCCGAACAGTGACAGGGTCAGGGCCTGTTTCTCGGTGCGAACCAGCGTACTGATAACATGGCTGTAATGAGCCATAAGAGTCCTCCTTTCAAATGGTGAAGATTGAACGCGCAAGCGGTTTTCTAGCTGATATACTGCCCGCTCACATGTGAGCGGACTGGTTCGGGGGCCCGCAAAGAGGCAGCCCCGAACGGTCGTTGTCGCCGGAATGCCGGCATCAAGCAAAGGAAGGGAACAAGGATTCATGATCCCGAGACTCGATTACCAGGACAGTTTGTCACCTACAACCCTGCAGTTTCTTGAGTTGCTGGCGCGATCAGCATTTCGTGGTGATATCGAAAAGTCTTATGCAAGCCGGTTGGCGATGGCGACGGATAACAGCGTCTATCAGGTAGTACCTCAGGCGGTTCTCTATCCGCGCAGCGCGGATGATATTGCAGTGATGCTCAAGCTGGCTCAGGGGCCGGAATACACCACCTTGAGTTTCTTCCCTCGCGGCGGCGGCACCGGCACCAATGGCCAGTCCCTGGGCGGCGGCATTATCGTCGATCTCTCGCGCCATATGAACCAGGTCCTGGAAATTAATCTGGAAGAGGGCTGGGTGCGCGCCCAGGCCGGGGTGGTGAAGGATCAGCTCAACGCCTACCTCAAACCTCATGGCTACTTCTTCTCGCCGGATCTCTCCACCTCCAACCGCGCCACCCTGGGCGGCATGGTCAACACCGATGCCTCGGGGCAGGGGTCCCTGGTCTACGGCAAGACCTCGGATCACGTGCTCGGCCTCAAAGCCGTGCTGGAAAACGGCGACATCATGGCGACCGAGCCGGTGACCGGCCAGCGCCTGGCGGACAAGCTGGCCCTCGAGAGCCGCGAGGGGGAGATCTACCGCACCCTCTATCGCATCGGCAAGGAGAGGCGCGCCGACATAGAGGCGACCTTCCCCAAGCTCAACCGCTTCCTGACCGGTTACGACCTCAAGCATCTATATCAACCCGATACCGACACCCTGGATGTAAGCCGGGTGTTGTGCGGATCTGAAGGGTCGCTGGGCTTCATCACCGAGGCTCGCCTCAACATCACCCCCATCCCGCGCTACCGCACCCTAGTCAACGTCAAGTACGACAGCTTCCCTTCGGCCCTCAGGAATGCCCCCTTTATGGTGCAGGCTCATGCCCTGTCGGTGGAGACAGTGGACTCCCGAGTGCTGGGGCTGGCCCGCGCCGACATCATCTGGCACTCGGTGAAAGACCTCATCCAGGACGTGCCCGGCAAGGACTTGCAGGGGCTCAACATTGTCGAGTTTGCGGACACCGATGAAGCCGAGCACAAGGCCAAGGTGGCCGAGCTGTGCCGTCGTATCGACGGCCTGCTGGCCAAGGGGGAGGCGGGGATCATCGGCTATCAGGTGTGTGACCACCTGCCGAGCATCGAGACCATCTACGGCATGCGCAAGAAGTCGGTAGGGCTGCTTGGCAACGCCGAAGGGCGCAAGAAGCCGGTGGCCTTCACCGAAGACACCGCCGTACCGCCGGAATCCCTGGCGGACTTCATCATGGAGTTTCGTGCCCTGCTGGACGGCCACGGCCTCGACTACGGCATGTTTGGCCACGTCGATGCCGGGGTGCTGCACGTGCGCCCGGCGCTGGACCTGTGCGACCCCGAGCAGGAGGTGTTGCTGCGACGCATCTCGGATCAGGTCGTAGCCCTCACCGCCAAATATGGCGGCCTGATGTGGGGGGAGCACGGCAAGGGTTTCCGCTCCGAATACAGCCCCGCCTTCTTCGGCGAGCTGTGGGAAGAGCTGCAGCGGGTCAAGGGCGCCTTCGATCCCGCCAACCGCATCAACCCGGGCAAGATCTGCATCCCTTATGGCAGCGGCGCTTCGCTTGTGTCGGTGGACGGGCCCAAGCGCGGCAAGTTTGACCGCCAGATCCCCATTGCGGTACGGACAAGCTACACCCGCGCCATGGATTGCAACGGCAACGGGCTCTGCTTCACCTTCGAGACCGACTCACCCATGTGCCCCTCGGTCAAGATCAGCCGCGACCGCCGCCACTCCCCCAAAGGGCGGGCCGGGCTGATGCGTGAATGGCTGCGCCAGATGGCGGAGCAGGGGTTCGACCCGCTCGCGCAAGAGGTGGCCCTGCAAAGCGGCGGCTTGTCTATCAAGGCCATCATCGACAAGACGCGCAACACCCTGGCTCGCGCCCGCGGCCAGTATGACTTCTCCCACGAGGTGATGGAGGCGATGGAAGGCTGTCTGGCGTGCAAGGCCTGCACCAGCCAGTGCCCCATCAAGGTGGATGTGCCGAGCTTCCGTGCCCGCTTCATGCAGCTCTACCACAGCCGCTATCTGCGCGGCCCCAAGGATTACTTCGTCGGCACCGTCGAAGCTTACGCGCCCCTGCTCGCCAAGGCGCCCAAGCTGGTCAACTTCTTCCTGGAAAAAGAGTGGGCCCAGAAGGCGACCGAGAAGAGCATCGGCATGGTGGATGTGCCACTCCTGAGCATTCCCACCCTGGCCGAGGAGCTGCGTGATCACAAGGCCCGCTATTTCGACCTGCCGGGCCTCGAGGCCATGAGCCCCGAGCAGCGTAAAAAAGTGGTGCTCATAGTGCAGGATCCTTTCACCAGCTACTACGACGCCCCCGTGGTGCGGGACCTGGTGACGCTCGCCAGCAAGCTGGGCTATCAGCCCTACCTGCTGCCGTTCAAGCCCAACGGCAAGCCCCAGCACGTGAAGGGCTTCCTGCGTGCCTTCGCCCGCACTGCTGCGAGCAGCGCCCAGTTCCTCAACAAGATGGCGGCACTGGGCATCCCCATGGTGGGGGTGGACCCCTCCCTGGTGCTCTGTTATCGCGACGAGTATGTGAAGGCCCTGGGCCCCGCCCGCGGCGACTTCCAGGTGCAGCTGCCCCAGGAGTGGCTGCTCTCTCTTCCGGCCCCGCACGTCAGGGCCGAGGAAGAGCAGGGGGAGGTCGAGCCCTGGTATCTGTTTGCCCACTGCACCGAGAAGACCGCCAAGCCCTCGACCCACGGCGACTGGGGCACCTTGTTCCAGCGTTTTGGGGCCAGCTTGCGGCCTGTGTCTGTGGGCTGCTGCGGCATGGCCGGTACCTATGGCCACGACGCCAGGCAGGTGGAGAACTCCAAGGGGATCTATGGCCTCAGCTGGGCCGAGCCCCTGGCACGTCTGCCCAAGGATCGCTGTCTGGCCACGGGTTACTCGTGCCGCAGTCAGGTCAAGCGGATGGAGGGGGAGAAACTCAAGCATCCGCTGCAGGCGCTGCTGGAACTGCTCTGATGCTGCGCTTTCCCAAGCGGTTTCGGGTGCCGCAAGCCTATCGGCACCCGCACTTCCTGCTGCTGCCGGTCAACCCGACCCAGGCAGTGGTGGAGTTTGTCGCCATGCTGCGCGAGCGGGAGCAGCTCCATCAGCTGTTTCGCCCGGATGACGTCTGGCCCTCGGCCCAGTTCAGCCTGAGCCAGCACGAGGCCGATCTGGAGTGGCAGTGCTCGGAGTTTCTCGCCAAGCGATCCTTTGCCTACGGCCTCTGGAGCCCGGAGCGGGAGCCCGAGTTCTGGGGTGGGGTCTATCTCTACCCTTCGGTGCTGCCGGAGGTGGAGGTGGAGCTCTTCTTCTGGAAGGTGGCCGAGGCTCCCCTCGCTGACGCTTTGCTGGAGGCCGAGCTGCGCGCCTGGCTGGGCAAGGTGTGGCACTGGCACCACCCGCGCCTGCCGGGGCGTGAGCTGCCCTGGGCCGAGTGGCCCGGGGTGACCTACCCCTGGTGATGCAAGGTGGTTGCCAAGATGCCCCGGTCGGGGCATCTTCTTTTCTTCGTCTTTTTCGCCGACATGCTCGCGTCCAACCCATTGATCACATAAGGAGTCTGCTCGCCATGAGTCAAGAAAACGCCCCCATCTGGCGCAAACCCATGAGCCTCGAAGGGCTCAATGCCAGCTCCCGCAACACCCTGATGGCCCACCTCGATATCATCTACACGGATGTTGGCCCCGACTGGCTTGAAGCCAGCATGCCGGTGGATCACCGTACCCATCAGCCGCTCGGCATGCTGCACGGTGGTGCCTCCGTGGTGTTGGCGGAGACGCTGGGGTCGCTGGCGGCCAATATGGCGGTCGGACTAGACAGCTATTGTGTGGGGCTGGAAGTCAACGCCAACCACTTGCGGTCCAAGCGGGAAGGTGTGGTAACAGGGCGTTGCTCGCCACTGCATCTGGGGGCAACGACCCAGGTGTGGCAGATTGACATTCGGGATGAACGTGGGCGTTTATTGTGCACCAGCCGATTGACCATGGCGGTGCTCAAACACAAGCGGGACAAGGACTCCAGCGGGGCGTGACAAGCAATAACGCACCAGTAGTGCAAAATAAGCAAGCCATAGTCGCAAGATCCCTCTATAATTGCCAACGTCTTGAGACGCTTATCACATTTTTCAAGACAGCAGAACAAAGTGGCGCTATAATCGCCGCCTTTTTGCTATTCCGCGGTGCTTAGCCGCCTGCCTTACTCTGGAAGAATCTATGTCTGATACCCATACCGAACAAATGCCCCTTTTTAGTGAGCTTGGACTGGCCGCGCCTGTATTGAAAGCGCTGCAAGACGTGGGCTATGAGCGCCCGTCACCGATCCAGGCCGCAGCAATTCCCCACCTGATGGCGGGACACGATCTGCTGGGGCAGGCGCAAACCGGTACGGGGAAGACCGCTGCTTTTGCCTTGCCTCTGTTGTCTCGTCTGGAAGCTGGTAACCGCAACACCCAGATTTTGGTGCTGGCACCGACCCGTGAGCTGGCGCTGCAAGTTGCCGAGGCGTGCCAACGTTACGCCAAGCACATGCCGGACTTCCATGTTCTGCCCATCTACGGTGGTTCCTCTTACGAAACCCAGACCCGCGCCCTGCGTCGTGGTGCTCAGGTTGTCGTGGGTACCCCTGGCCGCGTGATGGACCTGATCCGTCGCAAGAACCTGGACCTCTCCGGCCTGAAAGCCCTGGTTCTGGACGAAGCCGATGAAATGCTGCGTATGGGCTTCATCGACGACGTGGACTGGATCATGGAGCAGTGCCCGGCCACCCGTCAGGTTGCCCTGTTCTCTGCCACCATGCCGGACCAGATCCGTCGTGTTGCCCAGAAGCACCTGAAGCAACCCAAAGAGATCAAGATCATCACCAAGACGTCCACCGCACCGACCATCCGCCAGCGCTACTGGCAGGTAACCGGTCTGCACAAGCTGGACGCCATGACCCGTCTGCTGGAAGTCGAACCGTACGAAGCCGTACTGGTCTTCGTGCGCACCAAGAACGCCGCCGAAGAGCTGGCGGGCAAACTGGCCGCCCGTGGTCACGCCTGTGAAGCGCTGCACGGTGACATTCCGCAGAAGCTGCGTGAGCGTACCGTCGACAAGCTGCGTCAAGGCCAGCTGGACATCCTGATCGCCACCGACGTGGTCGCCCGTGGTCTGGACGTCGAGCGCATCACCCACGTGGTGAACTACGACATTCCGTACGATACCGAATCCTACGTTCACCGTATCGGCCGTACCGGCCGTGCCGGTCGCAAGGGTGAGGCCATCCTGTTCGTGGCTCCCCGCGAGCGCCGCATGCTGCGCGCCATCGAGCACGCCACTCGTCAGGCCATCGAGCCGATGAAGATGCCGAGCACCGAGGACATCAACCAGCACCGCATGACCAAGTTCAAGGAGCGCATCCGGGAAACCATGATGGGCGAAGAGCTCGAGATCTACGTGAATCTGGTGAACGAGCTGATCGAAGAAGATTCTGCCGATCCGCTGGAGCTGGCTGCCGCCCTGGCCAAGCTGGTGCAGGGTGACCAACCGCTGCTGCTGGATGACTCTGTCACTGAACCGGCAAGCGACCGTGCTGGCCGTGAGTTCGAGCGCCGTGACTTCGGTGATCGTGCTCCCCGTGATTTCGGTGACCGTGGCGATCGTCCTGCCCGTCGCATGCCGTCCCTGGAGCCGCGCCCGCTCAAAGACAATCCTGACGTAGAGATGGAGCGTTACCGCGTAGACGTGGGTGCCCATCACGGCGTCAAGCCGGGCCAGATCGTGGGCGCCATCGCCAACGAAGCGAACATCGAGAGCCGTTTCATCGGCAACATCGACATCGCCGATGACTTCTCCACCGTCGATCTGCCCAAGGGCATGACCGCCGATGTGCTGGAAGTGATCAAGAAGGCCCGTGTCTGCCAGCGTCCGCTGATGATCACCCGCTACACCGAGGTGCCGGCCGGCAGCAACACTGCCCCCCGTCCGCCCCGCAGCGATCGTCCCTTCAACAAGGATCGCCGCCCCAGCGGTGACCGTCCGTTCAACAAGAGCGGGGAGCGCCGTGAAGGTGGCTTCAACAAGGATCGCAAGTTCGGTGGCAACAAGCGCCGCGACAGCTGAGTCCAGATCTGATTGATGAAAGGCCGCTCCATGAGCGGCCTTTTTTTGTGCGCCTCGTTTGGACAAAAGTTCGGGCAAGCGGATCCCGCAAGAGACCGGACAGGATGGCAAAGGGGCCAGCCCTGGGCCATGTCGGACAGGGCAGGGATGCAGCCGAGGGGGCGGGATGCTACCTTGTGCCACTGGATGCCGACGGCGCAAGGTGAGACGCCGCCGGCAGTGACGGGCAGGGGAGAGACGGATGGATAGATTGGGGGTGATGGAGGTCTTCGTGCTGGCGGTGGAGACCGGCTCCTTCTCGGCGGTGGGGCGTCGGCTGGGACTGGGTCAACCCACTGTCTCCAAGCTGATTGCCCAGCTGGAGGAGCGTCTTGGCAGCCGCCTGCTGCTGCGCTCGACCCGTGGCCTGGCCCCCACCGAGGCGGGGGAGGCCTACTATAGGCGCGCCAGGGAGATATTGGCGCAGGTCAACGAGGCCGACGCCATGGTGCAGCAGTGCCGGGCCGGCCTGAGCGGTCGCCTGCGGGTGAGCGCCCCCGTCACCTTCGCCCGCCTGCACATCATCCCGCACCTGTCGGATTTTCTCGGGGATCACCCTGGGCTGGAGCTCGAGATCCTGCTGGACGATGGCAACGTCGATCTCATCTCGGCCGGCATCGATGTCGCCTTGCGGCTCGGGGAGCAGGCGGATTCGGCGCTGGTGGCCCGCCGTCTCTCCCGCTGCGAGATGCGGGTGCTGGGCACTCCGGCCTACTTCGCGGCCAGGGGCATGCCGGCCTCCCCCCAGGGGTTGCAGGATCACGATCTGGTGCTCTACAGCCCCAAGCCCGGCACGGGGCAGCAGTGGCTGTTTTGCCGGGGAGACGAACGGATTGCGGTGCGAGGGCGGGGACGGTTGACGGTCTCGGCCGCCGAGGGGATGCGGGCCGCCGTGCTGGCGGGGCTCGGGCTCGGCATCGCCTCCGAGTGGATGTTCGCCCCCGAGCTTGCCCGGGGGGAGGTGGTGGTGGCGCTGCCGGGGTGGCAATTGCCGACGCTGGAGCTCTGGACCCTGCTGCCGGCAGGTCGCGAACTCAGCGCCAAGGCGCGCGCCTTCCTGACCTTCGTGGCCGGGCTGCCCGGCGTGGGGCAGGGGCCGGAGCATGCCGGGGTGGAATAGGTGTTATGGCGTGGCGCCTGCTACTGCCGCCCCGTGTCCATGGGTAGGCTGTGCTCATCCAGCCCGTGCCTGCACGGGGTTCATTCATCTATGAGGATGGCATCATGAGTTCATCAGTCTCCACCGAGCGGGCCGCCATGGCCAACAGCACGCCCGGCCCCGCCCTTGTCTTTGCCATGGCCCTCTCCTGCGGTCTGGCGGTCGCCAACATCTATTACAACCAGCCCATGCTGGCGGTAATGGCACAGGATTTTCCCGGCCAATCCGCCATCCCCCTGATTGCCATGCTGACCCAGCTCGGTTATGCGGCCGGCCTGTTGCTGCTGGTGCCGCTTGGGGATGTGGTCGAGCGTCGCTGGCTCATTCTGGGGCAGTTCGTGCTGATTGCACTGGCCTCCTCTATGGCGGCCGTGGCCACGGGGGCGACCATGTTGATGCTGGCCTCCGTCCTGCTCGGGATAGGCGCCACGGCGGCCCAGCAGATAGTGCCGGTGGCGGCCACTCTGGCCGACCCGGCCAGGCGGGGTGCCGTGGTCGGCAGCGTGATGAGCGGCCTGCTGGCCGGGATCCTGCTCAGCCGTACGTTGGCGGGCCTTGTCACCGCCTATGGCAGCTGGCGGGCCATGTTCTGGTGCGGGGTGCCACTGGCCCTGCTGGGGGGGCTGCTGATGGCCCGGATGATCCCGCTGGGGTTGCCTCGCTCCACCCTGAGTTATGCCCGCCTGCTGCACTCCCTGATCGGCTTGTGGCGCCAAGAGCCCGCCTTGCGCCGCGCCACCTTGACCCAGGCCTTGCTGTTTGCCTCCTTCAGTGCCTTCTGGACTGTGCTGGCCTTCTACCTCGCCGATCCCGCCTACGGACTCGGGGCCGAGGTCGCCGGGCTGTTCGGGGTGATTGGCGTGGCGGGCGTGGTGGCTGCCCCGCTGGCAGGACGGATGGCCGACAGGCTGGGAGCAAGGCCCGTGGTGCTGGTGGGCGCCCTGCTGGTGGTGCTGGCCTGGATCCTGTTCGAGACATGGCTCTCTCTGGTCGGGCTGGCGCTCGGGGTCATCTTGCTGGATCTGGGGGTACAGAGTGCGCTCGTCGCCCATCAGCAGCTCATCTATGGCCTCAGAGCCGAGGCGAGGGGGCGGATCAATACCCTCTTCATGACGGGCATGTTCCTGGGAGGAACGCTCGGCTCAAGCCTGGCCATGCTGGCCTGGCAGCAGGGGAGCTGGGTCGATGTGGGCTGGGCGGGCCTCGCGCTGGCGCTGACGGCCAGTATGGCCGCCCTCGCCGGGAAGCGGAGTCTGCAACCGGCCCCTTGAGACGGGCACCAGAGACAATAAAGGCGACCCTGGGGTCGCCTTTCGTCTGCCTGCGTGGCGCTGGGTCAGAGCACCATGGCGGCTATCCAGCCAAAGATAATGAGCGGGATGTTGTAGTGGATGAAGGTGGGCACCACGCTGTCCCAGATGTGGTCGTGCTGACCGTCGGCGTTGAGGCCCGAGGTGGGGCCGAGCGTCGAGTCGGAGGCGGGGGAGCCCGCATCCCCCAGCGCACCGGCGGTCCCCACCAGGGCGATGGTCGCCATGGGGGAGAAGCCGAGGTGGATGCACAGGGGCACATAGATGGTGGCGATGATGGGCACTGTGGAGAAGGAGGAACCTATCCCCATGGTGATGAGCAGGCCCACCAGCAGCATCAGGAAGGCGGCCAGCCCCTTGTGGCCCGCCATCATGCCGGAGACGGACTGCACCAGGCTCTCCACCCCGTGGGTCTCCTTCATCACGGCGGCGAAGCCGGCGGCGGAGATCATGATGAAGCCGATGAGGGACATCATGCGCACGCCCTGGGTGAAGGCGTCCTGGCTCTCGCGAAACTTGATGACGCCACCGCAGGTGAAGATGATGAAACCGGCGAGGGCCCCCAGCACTATGCTGTTGGTCATCAGCTGCAGCCCCAGGGCGACGGCGATGGCCAGCAGGGCGACCCAGATATGGTTGAGGTTCAGCTCGACGGTTTCCGGCTCGGCGGCCAGGATCTTCTCCAGATCATACTGGCGCGGCTTGCGGTAGGTGATGAACAGGGCGACCAGCAGGCCAACGAACATCCCCAGAACAGGGATTGCCATCGCCAGCGGCAGCTGGCTGAACTCGACCGCCACCCCGTTGTCGATCAGGTTCTTGGCCAGGATGTTGTTGAGGAAGATGCCACCAAAACCTACCGGCAACAGCATGTAGGTCGCGGTCAGGCCGAAGGTGATGACGCAGGCCACCTGGCGGCGATCGATCTGCATCTGGGCCATGACGTGCAACAGCGGCGGGATCAGGATGGGAATGAAGGCGATGTGGACCGGGATCAGGTTCTGGGAGGAGATGGAGACCCCCAGTACCGAGGTGAACAGCAGGCTCTTGACCCAGAGGATGCGGGACGAACTGGCATCCTTACCTAGCTGGCTGATCACCTTGCGGGCCAGCAGGTCGGTGATCCCGGAGCGGGAGATGGCCACCGCGAAGGCCCCCAGCATGGCGTAGGAGAGGGCGATTTCTGCGCCGCCACCCAGTCCGCCGGTGAAGGTGCTGAGGGTCTGTTCGAGGGAGAGGCCGCCGAGCAGGCCGCCGACGATGGCGCCGATGGCGAGAGAGACCACCACATTGATCCGCAGCAGGCTGAGCACCAGCATCAGCGCCACCGCGATAACAACAGGATTCATTTGATTTCCTTATAGATTGTGTTGCTGTCTGTCGGGGGAAAGTCAGCTAGTTTGCGAAAAACGTGACAAATGTCGAGAAAAAAAACGGCAAAATGGCCTCTTCACGGCATTCCTGCCGAGCTAATCCAGCGCTGTCGGGATGGAATGCTGAAAACGGTGCTGGATGACCCTGTTTATGCCGTTCTGGTCAAACCAGATGCCCGGCGGCGGTTCCGACCTCATGGAAAGAGGCTGCCAAGGCAGCCTCTTTCTCATTCCCCAATGGCACTGCTGGGGTTGTCATCGGCGGGTGCGTCCTCCGGAGTGGCCAGGGGCCAACCCCCCAGGCTCTTCCAGCGGTTGACGATATGACAGAACAGCTCTGTGGTGCGCTCGGTGTCGTAGAGGGCGGAGTGGGCCTCTTTATTGTCAAAGGGGATGTTCGCGCTCTGACAGGCCTTGGCCAGCACCGTCTGTCCCAGTGCCAGGCCCGAGAGGGCTGCGGTATCGAAGGTGGCGAAGGGATGGAACGGATTGCGCTTGAGACCGGCCCGTTCGGCGGCAGCCATCACGAAGCCGTGATCGAAGGTGGCGTTGTGGGCCACAATGATGGCCCGGCCGCAGTCGCTCTCCTTCATGCCCTTGCGCACTCCCTTGAAGATCTCGGTGAGCGCTTCCTTCTCGTCCACGGCGCCGCGCAGTGGATTGAAGGGGTCTATGCCGGTGAACTCCAGGGCGGCCTTCTCCAGATTGGCCCCTTCGAATGGCGCCACATGAAAATGGAAGATCTGATCGGGCATGAGCCAGCCCTGCTCATCCATCTTGAGGGTATAGGCGGCGATCTCCAGCAGGGCATCGGTCTTGGCATTGAATCCGGCGGTTTCAACATCGATGACGACGGGGTAAAAGCCACGAAAACGGCCCTTGAGGGTGTGAACGGCGTCGGTCATGGTATCTCGGTCGGCGTGAAAGGAGGCGGCATTATGGCAAAAAAGCCGGCCCTTGTCCCTCCTGGGCCGCCATGCGCAGGCCAACTGGTTCTATTAAAAGCAGTTGCGCTTATAATTGGCCACTTCAACCATGGAGGGGAGAGGCGATGAAGAAGCTGGGATTGGCGCACAAGATGTTGCTGGTGGTCTGTCTGCCACTGTTGGCCCTGCTGTTTTTTTCCGGTCGATACGTCTATGAGCGTTATCGGGTCGAGCAGGAGATGAGTCAGGCACAGGCTGCACTTGGAGTGGTGCGGGAGGCGGCGCAGCTCGCCCATGAGCTGCAAAAGGAGCGTGGCATGTCGGCCGGCTTCCTCGGTTCTGGCGGCAACAAGTTCCGTGATGCCCTGCCTGCCCAGCGCAAGGTGGTCGACACTCTGCTGGCGCGTTTTCATCAGGATCCTGCCTTGCTGGCATTGACAGAGGTGCAGCAGGGGTTGACCGGGCTCACCGCCATGCGTGAGCGGGTTGGTGCCCTGGGGGTCGAGGTGGCGGAGCAGGTTGGCTTTTATACCCGTCTCATCACCCAGTTGCTGGCGGTGGTGGATCAGGTCAGCATTCGCAGTCAGGATGCCACCATAGCGCTGCAGACCAGTGCCTACGCCGCCTTCTTGCAGAGCAAGGAACGCATGGGGCTGGAGCGGGCGACCCTGAGCAATGTGTTCGCGCGAGGCAGCTTCACCCCGGCGCTGTTGCAGCAATACATCTCCCTCCTCGCCGCCCAGAATACCTATCTCGAACGTTTCCAGGCGTTAGCCAGCCCCTCACAACGTCAGCTGCTGGCCGACAGCCTGGCCTCTCCCGTGGTGGCCAAGGTGGCCGACATCGAAAAACTGGCGCTGGAGAAGGCGGCCAGCGGCGGCTTTGGGGTGGATGCCGAAGCCTGGTTTGCCTTGAGTACCGACAAGATAAGCCTGCTCAAGGAGAGCGAGGATCGCCTCTATCAACAGCTGTACGATCGGGTTG
The DNA here is from genome assembly GCF_041403065.1 of Aeromonas sp. S16(2024). Lineage (NCBI taxonomy): Bacteria > Pseudomonadati > Pseudomonadota > Gammaproteobacteria > Aeromonadales > Aeromonadaceae > Aeromonas > Aeromonas sp. S16(2024). Next base: position 26,835 of record NZ_JBGLQX010000028.1, on the reverse strand, counting down.
AGCAGATGCGGGCCAGGAGTGCCAGCGACTTCTGGTGGGCCGCCCTCGGCGTACTGTTGTGCGTGGCCCTGACCAGTGCCGTCTGCTGGCGGGTGGTGCGCGACCTGCATCTGGGGTTCCTGGCGCTGCATCACACCTTCAAGCGGCTGGTGCAGGAGAACGATCTGACGGTGCGGGTCAACTGGCGATCCGGCGATGAACTGGGGGCGTTGGCACAGGATCTGAACCGCTTCCTCGAACATCTGGAAGGGCTGTTGCTGGCGGTGCGCCGCTCCTGCGACGTGCTGGCGCGCAGCGCCGCCGCCTCGGCAGAGGTGATAGCACAGGTCAACGCCGGTGTGGCCAAGGGGGTTGGCCAGGTGGATCTGGTCGCCACCGCCGCGACCGAGATGGCCTCGACGGTGGCGGAGATTGCCCGCAACGCCACCCAGACTTCGCAGGCGACCCAGCAGGCCATCGGACGTGCCCATCAGGGTGACAGGGAGGTAGATCAGACCATAGACGCCATCCAGCAGGTGGCGGGCACCCTGGTCGATACCCAGCAGCTGGTGGACAACCTGCATCGGGAGACGGAGTCGGTCGGCGAGGCGCTCAGCCTCATCAAGCAGATCTCGGACAGAACCAATCTGCTGGCCCTCAACGCCGCCATCGAGGCGGCCCGCGCCGGCGAATCCGGTCGCGGTTTTGCCGTGGTGGCGGAGGAGGTGAGGGCGCTGGCCTCGCGCACCCAGCAGGCGGCGGATGACATTGCGCGTATGCTGGCCCGTCTGCGCCAGGGCGCCAGTCAGGCGGTGACGGCCATGCACCTGGGCACCGAGCAGGTGGGGCTGAGTGTGACCGAAGCGAAACGGGCAGGCAGCGAGCTGACCGATATCGTCAAGGAGGTGCGCAAGGTGAACGACATGACCGCCCAGGTGGCGACCGCCACCGAGGAGCAGCGTTATGTGACCGACGATATCCAGCACAACGTGCTGACCATTCGGGAGGTCTATGAGGCCCACCGCCTGCACTCGGAGACCCTGCAACAAAACAGTGTCGAGCTGGATCAGCTGGCCCAGGATCTGACGGCCCGCATCGCCAGCTTCAAACTGATGGAGCGCCCCGCTCCCCATTGAGGTTTTGCCCTAAAGCTTGGCTTGCCGCTGCCGATAGTTAATCCGAGATCGTGTGGAGGGCAAGCCGTTGAATGCTTGGGTGTTAGGGTTGATCAGCATATCCGTGAGTATGCAGTTGCAGGCGGGAGTGACCGAGTTCGGTGCCGGTCTGGATCAATCCGTCTGGCGGTTGACCTCGGATACTCAGGTGGAGTGCCGTCTCGAACACCCCATACCCCGCTGGGGCACGGGTGCCTTCGTCAGCCGGGCCGGTCGCAAGATCAACCTGGACTTCGAGCTGAAGGGGCAGCGGCCGCAGGCCAGGACCCAGACGGTGAGCCTCGGGATCATGCCCCCCAGCTGGCGCCCCGGTGTCTCCGGACGCCAGATAAGCCAGCTGCAGTTCTATCAGCAGTTCGACGGCCTGGTGGCGGGGCAGACCGCTTGGACCATGCTGGACGAGCTGGAGGGGGGGCGCATGCCCACCTTCCAGTACAGAGACTGGTATCGCCAGGACAGGCCGGTGCGGGTGTCGCTCTCCTCGGTCAACTTCAGGGTCAAATACCAGGCCTTCATGGATTGCCTGAGCGGCCTCTTGCCCTACAGCTTCAACGACATCGCCTTCAGCGTGCTCTCCTATGACAAGAACAGCGATCAGCTGTCGCCTGCCTCCAGGCGGCGACTGGCGCTGATCGGCGACTACGTGAAGGCGGACAAGAGCATAGACGTGGTGGTGATCGACGCCTACAGCGACAGCTACGGCGGTCGCTGGCCGAATCAGAAGCTCTCCGAGAAGCGGGCAGATGCCATCAAGCAGGTGTTTGTGGATCTTGGCATCGAGGAGGGCAAGATCTCGGTGGAGGGGCATGGCGAGAAACAGCACGTGGCCTCCAACGAGACGGACGCGGGCCGAGCCAAGAACCGGCGGGTCGTGATCAACATGGGGCGCAACGGCACCATCTAAAGTGAAAAACCATGCACCTCTAGCCTGCTCATCTGGAACTTGGCAGGGGCCGGTTCCACGCTGCAGCGGCTGATTTTTCCGATCACTGAGATAAAAAAATGCCAGTCGGCTGGGCCGACTGGCATTTTTTTCAAGGGTTCGCGACTGACCTGGCCAGCTTATTTAGCCAAAGAGTCCGGCAGATTTTCGCGGATCTTGCCGAGCATCTCTTTCAGGACGCGCGGGTTGGCAACCACCATGTTGCCGGAGTTCTCGTAGTTGTGACCACCCACGAAGTCGGTGACGATGGCACCGGCTTCCTTGGCCAGCAGCTCACCGGCGGCCGTTTCCCAAGGCTTCAGGCCGATTTCCCAGAAACCGTCGATGCGACCAGCGGCCACATAGGCCAGATCCAGCGCGGGGCAGCCGGCGCGGCGGATATCGGCGCACTCGATGAACATGCTCTGGAACATCTTCAGGTACGGCTCGATGTGGTGCTTCTGCTTGAACGGGAAACCGGTGGCCAGTACTGTGCCAGCCATCTCTTTGGCCTTGCCGACACGGATGCGGTAGCCGTTCAGCTGGGCGCCGTTGCCACGGGTGCTGGTAAACAGCTCGTCACGAATGGGATCGTAAACGACGGCTTGTTCGGTCTTGCCCTTGACGCGCAGGGCGATGGAGACGGCAAAGTGCGGAATGCCCTTGACCAGGTTGGTCGTGCCATCCAGTGGGTCGATGATCCATTGGTAATCCGGATTGGTACCGGTAATCTCACCAGACTCTTCAGCCACGATGCTGTGTTCCGGGTAAGACTTCTTGATGGTGTGAATGATGGCCGCTTCGGCTTCACGGTCAACGTTGGTCACGAAGTCGTGGCTGCCTTTTTGGATAGCCTCGATGTTCTCGGGCTGGGAGAAGGCTTTTACTACAACTTGACCGGCGTTGCGCGCAGCGCGCACGGCGATATTCAGCATCGGATGCATAGGTTCACCACTGGATGTTAAAGAACGGGGGATAAAAGGACGCGGTATCTTACCAAGATATTCTGGAATAGCAACCATGGTACCCGCATTCGGTCAGGGCGAGTGCTGGCAGATCTGACGGCTCCAATAAAGACCCGTTATCGGCTAGTCTTAACGCGACAGCCGATTAACAGGCTGTGGTGAGCATAGGGACATGAGCCATGAATCTGTCATTAGTCAGTCAAAAACCGTCGGCAGCGACGACATTGGGTGTGCTGGCCGCACTGCGTGCCGCCAGCGTAGAGGGGGATTACTTCACCGAGGTGAGGGTGGCACAACCGGATAAGTGGCAACCCTCGAAGGAGGAGGCGGCCATCTTGCTGCTGGAAGAAGATGGTGCGGCATGGCCGGAGCCGGTCTGGCCCGCCGGCGGCACTACTCTGGGCTTGCCCGTGCTGCCCTTGCTGGTTCATCGACAATATGAGACGCCCCCCCAGGGGCCGGATGTCAGGGATCCGCGCTTCTACTTCGTCTCCAATGGCATAGTGCTGGACGAGGCGGAGCTGGCGGATCCCGCCTGCAGCCTGGTACTGCAGAGCAAGTTAGAGTCCTATTTCCCGCTCCTCTCCCGCCTCATCCTGCTGCGACAGCGTCAACCCGTGGTGCTGTGCAGCTAATCGATCCCCCCTCTATTCGGGCTGTTCAAGCGGCGCAATATTTGTCATAAGGGGCAGGGAAACATTTTACGCCAGTCGTTGGCATGAATGTTCCAACAGACCGATATTGTGCCGCTTGGCTTTTGCTCCTCATGGGAATGGGAAGCGGCCCGCAGTGTTTCCGACAACGGAGGCGAGATGAAGGTCTATGAGTTGAACCGTGCCTCCAACGCCCGCCGGGTCAGGATGTTTCTGGCGCAGAAGGGCATAGTGGGGGGAGGAGTGCAAGCAGCAGCCCTGGCCTGGTTTGCCAGGCTCGATGCCCGTCTTGCCGAGGTGCCCTATGTGGCAGGAGAGCGCTTCACCATCGCCGACATCCTGGCCCTGTGCACCATCGACTTTGGCAAGGTGGTCGGCCTTCGCATCGCCCCGCACCAGCATCATTTGCAGGCCTGGCATGAGCGGGTGAGCGCCCGCCCCAGTGCCCAGGCCTGATCATTACGTTTGAACGTCCAAGGAGTCCAAGATGATAGAGTTGTACACTGCCGCCACGCCCAATGGGTTCAAGGTGTCGATCGCCCTCGAGGAGCTGGGGTTGCCTTACAGGGTGATCCCGCTGGATTTCTCGACCATGGAGCAGAAGAAGCCCGAGTTTCTGGCCATCAACCCCAATGGCCGCATTCCGGCCATCGTCGATCGGGACAACGGTGACTTCGCCGTGTTCGAATCCGGCGCCATTCTTATCTATCTGGCGGAAAAAACCGGCAAGCTGCTGCCGCAAGATCCCAAGCGCCGCTCCCAGGCCATCCAGTGGCTGATGTTCCAGATGGGTGGCGTCGGCCCCATGATGGGGCAGGCCAACGTCTTCTACCGCTACTTCCCCGAGAAGATCCCGGCGGCCATCGAGCGCTACCAGAAGGAGGGGCGCCGTCTGTTCGAGGTACTCGACGGTCACCTGGCGCACCATGAGTACCTGGCCGACGAGTACAGCATCGCCGACATCGCCACCTGGCCCTGGGTGCGGATCCATGACTGGAGCGGCATCTCCATCGAGGGCCTGCCCCATCTGCAGGCCTGGATGGCGCGCATGGAGGCCAGACCCGCCTGCCAGAAGGGCATCACCATACCGCTGCGCAACGAGAGCCCCGAGGATCTGGTCAAGCGGGCACAGCAGATGGTGACCCGCTAGGATGATGACGATGGCCCGATGACGGGCCATCGCTTTTTATGATTGCAGCCCCATTGCCGCCCTTCACGCCTGCTGGACCGCTCATCTGTTCCCCCTTTCCCGCTGCAAATAAGCCATCTATCAAAAATGAAAAGTCATTCATCTCGATTAACTGTTATGTTATAACGCCAGCTCTTGGTTGGTAATCATTATCGTTTGGATGGAAAGGATGACAAAAATACACGCCCGTTGGGGATGGTGCGCCCTGGTGTTGATGACCGGAATGAATGTGGCTCACGGCAAGCCGCTGGCCATGGTGGGGCCCTGGGAGATCCACAGTGTCGACCCTGCCAGCAACGGGGTCTTCTTTACCCGCATGCAGGTGGCGGAGACCCTGGTCGAGGTCGACAGCCAGGGCAATCTGCAACCCGGGCTCGCCAGCCAGTGGTCTCATTCCGAGGATGGCCTGCAATGGCGATTCACCTTGCGCCCCGGGGCCCGCTTTCACGATGGCAGCGAGGTGAGCGCCGAGCAGGCCGCCTTTGCCCTGCAGCAGGCATGGCGCAAGCCCGGCGTCATGACCAGTGCCCCCATCGCGTCTATCGAGGCCCATGAGGGGGCCCTGCTGGTCACCCTCACCGGCCCCTTCGCGCCCCTGGCCGCCGTGCTGGCTCACCCCAGCACCCAGATCCTGGCGAAGGGGGCCTATGATGCCAAGGGGGAGGTGACCCAGGTCATCGGCTCAGGCCCCTATCGCATCACCCGGTTGCAGCAGCCCCAGCGGATAGAGACAGTGCGTTTCGATGGCTGGCAGGGCCCCCAGCCTGCCATCTCGCAGGTGAGCTACCTGACGGTGGGCCGCGCCGAGAGCCGTACCCTGATGGCCGAGAGCGGTCAGGCCGACATCGCCTGGGGGCTGGATCCGGTCAGCATCCGCCGCTTGCAGCAGGCGCCCCGGGTCTCCATCGTCTCCGTCACCCTGCCGCGCACCATACAGCTCAAGCTCAATGGGACCGATCCCCGTCTGAAGGATCCGGTAGTGCGCCGCGCCCTCAGCCTCGCCATCGATCGCCGTGGCATGGCGGCGGCCCTGCTGCGGGATCCCGAGATGGCGGCGACCCAGCTCTTCCCTCCCACCCTGGGGGAGTGGCATCAACCCGGGCTGACCCCGCTCGCCTATGACGTCAAGGCGGCTCAGGCGGCCTTGGCGGCGGCAGGCTGGCTGTTGGGGGCGGATGGCGTGCTGCACAAGGGGGAGGAGCGCTTCGCCCTGACCCTGCGCACCTTCCCGGATCGCCCGGAATTGCCCCTGCTGGCCACGGCACTGCAGGCGCAGTGGAAGGCGGTGGGGGTGGACCTCAAGGTGGCGGTGGGCAACTCGAGCGAGATCCCGGCCGGTCATCAGGATGGCTCGCTCCAGCTCGGCCTCTATGCCCGCAACTATGCCCTGGTGCCGGATCCCCTGGTCACCCTGCTGGGGGATCTGGCCCCCGCCGGTGCCGACTGGGGGGTGATGAACTGGCAATCCCAAGCCATGGAGCAAACACTGGCCCGCCTTGGCAAGGAGACCCTGCCCGCAGGGGAGGCCGCGGCACTGCGCCGTGACATCGCCACCACCCTGCAGCAGGAGTTGCCCCTCCTGCCCATCGCCTGGTATCGCCAGAGCGCGGCGGTCAGCCGTGAGCTGAAGGGCTTTGAGCTGGATCCCCAGGAGCGCAGCTACCGTCTGGACAAACTCACATGGAGTGCACAATGACAGCGGCGCCCTTCTCTGCCGTCATGGGAATACTGGGCCAGCGGCTGGTGCAGGCGCTGATGGTGGCCCTGCTGGTGGCCGGGCTCTGCTTTCTGATGGTGCAATCCCTGCCCGGGGACCTTGCCTTTCGCATCGCCGCGGGCCGCTACGGCTATGACTATGTCACCGCCGAGGCCGCCAACGCGGTGCGAAGCGAGCTGGGGCTGGCCGGCTCGGCCCTCTCCCGCTTCGGTGACTGGCTGGGGGCCCTGCTGCAGGGGGATCTTGGCAGCTCCCTGGTGACGGGCACGCCTGTGGCCAGCGAGGTGGGCCACCACCTGGGGGCCACCCTGTCCCTGGCGGTGGCCGCCGTGGCCCTGGCCCTGTTGCTGGCACTGCCGCTCGGCAGCCTGAGCGCCCTGCGTCCGGGGGGATGGTGCGATCGCCTGACCCTGGGCTGGAGCGTGCTGATGCGCGCGCTGCCTCCCTTCCTGCTCGGCCTGGTGCTCATGGTGCTGCTCTCGGTGGAGCTGGGCTGGGTCAGCGCCGCCGGCCACGGGGAGGGGAGCAACCTGCTGTTGCCCGCCCTCACCCTGGGGCTGGGGCTTTCGGGTGTGCTCTCCCGGGTGGTGCGCGAGAGCGTGCTCACCGTGGTGCAGTCCGGTTATTACCGCTTCGCCCTCACCAAGGGGCTCTCGCCCGCCCGGGTCTTCAGGCGTCACGGCCTGCGCAACACCGGGGTCAGCGTCATCGCCTACACAGGGGTTCAGCTGGTGCTGCTCATCGAAGGGGTGGTGGTGGTCGAGAGCCTGTTCGCCTGGCCCGGCATCGGCCATGCCCTGGTGCATGCCATCTTCTGGCGCGACATCCCCATGGTGCAGGGAACCGTGCTGGTGCTGGCGGCGCTCTTCGTGCTGCTCAATACCCTGACGGATCTGCTCTGCCTCGCCATCGATCCCCGCGGTCCCAAGGAGTCCTGATCATGTCTTTCTCTCTCAAGGCGGGAGCAAGCCTGCTCCTGCTGGTGGTGCTGTTCGCCCTGCTGGGCCCCGTGCTCTGGCCCGATCCCGCCGCCCAGGATCTGGTGCAGTTCCTGGCCGATCCCTCCTGGCAGGAGCCGCTCGGGCGGGATCAGATGGGCCGCAGCCTGATGGCGCGGCTTGCGGCAGCGACCCGGCTCTCCCTGCTGCTGGGGATGCTGTGCGTCCTGACGGCGGCCCTGCTGGGGTCGCTGCTGGGCTGGCTCTCAGCCTGGCGCGGCGGCTGGGTCGACGGCCTGCTGCGCAGCCTGGCCGACGGCGTGCTGGCCCTGCCGAGCCTGCTGCTGGTGCTGCTCTTCTCCGCCATGGCCCAGGGGGGCTTCGCCATCCTCTATCTCGGGTTGGCCATGGCCCAGTGGGTGGAGTACTACCGGGTGGTGCGGGCTCGCAGCCGGGCGCTGCTTGCCTCGCCCCAGGTGGAGGCGTCCCGGCTGCTGGGCTTTGGCAACGCCCAGATCCTGCGGCGCCACCTCTGGCCCGAGCTGGCTCCCCAGCTGCTGACCATGATGGCCTTTGGCCTCGCCGGGGCCATCCTGACCCTCTCGACCCTGGGCTTCGTCGGGGTGGGTATCCAGCCACCCACCCCTGAGCTCGGCCTGATGATGACGGAGGCGCTGCCCCACTATCAGGAGGCGCCCCGCCTGCTGCTGGCCCCCATACTGGTGATGGGAGTGATGCTGCTGGCCCTGGTGCTGCTCAATCAGAAGGGCACCCTTCATCCTGGATCCCCGCAAGGAGTCACCCCATGACGACCATTCATATCAAGGGCCTGCAGGTGGATGACGGTCGACAGACCCTGCTGCAGGCGCTGGATCTCACCCTCTACCCCGGCAGCGCCTTGACCCTGATAGGGGAGAGCGGCTCGGGCAAATCCCTGCTGGCCCATGCCCTGATGGGGACCCTGCCTGCCCCCCTGCGCGGCCGGGGTGAGATGGCGATGGACGGCCTGTGCCACAGCCTGGCGGACCCCTTGGCCCTGCGCGCCCTCTGGGGGCGGGAGCTGGCCATGCTGCCCCAGGAGCCGGTGCTGGCGCTGGACCCCACCATGGGGCTGCTGCCTCAGGTGGAGGAGGGCTGGCTGGCGGGCGGCAAGGAGGCGCGCTCGCGGGCGCGGGACGCCCTCGAGCGGCTCGGGCTTGCCGGGCGGGAGCGCCACTTCCCGCACCAGCTCTCCGGGGGCATGGCCCAACGCGCCGCCTTTGCCGCCGCCACCCTGGGGCAGGCGCGCCTGCTCATCGCCGACGAGCCCACCAAGGGGCTCGACCGCCGGGCCAGTGCCAGGCTGCAGACATTGCTGCAGGGCTATCTGACCGAGGGGCGCCACCTGCTGACCATCACCCATGATCTCTCCCTGGCCCGGGCGCTGGGGGGCTGGGTGCTGGTGGTCAAGGGGGGAGAGATAGTGGAGCAGGGGCCCGCCGAGCAGGTGCTGCAGGCGCCTTCCCATGCCTACACCCGCGCCCTGCTGGCGGCGGAGCCCTCGGCCTGGCCCGAGGCCGTGCATCCCCCGACCGGCGACTGGCTGCTCAGGGGGGAGGGGCTCGCCATGGGCTACGGGGATCAGACCCTGTTCGAGGGGCTCGACCTGCCACTGGCCCGGGGGGAGCGGCTCGCCATCATGGCGCCGAGCGGTGCGGGCAAGAGCACCCTCGGCAATGTGCTGCTGGGGTTGCAGCGCCCGCTGCGAGGGCGGGTGCTGCGCCAGGGGGGCATAGCCCCTTACCGCTGGCAGAAGCTCTATCAGGATCCGGTGCAGGCCTTCGCCAGCCGGGTGCGTCTCGCCACCCAGTTTGACGATCTGCTGCGCCTGCACAGGCTGCCCCGCCAGCCTCTCACCGACTATCTGGCGAGGCTAGGCCTCGATGAGAGCCTGTTGAGCCGGCTGCCGAGCCAGGTGTCGGGGGGAGAGCTGCAACGGCTATCCCTGATCCGGGCCCTGCTGCTGCGCCCCGTGCTGCTGTTTGCCGACGAGCCCACCTCCCGGCTCGATCCCCTTAGCCAGCAGCAGACCATCGCCTGCTTGCTGGGGAAGCTGGCGGAGATAGGCTGCGCCCTGCTGCTGGTGACCCATGACGAGGCGCTGGCGGGCAAGGTGGCCGGGCGCTGCCTGCGACTGGGTGCGGCTGGCACACCCGAGCAGGGGCTGGCGCCCGCCGGGTTGGGGCGGGTGGGCTAAGGGGAGCGGGGCGCCTGGACACAGGCGCCCCGCTCCCGTTCGATGTCAGTTCGACGGGGCCGCTGGCCCCGTCACATTAGAAAAACTTGGGAAAGCAGATTATAAAGATTCGTTCGTTTTTTGTGACATGAATCACTAAGATCACCGCAAGCCAAAGAGCGTCCTGCTCCTGGCCGGTGCGGGTCCTCCGCCTTGCGTTTCACCTTTGATTGACCCTGTTTATTGGATCCCCTCTGCGGTTCTCTGCCAGAGGCGGGCAGCTTTTCGATGATTTTTCGGGACTGAGATATGTATCGGCACAGTTTTTATCCGCTGTTTTTCCTGACCATTCTGATGGTCGCCGTGGGCCAGATGACCCAGACCCTCTATGTGCCCTCCATTCCCATGATGGCGGGGGACTTTCATGTGGCCTCCGGCCAGTTGCAGGCGGTGATGGCCTGCTACCTGATCCCGTACGGCCTCTCCCAGTTCGTCTACGGTCCGCTGTCTGATCGCATCGGCCGCCGCCCTGTGCTGCTCATCGGCATGATGGTGTTTCTGGTGGGCACCCTGACCATTCAGCTGATCCCGCACTTTGCCGCCCTGCTGGCCGGCAGCTTCATCCAGGGGTTAGGCACGGGAGCCGGTGGCGCCATGAGCAGGACCGTGATGCGGGATCGCTACAGCGGCGCCGAGCTCAACCGCGCCAACAGCCTGGTGAGCATGGGGGTGATCTTCTCCCCCCTGCTGGCACCCGTGCTGGGGGGCTGGCTGACCGAGCTGTTCAACTGGCGCGCTGGCTACTGGTTCCTGTTCGGCTTCGGCGCCCTGACCACCCTGGCCCTGCTGGCCTGGTTTGGCGAGACCCTGCCGGCGAGCGCCCGTCAGCAGCCACTGCGGGTCGGCGCCGCCTACCGCCACGTGCTCGGCAACCCGCGCTTTCAGGGCAACCTGCTCTGCCTGATGGCGACCTTCGCGGGACTCGCGGTATTCGAGGCGGCGGCCGGGGTGCTGCTCGGCGACGTGCTCAAGCTGAGCGCCCGCACAGTGAGCGTGCTGTTCGTGCTGCCGCTGCCCGGCTACCTGTTCGGCGCCTGGCTCTCCGCCCGCTTGAGCTTCCGGCTGAGTCAGGGCAAGCTGATGCGCCTTGGCATCGCCTTCCTGGGGCTGGGGGCCCTCATCATACTGGTGCCTGGCCTGTTCGGGGTGGTGAGTGCGGCCTCCCTGGTCGGGGGCGCGGCTGTCTACTTTATCGGCAGCGGCATCCTCTACCCGACCGCCACCTCCTGCGCCATCGAGCCCTTCCCGGGTCAGGCGGGCACCGCCGGGGCCATCCTGGGGGGCATGCAGAACCTGGGGGCCGGTATCGTGACCTTGCTGGCCGCCAGCTTCCCGATGGAAGGGCAGCTGACTCTGGGGGCCATCATGGTGGTGATGGTGCTGATCGTGGCCCTGAGCTTCCTCTGGCTGCGCCACCATGGCTCCCCCCACGAGCAGATGGCCGTCTGAGGCAGCCAACTCAGGTGAAGAGCCCGCCCTCGTCGGCGGGCTTTTTACTGAACCTGGTTCATGGACGATGGGCTGCAGGGCAGTGTGCAGAAAAAGAAAGAGCCCGTCATATCAATGACGGGCTCTTGTGCTAGGTACCCCGGAGATGCCGTTGCCGGTTTGGGCCCTTGAACCGTGAGTTCAAGGCGGAGCTCTAAACTGGCCGCAGGCTTCTCGGTCGGGCCGAGCATGCGCAATAGTCAGAAGATAGAACTCCTGTTGGGTATGATTATCGGCTCGGGGACTTGAACCGGCTGACGCACACCCCAGGGAATTTTAAAACGGGTCGCGGTTAGGGCTTAAGGCCCTCATCGCTGGAATCACCATATTGTCCGTGCTCGATCAAGGCCGCTTCTATGGTGCGCTGCAGCATCTTGATCCGCTTGTCCATGGTCTCAGAGTATTGGTGGTTCTTCTCTTTTTCAAGGCAGAGCTCATGACAGAAATTGAGCGCCGCCATGATGGCAAGCTGTTCATTGCTGGAGACCTTGGAGCGTTGACGCAGCTCGATAAGCTTGTCACTCAGCTGGTCGGCGGCCTGGCGCAGGGCATCCTGTTGTCCCAAGGGACAGGATACCTTGTAGGGACGTCCCAAAATGACGATTTCTACGGCCTCTATGCTCATGCCTTCCTCAATACGGCGGGGCTGATTCCCGTCTTTATCCACGTGGACAACTGGGCGGGACTATATAGCGCAGATGCAGAAGTTTCAAGGCCTTGCTGGCTCTGGGAGGGGGAGAATGCTAGGATCTCGGCCATAATTTTTGCATATTTGCCTGAACTTTGAGCGGATCTTCGATGAGCAAAACGAACCCCCTGAAATACGCGGCCGTGGCCGACCTGATGGAGCAGCACGAGCTGATGGCGACGGCTGTCGAGGCCCATGGCGTGATCTGCGGCCTGGTGTGCGGTGGCGTGGTACTGGATGACAAGAGCTGGCTGCCCCCTTTCAACGATCTGATCAACGATGGTTTCGGTCTGCCGGCGCCGGTGCGCCAGGTGATGACCGATCTCTATCAGGGGGTCATCGAGAGCCTGATGGCGCAAAAAGGGGTCGAGCTGCTGCTGCCAAGCGACGAGGCTCCCCTCGACGAGCGCATCGATGCCCTGGTGGACTGGTCCCAGGCCTTCCTGGCCGGTTTCGGCGTGGTGCAGCAGGAGCTCTCCAAGGCTTCCGAGGAGCTGCAGGAGATGATCCAGGACATTGCCAGCATCACCCAGGTCTCTGCGGAGTTTGATCAGGAGGATGACGAGAACGAAGCCTCCTTCCTGGTGCTCTACGAACACGTGCGCCTCGGGGTCATGATGGCGTTCGAGGAGTTTGGCAAGCGCCCGGATACCCCGAGCACCCCGCCGACCCTGCACTGAATCCCGCAAGAGTCCCCACTCGGACATATAAGAGAGCGCCTGATGGCGCTCTTTTGACGTGACGGCTCTGCCAGGGGGGAGGGGGCGCTCGGCGCTCTCTTGCATGCCAACTGACGGTGGCAAATCGGTTTTTTGCCCGTGGCCTCGCATCCCCCATCCCGCCTTTGTGATAGCATTGGCCCACGTTTTTAGCCTATGCCCTCTTCTCATGTCTCATTCTGATCCGGTTCACGTCGACGTGGCTATCGTCGGCGGTGGTATGAGCGGCGCCGTGCTGGCCCTCTCCCTCGCCGCCCTGAAAGGGCCGAGCGGTACTCCCCTGCAGATCCTGCTGCTGGAGGCGAGCGCCCCCGAACTCAATGCCCATCCCGGCTTCGATGCCCGTGCCATCGCGCTCTCTGCGGGCACCTGCGAGGCGCTGGCCCGTCACGGGCTCTGGTCCCGTCTTGCCCCTCACTGCGCCCCCATCACCCATATCCATGTTTCGGATCGGGGTCACTGTGGCCAGACCCGGCTCACGGCGGCGCAGTTTGGTCTGCCCGCCCTCGGCCAGGTGATCGAACTCTCCGCCGCCGGCATCGAGCTGCAGCAGGGAATGGACGCCACCGCGAACATCAGGCTGTGCTGTCCGGCCCAGCTCTCCACCATAGCGCCGCAGGAGGAGGGGGTGACGCTGACCCTCGCCAGTGGCGAGCGCTATCAGACCCGGCTGCTGGTGGCGGCCGATGGGGGCAACTCCTTCGTGCGCCAGCACTTCAAGCTGCCGGTCAGTCGCCATGACTATGAGCAGAGCGCCATCATCGCCACGGTCAAGACCGCCGAGGATCCCGCCGGTCGGGCCTTCGAGCGCTTCACCGAAGGGGGGCCGCTGGCGCTGCTGCCCATGCAGGAGGGGCTCTCCTCCCTGGTGTGGAGCGTCCCGCGGGACGAGGCGCAGGCCCTGATGGCGCTGGATGATGCCGCCTTCCTGGCCCGCCTGCAGCAGGCCTTTGGCTGGCGGCTCGGGCGCTTCGTGCGCACAGGGGCGCGCCATCTCTACCCCCTGGTACTGACGGTGGCCGACTATCCCCTGGCCCAGCGCACCGTGCTGGTGGGCAATGCCGCCCATCTGCTGCACCCCATCGCCGGCCAGGGCTTCAACCTCGGCATGCGCGACCTGGACCTGCTCACCCAGGCGGTGGCCCGGGCCCTCGCGGCCGGGGAGGACATCGGCAGTTTCGAGGTGCTGAGCGCTTACTGGCAGCGGCGCAAGGGGGATCAGGAGCAGACCATCTGGCTCACCTCCTCCCTGGCCCAGCTCTTCTCCAACGGCCATGCCCCCCTGGTGGCCGGCCGCAATCTGGCACTCTCCCTGATGGAGCGACTGCCCTGGCTGCAGGCACCGCTTGCCTCCCGTACCCTGGGGTTTGTCGCCGATCTGTGCCGAAAATGAGGTGTGCCCAGAAGAGGCCGCAGCGGACAACTTGATGCGGGGATGCCAGCGGGCGTCCCCCTGCTGATCCTGGCGATCAGCCACGAAAGGATAGAGATGATGCAGATGCAAAATGTGGATGTGGTGATTGTGGGGGGCGGCATGGTGGGCCTTGGGCTCGCCGCCGCCCTCAAGAGCAGCGCGCTCAAGGTCGCCATCGTCGAGGGGCAGTTGCCCGACACCCAACTCGGGGAGGCACCGGACAACAGGGTCAGCGCCCTGAGCCTCGCCAGCCAACGCATCCTGCAGGGGGTCGGCGCCTGGGACGGCATAGTGGCGCGCCGCCTGCAAGCCTACGACAGCATGGCGGTGTGGGAGCAGGACAGCTTCGGCCATATCGGCTTTGATGCCGCCAGCCTGCGCCAACCGGCACTCGGCCACATCGTCGAGAACCGGGTTATCCAGCTGGCGCTGCTCGATGCCATTGCGGGGGCGAGCAACATCAGCCTGCTCACCCCGGCCCGGGCCCAGAGCCTGCAAGTGAGCGAGGCGGGGGCCCTGTTGCTGCTGGAAGATGGCCGCGCCCTCTCGGCTCGCGTGGTGGTGGCCGCCGACGGTGCCCACTCCTGGGTGCGCCGCCAGGCGGACATACCGCTCACCAGCTGGGACTACGGCCATCACGCCCTGGTGGCGACGGTGCGCAGCAAAGAGCCCCACGAGGCGGTGGCCCGCCAGATCTTCACCCCCGACGGCCCGCTCGCCTTCCTGCCCCTGTGGGAGCCCGACCTCTGCTCCATCGTCTGGTCGGTGCCTGCCACGCGGGCCGAGGCGCTGTGCGCCCTGGATGACGAAGGGTTCAGTCGCCAGCTCACCACCGCCTTCGATGGACGGCTGGGGCTGTGCAAGGTGGAGGGGGCCCGCAGCGCCATTCCGCTCACCGCCCGCTACGCCCGGGACTTTGCCCGCGAGCGGCTGGTGCTGGTGGGAGACGCGGCCCACACCATACACCCGCTGGCGGGGCAGGGGGTCAACCTCGGCCTGCTGGATGCGGCGGCCCTGGCCGAACAGCTCCTCAAGAGCCAGAGCGCGGGGGCGGATATCGGCCTGCTGGCCAACCTGCGCGGCTATGAGCGCTGGCGCAAGAGCGAGGCCGCCCGCATGCTGGCGGCGATGGAGGGGCTCAAGCGGCTATTTGGTGGCAGCCACCCCCTCAAGAAGCTGGTGCGCGGGGTGGGATTGCGGGCCGTCGATGGGTTGGCGCCGCTCAAACAAGGGGTGATCCGGGCGGCCATGGGGCTGGACGGTGAGCTGCCGGCCCTGGCCAAGGGTGAAAAAATCTAACTCGAAGGCGGGAGACACTATGATATCCCGCCACTTTCTTCATTAATGCCTCGATTTATTCAGGGCTCGTCAGGGTAAATGACCCCTTGAGCCTGATCGCCGGAACAGAAAAATGCAGCAAATCTTGACCCCCTTTCAGTTAAAAGCCATCGACAGTGTGGCGTTGAACCGTGAGCAGAGCCTGACCGGGCTGCGTAGCATCGTTGGCCGGATCCTCAACTCAGATGAGCGAAAGCAACTGGATGAACTGATCGAGATGGGGCTCATCGCCGCCCGCGGCAAGAGTGCCTATCGGTTGACTCGTCACGGTTTCTGGCTCTCCCTTGCGAGCTTTTTGCGGGGGGAATGGGGGCGGGCCGGGGGCCGATCACTCTTTGACGATGGCCAGTTAGATAACATTCGGGGCAAGCTGCTCGATCCCACCATGACAAGATGGTATGGCCCGCTCAAGGGCATTGAGCGTGAGATCTGCTGTTCACCCTACGCCCTGCTTGTCTATCCCCTGCTGCCGGCTGAAGGACAAGCCCAGCTGCTGAGCTGTTGGGCTGAATATGAGCACCAGACCGGTTTCATCTGTTTTAACTGGGCGGAACTGGCGGCGCAGAGCCGCAATGTGGCGGTGCAAGCGCTGGCCGATGCGGCTGGTTATGAGCAAGGGGTGCTGCTCGGTCAGACGATCCCGGCGTATGTCGACAGTGCCGACGAACTGATCACACTGCTGACTCAGGGGGGCGAAGGGCCCCTGGGGAGTGCGCTGGTCGATGCCCTGACGCGCTGGCGCCTTCGGGTCAAATCCAAAAGTGGTTTCTTCCCGGGTAACCTGACCCTGGTCTGGCTCGGCCTGATGCGGCTGGCGAAGGCCGATTTGTCCCCCTGGCTCAGGCAGTTGAAAACCTGGAGCAAGAAGCAGGATCCCTGGCTGAAGGAGGCGGTGGATTTTCTGGCAAACGGTGCCATGACCAGCAGTCTGAGAGTGATGGATCGATTACCCGAGTTGTTCAATGTGCCGAAAAACACCCGTCTGGCCTGCGGCGAGCTGTGGGTCTGCCTGTGTGAATTGCTCTTCTGCCAGGATCAGGAGGCGGTGGGCGCAGCCTTGCGCAAGCAGCCGCTCTCCAAGGTGCTGGATACACCGCAGGAGGGGTTGCTGCACCGACTCTGCCTCGACCTGATCGCCTATCTGGCGGCCATGCCGACCCAACTGCCGCTCTTTGGGCTGGTTCATCGGACCGCCCCTTGGGAGAGCTGGTTGGAGATGCTGCAACCTGCCGCCAGCCAGGCGGCGGTACAAGAGCGTCTGGTGTGGCAGCTCAGCGCCCATCCCTGCAAACTGGCGGCGCGCCTGCAAAAGATCAGTGCCAAAGGAGGGTGGACATCCGGTCGTCTGTTGGATCATTGGCATGTGGAAAATCTGCCGGAGGAGCTACTGCACGAACTGGACTCGCAGATCCTGGTGAGTCAGCGGCGCAGAGGCTATTACAGTGACCAGCCGACCCTGGCAACACTCAAGTTGCTCGGGAACCATCCCCATCTGCAAACGGCGCAAGGGGAGCCCCTCTCCTTGCAGTTCACCACCCCTTTGTTGCTGCTTGAAGAGACCAGGGCGGGGTGGCAGGCCAGTTTGCAGCCACTGGTGAAGGATCTCAACCGGGATGGTTTTGACATCGACGAGATCACCCCGGACTGGTGGCAGGTCACAGGCTTGCCTGCCGAGGTGGCGCGGGTGATCGACGGGATGGCACGGGTCCCCCAGTTACCTGCCGAGGCACTGCCGCGCCTGCAGGAGACCCTCAACCGCTGCGCCGAGCTCGACTGGCACAGCCCGCATCCAGCGCTGGTCAGCCATACCCGCATCACCCCCTGGCCGGGCAAGCACTGCGCCTTGCTCAACCTGCAAGAGGGGGAGGTCCGGTTGCAACTCTGCACCATCCATGAAAATAGCGGTGTCCGGCACCCTCAGGTATTGGGGAAGGGGGTGGCTTTTATTCGGGATAACAGCACGGCTCATCACTACTGGCAGCGGGACATCGAGGCTGAGAAAGCGCTGGCCCGGCAACTGCGCAAGGCGCTGGGGCAGCCAAAGGGCGAGAGCTGGTGGTATCTCGGTACCGAGGCCATGACCCTGATCGAGACGTTGCCGGCCATCCTCGAACCGCTGGGGATGGAGTTGCGCTGGCACAGTGCCAGCCAGAAGATCACGGCTCTGGGCACGGAGTCGCTGCGCCTGAACATTACCTCCAAAGAGGCTTGGTTCCAGGTAGAAGGGGGGCTTCAGGTAGACAACCAGCGGGTGCTGGAGCTGCGCCAACTGCTGCGAGGCCTCAAGAGTGGGCAGCGTTACCTGATCCTCGATGATCAGACGCGGGTGATGATGAGCAAGGCCCTGCAGGAGCAGATGACCCTGCTCTCGGCGCTGCTGGATGAGAAGCAGGAGCTGGAGATCAAGCTTGCCTACCCCTTGCTGCGTCTGCTGGAGCAGAGCTCGGTCGAGGGGGATGCCGGTTGGCAGGCGTTGGCGAAAGAGTGGCAGCGCCAGGTGGAGTGCCCGACGTCGCTGATGGCACCGCTGCGGGAGTACCAAAAGAGCGGCGTTCAGTGGATGGCTAACCTCGCCAGCCACCGTTTCGGTGCCTGTCTCGCCGATGATATGGGGCTTGGCAAGACCATTCAGGCGCTCACCCTGCTGCGATTGCGCCAGCAGGCCGGGCCGGCGCTGGTGGTGGTACCTACCTCCTTGCTCGGTAACTGGCGGGAGGAGGCGAGCCGCTTTGCCCCCGAGCTCAACGTCATCGTCCTTAACGAACAGAGTAACCGTGAGGAGGCGCTGGGTGGCCTGAAGGCGGGAGATCTGCTGCTCACCACCTACGGTCTGCTGCCGTCTCATCCGGCGCTGGCGGCACAGCATTGGGCCACCCTGGTGGCTGATGAGGCACAACAGATCAAAAATGCCGGCACGGTGCGGGCCAAGGCGCTGTTCGAGTTGGCGGGGGATTTTCGGCTCGCCCTGAGCGGCACGCCGGTGGAGAACCACCTTGGCGAGCTATGGAGCCTGTTCAATTTCATCAATCCCGGGCTGCTCGGCAGCCAGGCCCGCTTCAAGCAGCGATTTGGCAAGGCGGCCAGCGATCCGGCGCACCTGGCCCAGTTGCGGGCCATCATCTCCCCCTTTGTGTTGCGCCGCCTCAAGCGCGAGGTGCTGACCGAGCTGCCGGAGAAGACCGAGATCATCCACCGGGTTCAGCTCTCCAAGGCCGAACAGAGCCTCTATGAGGCGAGTCGGCGGGAGGCGGTGAGCAGGATGCAAAGCGGCGAGGGATCGGCGCTGATGGAGATGCTGAGCCAGCTCACCCGACTGCGTCAGATCTGCTGCTCGCCAGCGCTGCTGGTGAGCGACTGGAAACAGGAGCAGAGCAAGCTCGATGCGGCGATGACACTAGTGCGAGACTCTATCGACAATGGTCATCGTATTCTTGTCTTCAGCCAGTTTGTCGGGCTGCTCAACCTGTTGCGCAGCAGGTTAGAACAGGCGCATTTCGATTATTGCTATCTGGACGGTCAGTGCAGCGTCAGTCAGCGCCAGCAGGCGGTGCGGCGCTTCAAGCACGAGCCGGTGCCGCTGTTTCTCATCAGCCTCAAGGCGGGGGGAACCGGGCTGAACCTGACGGAGGCTGATACAGTGATCCACCTCGATCCCTGGTGGAACCCGGCGGTGGAGGATCAGGCCAGCGATCGGGCGCATCGGATCGGTCAGACCGAGGCGGTGACTGTCTATCGCCTGGTGTGCGAGCAGACGGTGGAAGAGAAGATCGTCGCCTTGCACGCCCAGAAGCGAGAGCTGGCCGAAGGGGTGCTGGGGGGACAACAGGAGGTGGCGGGATTGGATGCCGAACTGTTGCGCTCGCTATTGCAGCCCTAAGTATCCGCTCAGCATCAATATTGGCGAGAGGGGTGAATAAAGGATGAAAAAATCTAATATTACTCCCGGATTTTGACAATAAAACTAATCTGATGAGGCTGAATGCCCCTCCGGGGTGTCAGCCTTTAATGTTGGCGGGGAGCGAAACGTTTTTCTGTAAATTGTGACGTAACGGTAAAAATCAACATTAAATCTCGCGCATGCCGGGTTTGTACTGTTTTTATCACTGTTTTTGTCTTAGTGTCTGGTGTCAGTTTGTCGGTGCGGTATTAGTTTTTTTTGAGCGGCACCCGGGCGCTCTTGTCATATAATCCGCACCGTTCAAGGAATCACTCCTGCCCCACGGGTGGGAACGAGCACAGACCTTGTGGTCCGCCCTCCCGCTGTGCTGGGGAGCCGGAGCGGATTGCGAGCGTTGTCGCGAACGCTTAAGGAAACACAGCGATGATCCAGACTACTGTACTGCATCCCAAACACCTGGAAGCTGGCGCCAAGATGGTGGACTTCCACGGTTGGGAAATGCCCATCAACTACGGCTCCCAGCTGGAAGAGCACCACGCGGTGCGCAGCGATGCGGGCATGTTCGATGTCTCCCACATGACCATAGTCGACCTGACCGGCGAGCGGGTCAAAGCCTTCCTGCAACACCTGCTGGCCAACGACGTGGCCAAGCTCACCGTCCCCGGCAAGGCCCTCTACAGCGGCATGCTCAACCCGGAAGGCGGCGTCATCGATGACCTCATCACCTATTTCCTGACCGATACCTTCTACCGCCTGGTGGTGAACTCCGCCACCCGCGAGAAGGATCTGGCCTGGATCCGCCACCACGCCATCGACTTTGCCGTGAGCGTGACCGAGCGCCCCGAGCTTGCCATGATCGCGGTGCAGGGCCCCCACGCCAAGGCCAAGGCGGCCAAGGTGTTCACCCCTGAGCAGAATGCGGCGGTCGAGGGCATGAAACCCTTCTTCGGCGTGCAGGCCGGGGATCTCTTCATCGCCACCACCGGTTACACAGGTGAAGACGGTTACGAGATAGTGGTGCCGCAAGAGAAGGCGTGCGATCTGTGGCAGGCCCTGCTGGACAACGGCGTGGCCCCTTGCGGCCTGGGTGCCCGTGACACCCTGCGCCTCGAAGCCGGTATGAACCTCTACGGCCAGGACATGGACGAGTCAATCTCGCCCCTGGCCGCCAACATGGCCTGGACCCTGGCTTTTGAACCTGCCGACCGCCAGTTTATCGGCCGCGCCGCCCTGGAGGCCCAGAAGACCGCCGGCACTAGCCCTAAGCTGGTTGGTCTGGTGATGGAAGAGAAAGGGGTGCTGCGTGCTGGCATGCCGGTCACCTTCACCAGCGCGAGCGGTGAGCCGCGCGAAGGGGTGATCACCTCGGGCTCCTTCTCCCCCACCCTGGGTTACAGCATCGCCCTGGCGCGGGTTCCTCGCGACATCGGCGCTGAAGCCCAGGTCGAGATCCGCAAGAAGCTGGTCACCGTGAAGGTCACCAAGCCGGCCTTCGTGCGCAACGGCCAGCCCCTGGTGTAATGATTGATTGCGGCGAAGGGGTGTCCCTTCGCCGACCCATTTTTGTTGAAGCGATCCAAGAGCATAAAGGAAGCACAAATGAGCCATATCCCGAGCGAACTGAAATATGCCACCTCCCACGAGTGGGTTCGTGTTGAAGCCAACGGCGAAGCCGTGGTCGGTATCACCGAGCACGCCCAGGATCTGCTGGGAGACATGGTGTTCGTCGATCTGCCGGAAGTGGGCAAGCAGGTGAGTGCCGGCGAAGATTGCGCCGTGGCCGAGTCTGTCAAGGCCGCCTCCGACATCTACAGCCCGGTGAGTGGCGAGATCCTGGCCATCAACGAAGAGCTGGAAGGCAGCCCAGAGCTGGTCAACTCCGACCCCTACGGCGCCGGCTGGCTGTTCCGCATCAAGCTGGACGACGCGGGCGAGCTCGCCAACCTGCTGGATGCCGAAGGCTACCAGAACGTGGTGGACGAAGAGTAATGCCCCCGGGCCCTGCCAACACAGCAGGGCCCTCTTGTATGACTGCCATCCTGCGGCCATGGAGGTTGCAGGAAGGGTGCAGCCTTTGCGCCTTCGGGATGCCCTTGCCGCATTCCCCGTCTGCCTGCGGCGGACACAGAACATGAGTGGAGCCGGTTTCCGCCGGCTATCAGGAACATCAGGTCTTGGTTATCAGGACTTAATACCAGGAAATAGGGAAATGACCCAGTCACTGTTTGAACTCGAGCAAAAAACCGATTTCATCCGCCGTCACATCGGCCCGGGTGAGGAAGAAGTGCGGGCCCTGCTCGCCACCGTGGGGGCCGAGAGCCTGGACGATCTGATTGAGCAGACTGTCCCTGCCGCCATCCGTCGCCCGGGCCCGCTCGGCATCGGCGCCCCCATGACCGAAGTGGAGGCCCTGGCCAAGCTCAAGGGCTATGCCGCCAAGAACCAGATCGCCAAGAGCTACATCGGCATGGGCTATCACGACACCCACGTGCCCCACGTCATCTTGCGCAACGTGCTGGAAAACCCGGGCTGGTACACCGCCTACACCCCCTATCAGCCGGAGCTGGCCCAGGGCCGTCTCGAGGCGCTGCTGAACTTCCAGCAGCTCACCCTGGACTTGACCGGCATGGATCTGGCGAGCGCCTCCCTGCTCGATGAAGCCACCGCCGCCGCCGAAGCCATGGCGCTGGCCAAGCGCATGGCCAAGTCCAAGTCCAACCTCTTCTTCGTGGCCGACGACGTACACCCCCAGGTGATCGACGTGGTCAAGGAGCGAGCGGTGCACTTCGGTTTCGACGTGGCCGTGGGCCCCGCCTCTGACGCGGTGAGCGAAGAGGTGTTCGGTGCCATGTTCCAGTACCCGGGCACCACAGGCCAGGTGACCGATCTGCGTTCCCTGATCGCCGCCGTCCAGGCCCAGAAGGGGCTGGCCTGCGTCGGGACCGACATGCTCTCCCTGCTGCTGCTCAAATCTCCGGGTGAACTGGGTGCCGACGTGGTGTTCGGCTCTGCCCAGCGCTTCGGCGTGCCCATGGGTTACGGTGGCCCTCACGCGGCCTTCTTCGCCACCCGCGATGCCTACAAGCGCTCCATGCCGGGCCGCATCATAGGCGTCTCCAAGGATGCCCGTGGCAAGAATGCCCTGCGCATGGCGATGCAGACCCGCGAGCAGCATATCCGCCGCGAGAAGGCGAACTCCAACATCTGTACCGCCCAGGTGCTGCTGGCCAACATGGCGAGCTTCTATGCCGTCTACCACGGCCCGGTGGGGCTGAAAACCATCGCCTCCCGCGTTCATCGCCTGACCAGCATCCTGGCGCTCGGCCTCAAGGCCAAGGGCCTGGCCCTCAAGCACGACAGCTGGTTCGACACCCTCACAGTCCTGACCGCAGGCAAATCAGAGCTGATCGCCCGTGCCGAGGGGCTGGGCATCAACCTGCGCGCGGATCTGGACGGCGCGGTCGGTGTGTCCCTCTCCGAGACCACCACCCGTGGCGACGTGGCCGAGCTGTTTGATCTGTTCCTCGGCCAAGGCCACGGCCTGGATGTGGAGGCCCTCGACAAGGCGGCTCAGGGCCATCAGGCCATCCCGCAGGATCTGCTGCGCACCGACGCCGTGCTGACCCACGAGGTGTTCAACAAGTACCACTCCGAGACCGAGATGCTGCGCTACATCCACCGTCTCGAAGCGAAAGATCTGGCCCTGAACTACGCCATGATCTCCCTCGGCTCCTGCACCATGAAGCTCAACGCCACCGCCGAGATGATCCCGGTGACCTGGCCCGAGTTCGGCAAGCTGCACCCCTTCGCGCCGCTCAAGCAGACCCAGGGCTACCAGCTGCTGCTGGCAGACCTGGAAGACTGGCTGGTGAAGGTGACAGGTTATGACGCCGTCTGCATGCAGCCGAACTCCGGCGCCCAGGGGGAGTACGCGGGTCTGCTCGCCATCAAGAAGTACCATGAGTCCCGTGGCGAGGGGCATCGCGATGTCTGCCTGATCCCGGCCTCTGCTCACGGCACCAACCCGGCCTCCGCCCAGATGGCGGGCCTCAAGGTCATCGTTACCGCCTGCGACAAGGCTGGCAACGTGGATCTGGACGATCTGCGTGCCAAGGCTGCGGAGGTGGGGGACCAGCTCTCCTGCCTGATGGTGACCTACCCCTCCACCCACGGGGTGTACGAGGAGACCATCAAGGAGGTGTGCGACATCGTTCACCAGTATGGCGGTCAGGTCTACCTGGACGGCGCCAACATGAACGCCCAGGTCGGGCTGACGGCGCCTGGCTTTATCGGTGCTGACGTCTCCCACCTCAACCTGCACAAGACCTTCGCCATTCCCCATGGCGGTGGCGGCCCGGGCATGGGCCCCATAGGCGTGAAGCAGCACCTGGCCCCCTTCGTGGCCGGTCATGCGGTGGTCAAGACAGAGAAAGAGAGCCGTGACAACGGCGCCGTGTCTGCCGCACCCTTCGGTTCGGCCAGCATTTTGCCCATCAGCTGGATGTACATCGCCATGCTGGGTGACGAGGGGCTCAAGAAATCCACCCAGGTCGCCATCCTCAACGCCAACTACCTGGCCAAGAAGCTCGGCGAGTCCTTCCCCGTGCTCTACACCGGGCGCAACGGCCGGGTGGCCCACGAGTGCATCCTGGACATCCGCCCGCTCAAGGAGGCCTCCGGCATCAGCGAGATGGACGTGGCCAAGCGCCTGATGGACTACGGCTTCCACGCGCCGACCATGAGCTTCCCGGTGGCGGGTACCCTGATGGTCGAGCCGACCGAATCCGAATCCAAGCGCGAGCTGGATCGCTTCGTGGAGGCCATGACCGCCATCCGTGCCGAGATAGCCCGGGTGCAGGACGGCCACTGGAGCCTGACCGACAACCCCCTGGTCCATGCGCCGCACACCCAGGATGACGTCATGGACGAGCAGTGGAGCCGCGGTTACACCCGCGCCGAGGCGGTCTTCCCGTCCGACGCCGTGCGCGCCAGCAAGCTGTGGCCCTCGGTGAACCGCATCGACGACGTCTACGGCGATCGCAACCTGTTCTGCTCCTGCGTTCCGACCGAGGATTACGCCAAGTAATCACGGCGCGCGGAAGGGCTGACAACCCATAAGCACAAGGCCACCCGCTGGGGTGGCCTTGTTGTTTCTGGCGTCCCCAAACGGCCGTTTAGCCTCGGCCTCGGGATCTGTGATCGCCTCGGTGAGGGCGAGGGGGTGATCTGCCAGGAGATGCCCCACTTGTCCTGGCACCAGCCGCATTCGCTCCCCTGGCCGCCGCTCTCGATGATGGCGTGCCAGTAGTGATCCGTCTCGGCCTGGGTCTGGGTGGCGACCTGGAACGAGAAGGTCCAGCTGTGGCTGACCTCGGGGCCGCCGTTGAGCCCGAGGCAGGGGATCCCCATCACCCTGAACTCGACCGTCAGCACATCCCCTTGCTTGCCGGCGGGGTAGTCGGCCGGGGCGCGGTGCACGGCGTCGACGGCGGAGTCGGGGAAGAGGCTTGCGTAAAACCGTGCCGCCTCCTCGGCATCCCCGTCATACCAGAGGCAGATCCTGTTCTTTGCGGTTGTCATCATCTGGTGGCTCCTGGACCCGTCTGTTACCAGCCGGGGAGTTGCATGATGTCGTCAAGTGTAGTGGCATAGGGATCCGGATCACCCGGTTTGGCGTGTTGAGCGACAGCCAGGGCAACGGGATGCGGGCAATGGCGCCCGTCACTGACAAGAGAGGTGTGCGCGATGGACAGTACCCAGCGATTCTCGACCCGGGTCGAGGCTTATGTGAAGTACCGCCCCGGTTATCCGGCGGCCATGCTGGACTTTCTGGCCCAGCAGCTTGCCATGGGGCCCGAGGCCCAGGTGGCCGACATAGGGGCGGGCACCGGCATCCTGACTGCCCTGCTCGCGCCCCGGGTGGCGCGGGTCTGGGCGGTGGAGCCCAATGATGAGATGCGCGCCGCCGCCAGACGACTGCTGGCGGATGTGGGCAATATCGGCTGGTCCCACGGCAGTGCGGAGGCCACCGGGCTGCCGGCGGGCTCGGTGGATCTGGTCACTGTCGCCCAGGCGTTTCACTGGTTCGATCGCGCGGCCTTTCGGCAGGAGTGCCAGCGCCTGCTCAGACCCGGTGGCCGGGTCGCCCTCATCTGGAATGACAGGCTGACCGACACCCCGTTTCTCAAGGCCTATGAGGAGGGGTTGCACGCCTATTCGGGGGATTACGAGGAGGTCAATCATCGCAACCTCGGCGAGCACGACTTTCGTGCTTTCTTCGAGGGTGAGTATCGGCTCGATCGCTTCGAGAACCACCAGCTGTTCGATCTGGACGGCGTGCTGGGGCGGCTCAACTCTTCCTCCTATGCCCCCGCCGTCGGCACCCCGGCCCATGAGCAGATGACGGCGCTCATCCGCCGCGAGTTTGGCCGCCATGCGGTGGGCGGCAGGGTATCTTTCAACTATTGCACCCTGGTCTACAGTGGCCGGGTATCGGCCTGACTGGGGCAGGCTTCCCGACATGACAAGGCCCTCGTCATTCACGGCGAGGGCCTTTGTTATTTCACGGGTACCTCGTTTGGGTGCGCTGCGACGCAGACAGTCGCGAGGGGGTCCTGTGACCTTAGCCCTGGTCTATGCCCAGGATGGCCATGGCCTTGGCCAGGGTATCGACGGATTCCTGATGTTTACCCGCGTTATGCAGGGTCTCTCCTTCGGCCCTGAGCTGCTTCACCTCGGCCAGTTTCTCGGCGCTGAGGGCGGGGTTCGTGGCCAGGGCATCATCAATCCTCTTCATGTCCATGGGACAGTGGAAGGCGATGGCGCTCCCGGCGAAGAGCAGGGCTGCCAACAACAGCATGAGTCTCATTTTGACGACCTCCTTGATGGGATCCCGTTAAGAATAGCCCGACAGGGCCGGGACTATCGGGTTAAGCCGGCCAAGAAACGGGCGCGACCATGTCTGCTTGCCACGAGGAGGTGTGCCATAACACTCACAAGGCCCTGACCGGCCTGGTGAGCTTCGTTCTGGGTCACGGCATGTTCAATACCCTGCTGGCGGGCTATCTGGGCGGCCGCGGGCGCCCACTTCCCTGGCCGAGCTGGAGCCGATAAGGGATCCGGAAGGGGAGACGGTGCCCGCGAACTTTGCTACGCCCGCATCGCCCGAGGTGGAAGAAGTGGAGGGGATGGAGGATCCGCAGGCCCGCTGAGGGCTCGCCTGTGTACGAAGGAGCGAATAAAAAAAGCCGACTCCAGGGAGTCGGCTTCAGACTGATGACAAACCCCTGGACGCCGATCTCGGGGTTTGATCTAATTGCTGCATGGTCAATAAATGGACTGCACCATGCTCAGAGAACCCACACCTCAGCAACTTGAGATCGAGATGGTCACTCTCGAAGAACTTGTCCCCCAAGACCACCTCCTGCGCAAAATCGACAAGTTCATCTCTTTTGACTTTATTCGCGACAAGGTGCGC